>JBBQSQ010000114.1:0-15051 GCA_038213745.1 Cytophagales bacterium
CGTGCTGGAACTCCAGAAAATCATCCGCTCCATCCCCAAGCCGGTGATTGCCATGGTGGCGGGCTGGGCCATCGGCGGCGGCCACGTGCTGCACGTGGTGTGCGACCTGACCATTGCGGCCGATAACGCCCGCTTCGGCCAGACCGGCCCTAACGTGGGCTCGTTCGACGGCGGCTTCGGAGCCTCCTACCTCGCCCGCGTGGTAGGCCAGAAAAAAGCCCGCGAAATCTGGTTCCTCTGCGACCAGTACGACGCCCAGGAAGCCCTCGACATGGGCCTGGTAAACAAAGTAGTGCCGCTGGACCAGTTGGAAGAAACGACGGTGGCCTGGTGCCACAAGATTCTGCAGAAAAGCCCGCTCTCGCTGCGCATGCTCAAATCGAGCTTCAACGCCGAGCTGGATGGGCAGGCGGGTATTCAGGAGCTGGCCGGTAATGCCACGCTGCTTTATTACCTCTCCGACGAAGCCAAGGAAGGCCGCAACGCCTACATGGAAAAGCGCCAGCCGGACTTCTCGAAGTTTCCGAAGTTTCCGTAAGCGGCCGGATTGCGCCTGCTACCAAGGCCCGCCGCACTTCCCGAGCGAAGTGCGGCGGGCCTTTTTGGTTGTTTCTTTTTGCCTTTCGAAGGCGAACGCATGAGCGCGGGTTGCGGCAATTCGCTTAGAGCTGGGCTGCTTTCCGCAACTCTCCTGCGGACTATGGATGGATTGCCGCAACTGGTTCATTTTGGCAGTTGCGGCAACCCAGATGTTAGTAGCAATTTTACAGCGGCACACCCTGACACCTAAATAGAGCAACTTAATGGGACTATTTATAATTTTCGGAATCTTAATAATATCTGTATTGACTTATCTGTTTTATTGGATACCTAAAAAAATAGGTTATCCGAAAGTTGGAAAATATCTTTCAATTCTTGTAGGATTATTTTTTGTGATAATTACTTTCTTAACCATTTTTGAAGACCAATTATTTTCAAAAAACGATGCCGAGAAACTTTTAGCACAACAAAATATTAAATTGATAGATAAATTTAAAATGAATGAAAACAAATCTATGTCTGCAATTGGTGACTACTATCACACTTTTACTTTAAATATTTCTCAGCAAGACAAGACAAGAATTATTAGCGAAATTAAGAACTCAAAAAACTTCAATCTTGACAATGAAACAAGGAATTATTTTGATAATCATGACGACTATTATAACGGACCAAAAAGAATAAAAAATTATGAAACAGAACATCAATTTATAAGAGAATTATTTGAACCACAAGGTAAAGGCTATGCACCAACGTGGAGAAAAATAGAAATTGACAAAATTGAGAATAAGCTAACGTTTGAAGACATTGACGAATAATAACTGCTACCAACAATAGGGTTGGCATTATTGGGGCTTAACGAATATTGAGTCAACATTTGCTCTTTATTGTGCTTCAGTTGGGCTCGACGTTATAAATTTGGCTTATGAATAAAATATCAGCAATATTGCAATTATCAACTTCGGTTATGGACTGATTGAACTCGAATTCTCCAACAACGCCAAGCCTTTTTCGTTAGCCCAAAACACGTCGCTGAACACGAATATTTACAGCCGCTAAACTCATGGGATTAACCGACCTGAAGAAAGAGCTGAAAACACTGGACAAGAACCAGCTTATTGCCCTGATTGCCGACTTGTATAAGAAGAACAAAGCGGCTCGGGAGTACCTGGATTTTTACGTGCACCCCAACGAGCGGGAACGGTTTGAAAAGTACCGGACCAAGGTGGTGGAAGCCTTTTTTCCCAAGCGGGGGTACCAGCTCCGGTTGCGCGAAGGCAAGCAGGCCCTCAGCGACTTCCAGAAGCTGGAGCCGGCGGCGGAGCTGGTGGCCGACCTGCTGCTGGTGTATGTAGAGACGGGCGTGCGGTTTACCAACGAGTACGGCGACATCGACGAGGCTTTTTATACGAGCCTGGAAAACGTGTACGCCAAAGCCCTGGCCCTGATGCAGCGGGAGAAGCTGCTGCCGCAGTTTGCGGCCCGCACGGCGCAGGTGGTGCGCGACACCAGCGGCATCGGCTGGGGCTTTCACGACTATTTGGGCGAGGTGCGGGGCGAGTTTTACCCAAGAAATTAAACCCTTCAACCTGGCCGGATGCGCTGGACCGTGCTGCCGGCAGCCGCCAAACCCCGCCAAAGCCGCATGAATAAACCCCTAAACCCCAAACAAGCCGAACGGCTCCGCGAGCAAATCGCGAGCGTGAAACGGCGACTAGCCGCGGAAAAGCGCCGCTTCGGAGATTACGACGACAGCGGGGGCTACCGCTACCTGCCGCCGAAGCTGTACGTGCAGCTGGGTGACTACGCGGGCGGGCTGCGCTACACGCGGTGGTTCGACAAGAACTTCGGGGACGACATTGGCTACCCGGATTTTCTGTTTGAGTGGACCATTCTGCTCTTTAAAAACGGCCGGCTGCAAGAGGCGGAGCAGAAGGCGGTGCAGGCCTACTGCTGCAATACGTACCTGTTCGACAAGTTTTTCGGCCGCCCGGTGGTGCCGCGCGGCATGTGGGAAGGCTCGAACCTGGAGATGCCCTACCTGGCCGAGCAGCTGCCTTATTCAGAACAGCAGCCCGAGCTGGCCGATTTTGCCGCCTGGCTGGGCCAGTTCGAGCGCACGGAGAAGTTTGCGGCTTTCGCAGCCCGCTTCGTCAGCCTCGGGCAGCAGCTGAAGGTGGCCGACGGGTACGAAACCCGGCGGGCCCTGCTCGACGAGCTCCGCCTGCTGGAAACGGAGTTTTAGCCTTAGCGGCAGCGTGGTGGTTGCCCAGCCACTGCCCTACACGCTGTTGCCGTAGGAGCGGCAACCCTCGCACCAACTGAGAAAGAAGTTCAGGCGGGCGAGCTTGCGCTCTTTTTTTAGGGCCTTGGCTTGGGCTTTTTGCGCGGACGTACTGGTTTTGGGTAGTGCCGCAGGGCTGGAGGGCACGCCGGCAGCCGCTGGAAAAATGGGCGATGGGTGGGATGGGGTAATCATGGCAACGCAGGGTTGATGATGTACCGATATTACTATTTTTTTCGCCAAAAAGCAAGTTACTTCCAAGTGGCAAAGCTTCCCAGCAACCAAGAATGCAATACACTTGGCCGCGCACTTTCTACCGTTTGAAGTAAAACGCGCGCATCTCAGCGCCGCACCCAGCGGCTTTGCTACGCTTGTCTGACTGTCGCAAATTATTTCGCAATGCGTACAAAAACCCTGGCCGTTGTAGCTTGTGGGTTGTTGAAGCTACGCGGATAACCACCCCCTTTTGCTGCCATGACCAACACTGATTTCCACCTGAATATCCGGCGCATTCGGCGGCTGCACTGGCTGCAATACCCCGTGCAGGGGCTTCTGATGGTGGGGGGAATGCTGGGGGCCAGCGGCCAAATGGCCGTGGGACCAACCCTGGAACCGGCGCTGACGACGTGGCCGGTTTTGCTGGGGCTACTGGCCCTGCTGCCAGTAGTGGGCGGGCTGCTGTACGTGGTTTCGCGCTACCTGCGGCCCAATGTGCGCCGGCCCGCCGAAGAAAACCTGCGCATTTACCAAGGACGGGTGCTGCTGCGCAACAGCTTGCTGGGCCTGCTGGCCCTGCCCTTGCTGGCCTCGTACGTTATCAGTCACAAGCCGCTCGACCTCGTTCTTTGCGGGGCGGTGCTACTGGCGCTGGGCTGGCAAACGCGGCCTTCGGCCGAGACGTATCAGCGGTGGCTGGTGGCCTAAGGCCCGAGGCCCCGGTTTTTATTTTGACTTTTATGGCTTCTACTTCCGATTTACTTCCCGCGTCCCTCCTACTCAACGGCCGCGAATTCACCTACGCCGCCATCCAAGAATACCCGGCCCGGCTGACGGCCCCGGTGAATGGCTACGAAGCGAACATTCTGAATTTTATCCGGCAGTGGCTGAACGGCACGCAGGAATTCACGCTCACTACCTCCGGCAGCACGGGCCCGCCCACGCCCATTGTGCTGCGGCGGCGGCAGTTGGAGGCGTCGGCCCGGCGCACGGCCGATTTCTTCGACCTCGGGGCCGGTGACCGGGCCCTGGTCTGCCTCAACTGCGAATACATTGGAGGCCTGATGATGCTGGTGCGCGGGCTGGAACGCAACCTGCACCTGACCATTGTGGAGCCGCACGCCGACCCGTTTGCCGACGTGGCCGCCGACGCGGAATTCGATTTTTCGGCCTTCGTGCCCTTGCAGCTAAAGGCCGTGCTGGCCGCCGGCCACGCGCCCAGGCTTAACCGGATGAAGTGCCTGCTGGTGGGCGGCGCGCCCGCCGATGCCGCGCTGCAACAGGAGCTGCAGCCCCTCACGGTGCCGGTGTACCTGACCTACGGCATGACCGAAACCTGCTCGCACGTGGCCCTTCGGCGGCTCAATGGCCCGAATGCCGGCACCAGTTTCCGGGTGCTCACGGGCATTGCGGCGGGGCAGGATGCGCGCGGCTGCCTCACGCTGCGCGGCGATGTGACTGACGACCAGCTCATCGTCACCAACGACGTGGTGCGCCTCCTCGATGCCCACACGTTTGAATGGCTGGGGCGGGCCGATTTCGTGATAAACTCCGGCGGCGTGAAGGTACCGGCCGAGAAGGTAGAGCTGGTGCTGGACGTGGCGCTGGCCGAAATCGGCACCTCGCGGCGCTGCTTCGTGGCCGGGCTGTCCGATGCGCGCCTGGGCCAGGCCGTGACGGCTTTTATTGAAGGGGCCGCCCTGCCGGCCGCGTTGGAAACGCAGCTGCAAGCACTGCTGGCCGCCCGGCTGGGTCGCTACGAGCAGCCCCGGCAGCTGGTGTATGTGCCGGAATTTCAAGCCACGGCCACGGGCAAAATTAACCGGGCGGCCACGCTAAGCAGCTTGTAGCACGGCACTACGGTTGGGCTGAAGAAAATAGTTAACCATATGGCAGAATAATTGAAGGCATGGGGGAAATTAGGTGGTAATATTGACCCGAAATTGCAGAAATCCGCTTTTTCGAAACTCATTTACTTCCTCGTATTATCCATCTTTTTTACGCCTACTTCTGCTTAATGAAAAAACCCTTTACCCCCATTTTAAGTGGCATTGTGCTCGGTTCGTTGTTGCTGCAAAGCTGCGCTACCATCATTGCTACCCCTTTTCAGACAGTGCGCGTAGTGGCTCCCCCGGCCGGCAGCACGGTGTACGTCAACGACAAGGAGGTTAAAACCAAACCCATTGCGGGCAGCAGCGACGTGAAAGTGCGGGTGCGACGTAAGAAAAACGCCGAAATTAAAGTGAAGCACGACGGCTTTAAGGAGCATTCGGAGGTGCTCTATCCCGAAAAAAGCAACGGCCTCACCTACCTGAACTGGATACCGGTGCTGGGCATGGCCAGGAGCGTTAGCACGGACCAGGATGGCAACATCGAATATAACCCGCTGATTTACGGTTGGGCGGTGGGCCTGGGTGGGTACGTAGTTGACGCGATTTCGGGCGCAGGCAAAAAGCTCAACAAAAGCGAAATAAAGCCCGTGATGCCGGCGCTGCCCAAGGCCGTGGCCAGCAGCCAGACCATTCAGTGCGGTGCCGTGAACGTGCGCCTGAAGGGCGGCGACAAGATGGGCAACTTCATCGTCGGCAAAGAAAACTCGGATATTCTCTACTTCGGCAAATCGCTCGATGTGGATGCCGACCACCTCAAAGCCAACGTCAACGCCTCGCTGAAAGACCTGGGCTACGCCGTACCGACGACGGAAGGCAAGAGCGTTTTTTCAACGGGCAGCAACTCGCGCTACACCATTCAGGGCGAGATGCGCGACGTGAAATACGACATCTACGCGTCGGACCAGTACGAATTTCGGGCCCACTATGAAACGCGCTGCGCCGTGGAAGTGACGTGGAAGCTGCTAAACCAAAACCGGCAGACGGTTTTTGAGCACAAGGACGCGGGCGCGAGCGTGAAGTTTGAGAAGGGTGGCAGCGCGGCCTTCGAAGACGCCTTTGAAAACGCGCTTTATGCCTTTTTGTCCAGCAAGGAAGTAGCGGCGGCGCTGGCCAAGCCGACCGGTGCCGCGGCGGCGGCGGCCAGCGATAAGCTGGACGCCATTGCCGTGCATCGCGCAGCCCCGAGCAAAGTAGTGGGTGACAACGGCGTGAGCCTGGCCGCCAAGAGCGTGGTTATCGTGGAAACGACGGATGGGCACGGCAGCGGCTGCATCATCTCAAACGACGGCTACATCGTGACCAACGCCCACGTGGTGGGCGAAGAATCGGAAGTAAAAGTGCTGATGGCCGATGGCCTGACGGCCAAAGGCCGCGTGGTGCGGGTGAATGCCGAGATGGACCTGGCGCTCATCAAAATTGAGGCGGACGGTCTCACCGCCTTCCATCTGCCCAGCGTGAGCGGGGCCGAAATCGGGTCGGATGTGTACGCCATTGGCACCCCGGCCGACAAGGAGCTGGGCCAGACCATCTCGAAGGGCATCATCAGCGGGCGGCGCAAAATCGAGGGCCATTCGCTGCTGCAAACCGACGTGAGCATCAACGGCGGCAACAGCGGCGGGGCCCTGGTAGCCCGCTCGGGCCAGCTGCTGGGCATTGTGAACGCCAAACTGGTGGGCCGCGGCATCGAGGGCATCGGCTTCGCCATTCCGGCCGAGCAGGTGACCGAGGCGCTGCAACTGAAGTTCATCGACTAGTTGAGGCGGCGGGCCCGCCGTGCGCTGGCGTTGCCCAATTCGTCAAACGGCCGGCTGTCTTCGGGGCAGCCGGCCGTTTTGCATTTCGCGCAGGGCTCAATCGTTCCGCAGGCCCTCCTGGGTGAAAAGCGGCTCCCGGTTTTTCACTACTTTGATAAAATCGCCGAGGAAAATTTTGGCCCGCAGGTAGAACACCGGCCCATTCAACTCCTTTTGCACGGCAGCGGGCACAAACACCGGCTGCCGCCACCCCGCGCCCGCGCCCACCCCGCCCCAGCGAAAAATGCGCACGTGCGCCGCCACCGTGGGCTCAAGTACGCCCATGAAATCGCGGGGGGTCTTGTCAAAATCGCCCTCCTCGGTTTCGTAGAGCACGTAGGCCGAGCCCAGGCCAAGCTGCAAGTTGCCGTTGAGCTCCCAGCGGCGGTTTTCAAACAACACGTACTCGGCATAGCCGGCCAGGTAGCGGAACCGGATTTCGGCGTTGGCATCGAGGGCGGCGTTATCGGGCCGGGCCCGGCGGGTGGGTACGCCGGTGCTCAGGAAATAAATGGCCGCCCCGGTACGGAAGCGATTTTTGAATTCGACCCCCGCCTTCAGTCCGTTGATGGTGGTGAAGTGGTGGTTGATAATGGAATAGCGCGAGTCGTAGAGGGCCACAAAGCGGGTGCGGGGCAGCCGCTGCACCGCGCGGCGGCCCGCCGAATCGGGCTGGCTACGGGACTGGGCCGCTAGCCGAGCCGGCAGCAGCCCCAATAATAAACCAGAGAGAAACAATATTTTAGGCAACGATAGCATACTTGCAAGCGGGTACGTGCGGGGCGGGACCGGGTTGTGCGGCGCGGCCCAAGCCGCCGCTCGCTTCGCCCCGGCCCAATGGACGCTTCACCGGCCCCCGGCACCGGTTCGCCCCGAAACGCCTGGCTTGAAGCTGGCCCTGGCAGCTAGCTTTAACCCATTCACTTCCCCAACTATTTATGCTGACGCCCGATTTTCTTTTCAAAGCTGCCAGCAACGTCGCCGTGCTCGGCTGGGTGCTGCTGCTACTGGCCCCGCGCTGGCGCGGCACCCGCGCCGTGGTCCTGAACGGGGCCTTGCCCCTGGTGCTGGCCGCCACCTACGTGGTGCTCATTGGCTACCAAACCCTGGCGCACCCCATGGCGGGCGCGGGCTTTGGGACGCTGGGCCAGGTGGCGGCGCTGTTCCGGGAGCCGTGGGCGCTGGTGGCCGGCTGGGTGCACTACCTGTGCTTCGATATGTGGATTGGGGCCTGGGAGAGCCGCGATGCCCAACGGCGCGGCGTGCCGCACTTGGTGCTGCTGCCCTGCCTGGTGGCCACGTTTATGCTGGGGCCGCTGGGCCTGCTGCTCTACTGCGGCGTGCGGCAGCGCTACCCCCGGCCGGTGCTGGCCACGCTGTAATGCGCCCTTTTAAGTTGTCAGACATTAGTTGTCAGTTGTTAGTGCTTTGCAAATAGCTGACTAACAACTGACAACGAGCAACTAACAACCTAATTTACTTCTGAACGACTACTCAAGCTACTTGAACCATGAAAACCGCCCCGCTTCCCTCGTTCAATTTTGCTGATTTCCCCACCGCGCCGGTGCGCGAGTGGCTGCGCATCCTGCACCGCGCCAACCCGGCACTTTCCTGGACGGGCTGGCTAAACGTGGGCCTGGCCGCCGGGGCCCTGGTGCTCCTGCCCCTCGACCACCGCCTGGTCACGGGCGCGCTGGTCTGGATTAAGCCGCTGAAGTTCTCGCTGTCCATTGTCGCCTTTGCCTGGACTTTGGGTTGGCTGCTGGCCGATTTGCCGGCCATCGCCCAACGCAGCGTGCGCCGCCTCAGCGGGGGCGTGGCCGTGAGCATGGCGGTGGAACAGGTAGTGATTTTCGGGCAAGCGGCGCGTGGCACCACCTCGCACTACAACATCAGCTCGGGCCTCAACGGCATGCTGTTCAGCCTGATGGGCGTTTTCATCCTGGTGAACACGGCCATGACCGTTTGGGCCCTGTACCTGGCGTGGCGCTACCGGCCGCACGGACCCGCCGGCTACGTGTGGGGCCTGCGCCTGGGCCTGCTGGTGTTCTTGGTGGGCAGCGTGATGGGCGGCATGATGATACACAACATGCAGCACACCGTGGGCGCGCCCGACGGCGGCCCCGGCCTGCCCGGCCTGGGCTGGAGCACCCGCGCCGGCGACCTGCGCACCGCCCACTTCCTGGGCATGCACGCCCTGCAAGCCCTGCCCCTGCTGGGCTGGGCCCTGAGCCGCGTGGTGCCGCAGCGGGCGGCGGCCCTCACCTGGGCCGGAGCGGCGCTGTATGCCGGGGCGGTGGCCGGACTGTTTGCGCTGGCGCTGGCGGGCCGGCCGCTGTGGGCCGGGCAATAGGCCGGCGCTACTTTTACCCCCTTCGCCCGACTTTTTTTCCTATGGTTTCCCACGCGCCCGATGACCGTCGCTTCCGGCTCCTCGGCATTGGGGTGCTGAGCCTGCTGATTACGCTGCTAACGGCCCCGCGGGCCCAGCTACTGGCGTCGGCAGCCGCGTTTGCTACCAGCTGGGCCATCTCGCTCTACTTCACGGCCGTGCTGTGGTGGGGCAACCGGGCGCTGTGGGCTTGGTTGCTGCGCCGGCTGCCGCGCGTCGAGCAAACGGCCCGGCGGCTGTGGGCGCTGGTGGGACTGTCGGTGGGCTTCACGGCGGTGGCCACGCTGCTGCTGCGCCTGCCACTGCACGCGCTGCTGCCGGCCTTTTTCTCCTTCGGTGCCGGCCCGCAAGTAGCCGCCATTGGCTTCAACCTGCTGCCCACCTTCGCCGTGAACACGCTCTACGAGAGCGTCTATTTTTTTCAGCAGTGGCGGGAAAATTTACACCGCGCCGAGCAGCTGGGCCGCGCCAGCACCCAGGCTCAGCTCGACGCCCTGCAAAGCCAGCTCGACCCGCACTTTCTGTTCAACAACCTCAACACCCTGGCCGCCCTTATCGAGCCGGGAAACGCGCCCGCCCAGCAGTTTCTGGAGCAGCTGGCCGATGTGTACCGCTACGTGCTGCTGGCCCAGGGCCGGGCCACCGTGCCGCTGGCCGAGGAATTGGCGTTTGTCGAAACCTACCTGGCGTTGCACAAGGTCCGGTTTCGGGACAATCTGGTGGTTAGCATCGCCGTGCCACCCGCCGCGCTGGCCCGCCGGGTGGCCCCGCTCAGCGTGCAGCTGCTGGTGGAAAACGCGCTGAAGCACAACGAGGCCTCGCGCCAGCACCCGCTGCACCTGTGCCTGCGGGTGCTCGACCAGGCCCCGGATTTTTTGCTGGTCGAAAACACCCTGCGGCCCCGCGCGGCCGGCCTGGCCCCCAGCACCGGCACGGGCCTGGCCAACGTGCGCCAACGCTACCACCTGCTGGACCCGGCGCGCGCCTTGGAAGTCCGGGCGCAGGATGGCGCGTTCAGCGTAAAATTGCCGCTGCTGGACAGCTAGTCAGTCAACAACTTCCATTCATCAGTTAAATAAGCGAATGGGCTATTTACCGGGCCATTGCGTCCACATTCAAAAGCATGGACAAAGCGCCAACCGAATGGCTGTTAAATGACAAATGAAAGTTGTTAAATGAAGGCCATGACCGTTCTGCTCCTCGAAGACGAGTACCCTGCCGCTGAGCGCCTCCAGCGACTGCTGCCGCAAGCCGCCCCCGAGGCCCAGGTGCTGGCCGTGCTCGACACCGTGGCCGCCGCCCTGGCCTGGCTGGCCAGCCATCCCGCGCCCGACCTCATTCTCAGCGACATTCAGCTGGCCGATGGCCTGAGCCTGGAAATCTGGGAGCAGGCCGTGGTGCCCAGCCCGGTCATCTTCACCACCGCCTTCGATGCGTATGCCATCCGCGCCTTCCAGGCCAATAGCGTGGCGTATCTGCTGAAACCCGTGAAGCTGGCCGAGCTGCAAGCGGCTATCGCCAAGCTGCACGCTACGCGAAAAGCCTGGCTTGATGAAGAATCAAGCATGAGGAATGAAAAATTACCGGAGGTCGACCCCACTGCTTCATTCCTCATTCCTCATTCTCAATCAAGCATCGAGCGCTTGCTCGATGCGTTGCCCCGGCCCTACAAGGCGCGCTTCCTGGTGCGGCAGGGCGTGCAGCTCTTGCCCCTGCCGGTGGCTGAAGCGGCCTGGTTTCTCAGCCGCCACGAAACCGTGACGCTGGTGGCCGCCGATGGCCGCCGCTTCGTGCTCGACTACACCCTGGAGCAGCTCGAAACCCTGCTCAACCCCGCGCAGTTCTTCCGCCTCAACCGCCAAATCATCGCCCAATTGCCGGCCGTGCGCCGCTTGCACCCGCATTTCAACGGCAAGCTGCTGGTCGAATTGCACCCCGCGCCCAGCGAGGAAGTGCTGGTGAGCCGCGAGAAAGCCGGGGCCCTGAAAGCCTGGCTGGAAGGCTAGCTTTTGGCGTATCTTGTTGCACTAATCCCCATTGCCATGACTGCCATCACCCTGAAAAGCGCCGTGCTCGAACGCCTCACCGACGAGGAGTTTTACCAATTCTGCATGGACAACCGCGACCAGCGCATTGAGCGCGATGCCAACCACCACATTACGTTTATGCCCCCTACTAACTCTGAAACCGGCGCTTCCAATAGCGAATTAAATTACCAGTTAGCTCACTGGAACCGCCGATGCCAGTTGGGCAAGACGTTCGATTCTTCCTCCGGCTTTAGCCTCGATACGGGAGCCATGCTCTCGCCCGATGCCAGCTGGATTGCCTGGGACCACTGGAACGCCCTGAGCCCCGAGGACCGGCGCGGCTTCGCCCGCATCTGTCCGGATTTTGTGGTGGAATTACTCTCGCCTACTGACCGCCTCACCGATACCATGCGCAAGATGGAGCACTGGCTCGAAGCCGGAGCCCGGCTGGGCTGGCTCATCGCGCCGGCCACCGAGTCGGTCTACCTTTTCGAGCCCGGCCAGCCCGTACGCCCCGTCGTGGGCTTCGACCAGGAGCTGGTGGCCGGGCCGGTACTGCCAGGCTTTGCACTGGAGCTACGGCGGCTGCGTTTTTAATGGTTAACGGTTAGTGGTTAATGATTAATTGGATGAAGGCCTACCATTAATCACTAACCGTTAATCACTACCTATCCAGCCAGCTCTTGAACGTGTTCACCTTTTCCCTACTCACCAGCACCTGGGCGTCGGGGGCGACGGGTTTGAGCACGGTTTGGAGGCGGGAATTGGTGTAGTGGATGATGTCCTGGATGGCCGACTGCTGAGCCAGGTAGGCGCGGTTGAGGCGGAAGAAACGGCGCGGGTCGAGCAGGGTTTCGAGCTGGTCCATGGTGTAGTCGACCACGAACTTGCGGCTCTCGGTGGTTTGCAGGAAAGTGGCTTTTTCGAGGCTGAAAAAGTAGGCAATCTGGTCGAGAGGCACCACTTTCAGGTGCTCGCCCACGCGGACCACAAATTGGGTTTTGTAGCTGGTGGCGGGCGGGGCTTGCTGCATTTGCTGCATCAGCTGGGCCAGCAAGAGGGGGTCGAAGGCGGGCGCAGGCTGGGCAGACGCGGCGGGCAGGCGGGCGCGCAGCTTGCGCAGGGCAGCCGCCAGCTCTTCTTCGTCAATGGGCTTGAGCAGGTAATCGACGCTGTTGACCTTGAAGGCTTGCAGCGCATACTCGTCGTAGGCAGTGGTGAAGATGACCGGGCAGCGCACTTGGGTTTGCTCAAATATTTCGAAGCTGAGGCCGTCGGCCAGGTGAATGTCGAGAAACAGGACGTCGGGCGATGTTTCCCGCAACAGCGTCACGGCCTGGGCCACCGATTCGGCCGTGCCGATGATTTCGAGGGGTTCGGGCGGGCGGGCCAGCATATCGGCGAGGCGGCGGGCGGCAAGGGGTTCGTCTTCGACGATGAGGGCGCGGAGGGGCATTATTGGAGCAATATGAAAGGCCATGCTCATCTGGCGTCCGCGCAGTCGAGCATGACACGTACTAAAAAAATCGTTACAGCACCAGCAGCGGCAGCGTCACCACAAACTCGCTGGCTTCTTCCGCTATCACCAGCGGCTTATCGGTGAGGAAAGCGTAGCGGGCGGCCAGGTTTTTCAGGCCCAGGCCGGAGGACTCGCCCGGTGCGAGGCGGCGTGGGCGCAGCGTGTTGCGCACGGTGAGGATGTGGGCGGCCGCATCCAGGGTCACGCGCAGGCGCAGCGGGTCGGTTTGGTAGGCGGCGTTGTGCTTCACCACGTTTTCGAGCAGGAGCTGCAGGGCCAGGGGCGGCACGAAATACCCGGTCACGGCGGCGGGTGGCAGGTCCATTTCCACGGCCAGGGCGTCGCCAAGGCGGGTTTGCTGGAGGTAGAGGTAGCTCTTGGCAAAGGCCACTTCCTCGGCCAGCGGCACCAGCTCCTGGCTCTGGCTGTCGAGCACGTAGCGGTATACCTGCGAGAGCTGCCGGATGAAACGCACCGCCCGGGCCGGGTCGTTTTCTTCCACCAAGCTGGTTAGCGCATTCAACGAATTGAACAGAAAATGCGGGTCTACCTGCCGGCGCAACGAATCGAGGCGGGCCACGGCGGTTTCCTTTTCAAGGCGCTCGGCGCGCACGGCGGCATCGCGCCATTGCAGGAAAAAGGCCCGGCTGTGGTTGAACAGCGAAATAATGACCGTGACAATGAGCGGCACCAGCACCTGCCAGTACATGTTGGCCGAAAGAAGCTGCCCCAGCGGCTTGCCCAGCAGCAGCAGCAAAATGGCGTTCATCAGCACGATGACCAGGGCCGAGCCGCCCAGCGACACGGCCAACGTGAGCAGCAGCCGGCGGCCGGGCTGCACCGTCCAGGTGTAGCGGCGGTTCAGCCACTCCACCACGTAGCCGTTGGTGAGCCACAGGCCGGTGCTGTACATCACGGTGTAGGCGTAGGTGATGGCAAACGCCGACCAGCTGCGCACCGCGCCCGGGTTCACCAGCAGGCTGATGACCACCGAAAGCACCAGGATGACACGCACCGCTTTTTTCAAGCTACCCCAGGAGTTTGGCACCGCACGAAACACGTCGATGGACGGCACGGAAGAATCGGGAGCGGCCATAGGTACGGGCACGGGCAGGGAAGTTTGCATCAAGGTAAGTGAAAAGCCCGGTTTGGGTGGCCCGGCGCACCGGCCAAGTCACCCAAATTGGAGCAAGTGAATCTATTTATTAGCAGCCAGGTCAGCGGTGGATTTGGCCAGCATGGCATCGGTCATTTTCTCGCCCCAGGCAGGGCTCAGGGCATTGGCCGGCCGGAAGGTGGCAAACAACGCCTTGGCTTTCTCATACAGGGGCAGGGCCTTGTCGGGGCCGCCGCCGAACATGGACGGGCGGTAGAACGAGTCGTTGCCGAGCAGCAGGTACAGGCGGGGGTTGTTGGGCGCAAGGTTTTTGGCCTGGGTCAGGGCCTCGGCTACGCGGCCGGTATACACCATACCCCGCGCCATGGGGCTCACCATGATGCGGCCCTGGTAGATGTAGGCCTGCAGGATGAGCACCTCGGCCTGGTCGGCCCCGGGCAGTTTTTTGGCTTGGTCGAGGGCGGCCTGCGCCTGGTCGAACAGCTGGTCTTTCTGGTCATCGTCCTGGCCGGCGAAGCCCAGCTTGAGGTAGCCGCGGGCCTGGTAGTAGCGGGGCTCCCAGGCGGTGGGGGCCGCGGCGGCGGCGCGCTCCAGCTTGGCCAGGTTGGCCTGCACGTCGGCGGGCGTGCCGGCGGCATTTTGCTCGGCGATGGTGGCGCTCATCATGGCGGTGTAGGCATCGGGGGCGGTGCTGGCCACGGGCGCGGCAGCTTGGGGTTGGGCAGTGGCGGCCAAGGAAGCGGCGGCGAGGGCGAGGGTGAGCAGGACTGTTTTCATGGGTTTGGGGATGAAATGAGGTGAATGCTTAAGGGGCCGTGGCTGATGATTCAAAGGTGACAGCCGGGCCGGGGCTGGGAAAATCCCCGTTACCGAAGTGTTGATTGCGGCGGATGAAGCGTTGGGATTTCCCGATGGCTTCCAGGTCAGCAATGTGTCTGTACTGCGCGGCCGTCATGCAACGCTTCGGCGCTCGCAAGCATCCTACCCGCACTTCATCTCACGTACCATTCCTTCCACCATGCGTTTTCCACGCTTTGCCTTCGGAGCCCTGCTATTGGGCTCTCCCCTTCTGAGCCGCGCCCAAACCACCGACGCAGCGCCCGCGCCCCTGCCGGGCACGCCCCGCTTCTATGTGGGCCTGGCCGCCTACCACAGCAACTACCAGAACCTGGCCAGCTGGCGGCAGGGCGATACCGGCTTCCGGGTGCCGGCGCAGCTCACGGCCGGCTACCAGCTGCGCCCGCGCCTGGCCCTGGAGCTGGGCGTGGCCT
>JBBQSQ010000115.1:0-14969 GCA_038213745.1 Cytophagales bacterium
GGTTGTTGAAACCGAAGCCTAGGTCGGCCCAGCCGCCCCGGCCGCCTGCCCGCGGCCCCTGGCTCACGGTGTAGAGGTTGATGGCTGAGTTGTTGCAGGCCGCATTCACGCCGGCCTGTATCTCAAATATAGACTCCGAACTGTTGGCACCCACCGTGCGCCAGATGTCGGCGTAAGTGGGGTAGAGGCTGTAGGCCCCCGACTTACCCGTCACGATTTCGTTGCTGAGGTCGAAGGCTTTCTGGTAGTTCTTCTGGTAGAGGTACACCTTGGCCAGCAGGCCCTGCGCGGCGGCCTTGGTGGCGCGGCCGGCCTCGGTGGCGGCCTTCAGCGGCAGGTTATCGGCGGCAAACTGCAGGTCACTGATGATGAAGGCGTAGATATCGGCCGCCGGGGCGCGCAGCTGAAATTGCGGGTTGTTGATTTCCGAGGCGGCCGGCACCCGGTCCAGCTTCGGCACGCCGCCAAACAGGCGCACCAGGTTGAAGTAGAAGTAGCCGCGCAGGAAGCGCACCTGGCCCAGCTGGTTGTTTTTCACCGCATCGGCCGCCGGGCTGAGCGGAATTTTGTCCAGCGCCTGGTTGGCGCGGGCAATGGCCTGGTAATAGCCGTTCCAGGCGTTGTTGACGGTGCCGTTGGTGGGCGTGAGCGTGAAGTTGTCGATGGTGAGGGCGTCGCCGTAGTCGGTGGGCGTGCTGCCCTTGTCGGCATCATCCGAAGCAATGTCGGTGAGGATAACAAACTGCAAGCCGTGCGTATCGGGCCCGAAACCGCCGAGGTACATGGCGTTGTACACGCCATCGACGAGGCGCTGGGCGGCGGCCGGGTCGTTGCGAATAGCCTCCTCGCTGAGCTGGCCCTGGGGCGGCACGTCGAGGAAATCTTTGCAGCCGCTGGCCAGGGCCAGGGCGAGGGCCAGCGCGGCCGTGCCGGCGCGGCGGGGGAAGGCGGAGAAGGTAGGTTTCATCGGCGTAGCTTATTTAAAGTTGACGTTCAGCCCCAGGGTCACGGTGCGGCTGGTGGGGTAGGTTTTTTCTTCGATGCCCGAGTCGAGGGGCCCGCCGGCCAGCTCCGGCGTGAAGCCGGTGTATTTGGTGGCCGTGAACACGTTTTGGGCGGCCGCGTAGATGCGCACCGAGGCCAGGTGGGCTTTTTCGAGGGCCGTGCCCGGCACCGTGTAGCCCAGCACCAGGTTGGTGAGGCGCAGGTAGTCGCCCTTCTCCAAGAAGTAAGTCGAGTTCGGCATGCTGCTGACCAACGCGCTGGGGTTGGTGTTGGAGGGGTTGGTGGCCGTCCAGCGGTTGTTGGCGAAGCTGGATTCCACGTTGTCGGTGATGGCGTTGCGGAGCTGCTTCTTGGCGTTGTAGACCTTGTTGTTCAGGTTGCCCGAAAACACGAAGGAGAAGTCCACGTTGCGGTAATTCAGCCCGCCGTTGATGCCGAAATACACCGGCGGCTGGTACGAGCCGAAGTACTGCCGGTCCTTCAAGTCAATCACGCCGTCGCCGTTGGTGTCGGCGTACTTCAGGTCGCCCACCTTGGGGTTGAACGTGGAGCGCGGCCCGGCCGTGATTTCGTCGGCCGTCTGGTACACGCCAATGGCATCGAGCAGGAAGAAGCTGCCGGCGGCCACGCCGTTGTCGGACTTGGTAACCAGGTTGGCACCCGCGAACAGGGCCTGGCCGCCGTTCAGGTTGGTAATGCGGTTCTTGTTGAAGGTCACGTTCGCCCCGATGTTGTAGGTCCAGTCGGTGCTGTTGCCCAGGGCGGCGCGCCAGTTCAGGGCCGCTTCCACGCCGCGGTTGGTGATGGTGGCGGCGTTGGTAATGAGCTGATTATCGGGGTCACCGAGAATGCCGGGGATGTTCACCGGAATCAGGGCGTCGGTGGTTTCCTTGTTGTAGTAGGTCAGCTCGCCGGTCAGGCGGTTGTCGAGGAAGCCAAATTCTAGGGCCGCGTCGTACTCCGTGGTGGTTTCCCAGCGCACGCTGCCGTCCTTTATTTGGGTGATGGTGGCCCCGAGAATGTTCTGGCCATTAAACACATACGGAATATTGGAGTTGGCCGTGAGCACGTAGGAGTTGGCCGGAATCTGGTCGTTGCCGAGCTGGCCGTAGCTGGCCCGTAGCTTCAAAAAGCTCAGCGTCTTGTTTTCCTTCAAAAAGTCTTCTTCCGAAATCACCCAGCCCAGGCCCAGCGATGGGAAAAAGCCATTGCGCCGGTCCGAGGCAAACTTCGACGTGGCATCGTGCCGCAGGTTGGTCGTGAGCAGGTAGCGGCCCTTGTAGGCGTAGTTGATGCGGCCCAGGAAGGAGATGCGGCGGTCTTTCGAGGGCAGGCCCGGCTCGGGGTCGTTGGGGTTGACGGGGTTGTTGGTGGCCGAGGTCGGGTCGCCGGTGTTCAGGTACCATTGGTTGGGGTCGGCGGGCACGTCCTTGCGGGTGCCCGAGAGGGGCGTGGTCATGCCTTCCTCGGTCACGGTGCCGGCCAGCACGGTCAGGTTGTGGTCTTCGTTGAAGGTGCGCTGGAAGGTGGCCGTGTTCTCCCAGAGGTAGCGGTAGCCGTTGGTTTGGGTCACGGCCAGGTTGCTGCGCGGGTTGCGCTGGTTGCCGCCCGTGGTGATGAACGTGGCCCCGTCGTTGAGGTACTGGTAGTCGTAGGTGCGGTTGTTGTTCGAAATCAAATCCACGTTGATGGCCGAGCGCAGCGTGAGTCCTTCCACGGGCCGCACGTCGAGGCCAATATTGCCCTGCAAGCGGTTATCGAGCGATTTATTGTCGTTTTTCTCGATGTCCAGCAGCGGGTTGCCCACGTTGCCGAAGGCCGACGTGTTGCCGTACAGCCCGCCCTCCTTGGCCGCGATAACCGGGGCCGCGCGGTAGGCATTGCCGTACGCCGCGTTCAGGTTCACGGCCCGCGTATCGGCGTGGCTGAACGAGGCATTGGAGCTAATGGTGACTTTGTCCGAAAGCGTAAACGCCGTGTTGGAGCGCACCGTCAGGCGCTGAAACTTGTTGTTGATGACCGTGCCATCGTCCTGCAACAGGTTGCCCGAGAAGTAGTATTTCACGTTCTCCGACGCGCCCGACACCGCCAGGTTGTGGTTCTGAAACGTGCCGCGCTTCAGGATTTCATCGTACCAACTGGTCGAGCTCGGATTGGCGGGAATGACCGTCGTGGGCGAGATATCCTTCAGGTAGCTGGTGTACTGGCCGGCGTCGGCCATTTTCACCACCCGCGCGGCTTCCTTGAAGCCCACCGTGCCGCTGTAGCTCAGGATGGGCTTGCCCAGCTTGCCCTGCTTGGTGGTCACGATAATTACGCCGTTGGCCCCGCGCACGCCGTAGATGGCGGCGGCCGAGGCATCCTTCAGCACGTCAATCGAGGCGATGTCGGCGTTGCTCAGGTTGCGGATGTCGGTGGTTTGCACGCCGTCCACCACGTAGAGCGGCTCGGCCCCGCCCAGCAGGGTGCCCGTGCCTCGGATGCGCACCTTGGGCTGCGAGTTGGGCGTGCCGTCGCTGATAATCTGCACGCCGGCCACCTTGCCTTGCAGGGCCTGGGTGGGCGTTTGCACGGGCTGGTTCACGATTTCGGCCCCGTCCACGCGGGCCACGGCCCCGGTCAGGTCCTGTCGGCGCTGGGTGCCGTAGCCCACCACCACCACTTCGCTCAGCGATTTGCTGTCGGGGGCCAGGGCCACGTTGATGGTCGTTTGGGTGCCCACGGCCACTTCCTGCGGCGTGTAGCCCACGAAGGAAAACACGAGCGTGCTGCCCTCCGGCACGGCCAGGCTAAACTTGCCGTCCAGGTCGGTCTGGGTGCCGGTGGTACCGCCCTTAATAATGACGTTCACGCCGGGCAGGCCCGCGCCCTTTTCGTCCACCACGCGGCCGGTCACGGGCACGTCGGCGGGGGCCTCGGGCGCAGGGGCCGGCGGGGCGGGCCGCAGCACAATGCCGTCATTAATCAGCTTGTAGCTCACTTGCAGCGGCTCCAGCAGCTGGTTGAGCAGCTGGGCCAGGGGCTGGCCCACGGCGTTCACGCTCACCCGCCGGCTGGCCCCAATCAGCTGCCGGCTGTATTGGAAATGCACGTTGGCCTGGGTTTCAATCTTGCTCAGCACCGTGGCCATGCGCTCGTCCGTGGCTTGCAGGGTGATGGGCTGCTCCAGAATCGGCTGGGCCTCAGAAGCATAGGCCGTACTGATGCCGCAGAGCAGGCAGAGCAGGAGGCCCGGCAACAGCGCCAGGCGCTTGAGGCGCGCCCGCACGGGTGGGAATTGTAGGGGAGTAGTCATATAAAAGAAACTTATGGTGGGAACAGGAAAAGCGCCCGGATTGCCGCTCGGTAAAAAGCTGGGTGAACGGGCCAGAACATTAGCAAGGCACTTGGGTGGGCTGCAATCGATTGCGGAAATTAAGAAACGTGGGCAAGTGGGAAATAAAAGCGTTATTCGGCTTGGCAGGGCGGGCTGTGGAAGAGAATGCGCCCGTCGGCCTTTTCGTAGGAAGCGCCCAGCGCTTCGCAGATGACGTCCAGCTTGGCAAACAAGGGCTCATTGCCCAGGCTCAGGGTGAGGGTGCAGTTGCGCAGGGCCGGGGCATCGTGCACGATGCTCACGCCGTAGGCTTTTTCCAGCGCCGCCAGCACCTCGGCCACCGGCCGGTCGTTGAACACGAAGGGCTGGGGCGTGAGCAGCGCCGGCTGCGCCACGAGCTCGCGCCGCAGCTGCTGGCGCACCGGCGAGTACACGGCCTGCTGGTTGGGCAGCACCACCAGACTGCCCGCACTCAGCCCCGCCCCGGCGGCCCGGCGGCTCACGCGCACGGCCCCCGTGCGCACCTGCACCCGCACCTCGGGCTGCCCGGGATAGGCCTTAACCAGGAAGCTGGTGCCCAGCACCGTCGTCACCACCTTGTCGGTGAATACCAAAAACGGGTGGTTCGCATCATGAAAAACATCGAATGCGGCGGCTCCGGTTAAGTACGCGATGCGGCGCGAGCCATCGGCGTCGCGGCGGTACTTGAGGGTGCTGGCCGGCAGCAGGGTTACGGCGCTGCCATCGGGCAGGGCCACCCGCACCTCGTAAGCCGAGGCGTTGCTGTACACCTGCCACTGCGGGGCGGGGGCCAGCGTGGCCGTTTGGGGCGGCCAGGTTGCTGCCCATTTGAGTTGTCGGCGGCCCCATTGGCTGCCCGCTAGGCCCAGGCTCAGCGCCAGCACGGCTGCCGCGGCCCAGCGCATGCTACGGGTGGCCGGCAGCAACGTGCTGGCGGGGGCCGCCGCGCTACGGGCGGCCCAGGTGAAGCGGCCGGGAGCCGCGCCCGCTCGGGTTTGGGTGGATATGCGCTTCCAAACGGTGGCTACCAGCTCCTCTTTCTCGTCGGCCGTCAGCTTAAATTCCTGCTCCGAACCCAGGCCACGGTACCACTCCTCAATGCGCCGCTTTTCTGCGGTGGTGCATTGGCCCTGTTGGTAGCGGTGCAGCAGCGTACGGAAGTCGGAGTAGTTCTTGGCCATGCCGCAGTATAGGGTACTGCACTACTAGTCAAGCAACTCCCGAACATCCCTAAACCCACCGGAAAAAAATCAGCCAATCAAGCAACAGTCGCTGCTGATTGGCTGATTGAAAAAGTGTGTTACCACCTGTAAAACAAGTTTTTACGTCAGATAAGCAAAAACCAGCAGTACTAAAAAATCTTTTAAAGACACGCGCAGCAGTTTCAGGGCCCGGGTCAGGTGGTACTCCACGGCCTTGGGCGAAAGCTTCAGCCGGACGGCAATTTGCGGCACGGTTTGGTGCTCCAGGCGGCTGAGTTGAAATACCGCCCGCGCGGGTGCCGGCAGGTGGGCCAGGCCTGAGTGCAGCGCCCCCGACAAATCGGCGGCGGTCAGGTCCTGCTCGGTGCGGTGGTCGGCTTCGGTGGCCAGGCTGCGGCAGTAGGCTACGTAGTCCTGGTGGGTTAGCTTGGTTTTAATCAGGTTGATAACCCGGTACTTCACGGCCGCGCCCAGGTATTCGCGCAGCTTCTGGATGTCGGCGGTTGCGCGCTTGTGCCAGAGCGTGGCAAACAGGTCCTGCACGATTTCCTCGGCAGCTTCCCGCGAGTTCACTTTCCGAAACGCCTGCTCTATCAGCGCAAAGCCGTAGCGGTTATAAATCTCTGCAAACGCCTGCGCGTCGCCCCGCCGCAGGGCCTGGGCCAGCGCGGCATCGTCCGAGGCCGCATGCGGCCGCAGGTGCTTGGGTACAGGATGGACAACGGTTTGCATGGATTACGGCTCGGTAGCACCCTGCCAGCGGGTGATTCTGCTACCAAAATAATGCTAATACGGCGCTGTTGCAACCATAGCTATTTTATCAACCATATCGGTTATTTTACCCATTAGCGTTGCGCTCCCATGCAAGCCGCCCATTCGCCTCATTCCAGCGGAAAATGGGGGGTGAGGCGTAGCAGGAATGCTCGCCTACTTTCGTATTATTGGCTGAACGCGGTTTGGCACTGCGTCGGCGGGGCGGCCGGAGCGGCGAAAAGCGGCGGTGTCCGTAGTGAACGGCGGGGCATACGCTGTGCGCTTTTGAGCAGCGCCTTTCGTGCGCGGCCCCGGCTTCACCGGCTGGGTTTTAGGCTTGGGGGTGGTCTGCGCCTGAGTAGCTACGCAAAGGCCCAGCAGCGCCAAGCCAAGCAGGAAAGGGGAAGTAGGTTTCATAGTACAGTGTAAGAAGTGGAGAGTTGAATGTACGCACAAAGGCAGTATCCCCGTTCGGCCAAATGGTCGGAAAAGCTGTATAGGTTTTCTGCGTAGCAATTGAATACGGCGGGGGCTTGCTACGCGCCGCGGGCCAGTTGGTGTCGCTTTACTTTTTGACTATGAAACGGGCAGGGTACATCTGCGCTGCAATGTGCTAACTAAAGGAAGTGTAGGGTAGGCGCGGAATGATACTCTTTACCGTCGGCAAGCGAATTCACAAAACACCAGGTAGCAAGAAACGACCATAGGTAAAAATAAAAAGGCCCTCTGCGTGATGCAGAGGGCCTTTATTGTAGTCCGTAGGGGAATCGAACCCCTGTTGGTAGAATGAAAATCTACTGTCCTAACCCCTAGACGAACGGACCGTTTTTGTTTTGGTGGTGCAAAGATACGGGCCGCATCTTTCGGTGCAAGCAAGTGGGTAAAAAAAAGTGCCGAACTGAACAAAGGGTGCTGTTTTTCAGACTAAAAGATTTTGGTAGGGCGAAAAGGATTCTTGCGCCACGGCTGGCTGAGCCAGAAAATGGGCTCTCTATCGTGGCTCGTAGTCCGTAGGGCAATATATTGGGCCAGGGGGTATTGGCGCAATGCGGCCAACCCGCGCCGGCCTGCTATCTTCGCCCCGCGTTTCAATGGCCGCCAGTGTGGCGGCCTGCCACTTATTTTTCTCTGTTTACCAATGGCAAAAATTAAAGTCGCCATCAACGGCTTCGGCCGCATCGGCCGCCTCACTTTCAAGTCGCTGCTGGGCCGCGATAATGTGGAAATCGTCGCCATCAACGACCTGACCGACAATAAAACGTTGGCTCACCTGCTGAAGTACGACTCCGTACACGGCCGCTTCGATGGCACCGTGAGCTACGACGAGGAAAGCCTCACCGTGAACGGGGTGAAAATCGCGGCCCTCGCCGAGCGCGACCCCAAGCTGCTGCCCTGGGGCAAAATGGGCGTTGACGTGGTGCTCGAAAGCACCGGCCGCTTCGTGGACGAGGCCGGCGCGGGCCAGCACCTCACCGCTGGGGCCAAGAAAGTGGTGATTTCGGCCCCGGCCACCGGCAACATCCCCACCGTGGTGTTGGGCGTGAACGAGGACATCCTCACCGGCGCGGAAACCATCCTGAGCAACGCCAGCTGCACCACCAACTGCCTGGCTCCCATGGCTAAAGTCCTGGACGATGCCTTCGGCATTGAGAAAGGCTACATCACCACGGTGCACGCCTATACGTCGGACCAGAACCTGCAGGATGCGCCCCACAAGGACCTGCGCCGCGCCCGCGCCGCTGCCTACAGCATCATCCCCACCAGCACCGGCGCGGCCAAGGCAGTGGGCCTGGTGCTGCCCCAGCTGAAAGGCAAGCTCGATGGCCTGGCCATGCGCGTGCCCGTGCCGGATGGCTCGATGACCGACCTGACCGTTATCCTAAAGCGCGAAGTGACCAAGGAAGAAATCAACGCCGCCCTGAAAGCCGCCGCTGATGGCCCCCTAAAAGGCATCATCGAGTACACCACCGACCCGATTGTGAGCATCGACATCGTGGGCAACCCCCACAGCTGCATTTTCGACTCGGAGCTGACGTCGGCCAACGGCACGCTGGCCAAGGTAATTGGCTGGTACGACAACGAAACCGGCTACTCGACCCGCACGGCTGATTTGATTCAGAAGCTCGGCGAGCAGATGAACGGATAATTTTTAATGTGAAAATGTGCCGAGTGTGAAAATGTGCGCAACGGCGGATTTTCGGCAAAGCAATAAAAAAGCCTGCCTTTTGGCAGGCTTTTTTGCTTCGTATGCGTAGCCCATCTATCCGTTCCTAATTCTGCGCATTCTGCGTATTTCCCATATCCTTCACATTTAAGAAAATTGCCCAAAACCTGCTTTATTCTCAACCCCAAAGCTGGCCCCAGCCAGCGCCACGACCTGCCGGCGCTGATTGCGCGCTACTTTGGCGCGTTGGAGGCGAACTATGAAATCTGGCCCACCGAATACGCCGGCCACGCCGTGGACCTGGCGCAAGCTGCCGCTGGCGAAGGCTTCGCCATCGTGGCCGCCGTGGGCGGCGATGGCACGGTGAACGAAGTGGGCCGGGGCCTGCTGGGCACCAAAACGGCCCTGGGCATCATCCCGCAGGGCTCGGGCAATGGGTTGGCGCGCCACCTGAAGGTGCCGCTGGGCCTGCCCGCCGCGCTGCGGCGGCTGGCCGCGCCCACCTTCAGCCGCATGGACGTGGGCATAATGAACGGCCACCCGTTTTTCTGCACCGCCGGGCTGGGGTTTGATGCGCACGTGAGCCAGCATTTTGCCCAGGCCGGCTCGCGCGGCCTAAGCACCTACTTGCAAGTGACGCTGCGCGAATACCGCCGCTACCGGCCCGTGGCCGTGCAAATAGACCTCGATGGCCAGCAACTGGCTACCGACTGCTACGTGCTGGCTTTTGCCAATGCCTCCCAATACGGCAACAACGCCTACATCGCGCCCCTGGCCGACCTGCGCGACGGCCTGCTTGACGTGTGCCTGATTGATGCCCTGCCCGTGGGCCGGGCCTTCCGGGTGAGCCTGGCCATGGCCCTCGGCACCTTGCCCCAATCTAAAGCGGCCGAGTATTTTCGGGTGGCGCGGGGCTCGGTTCGGGCCGCTGCGCCCATTGGCTTCCACGTCGATGGCGACTACTTAGGGCACGCTACTGAGTTTGTAGTCGAGCTGCTGCCCCTGGCGCTGGCCGTAGCAGCATAGCATGAGCGCCGTGCTGATTAAATCAAAATGCGAACCGTATGAAAGCTGATAAAAACCAACGTCAGGGAGTCGTCTATTCCACCAATCCAGATTTTGCCTACCTATCTAATGAATCCGGTGAAGCAGCCACGCTGCCGCCGCAACAGCAGCAATTGCGCGTGCAGCTCGACAAAAAGCAGCGCGGCGGCAAGCAGGTGACGCTCGTGTCCGGCTTCGTGGGCACCGATGCCGACTTGCAAGCCCTGGGCAAGCTGCTCAAAACCAAGTGCGGCGTGGGCGGCAGCGCCAAAGACGGCGAAGTAGTGGTGCAGGGCGACTTCCGCGACAAAGTGCTGGCGGTGCTGCTGAAGGAAGGCTACAAGGCCAAAAAAGCCGGCGGATAGTTTCGGTTAACGTATTGGATTAATTTGCTTACCCTTACCCTCCCGATTGCTAATCACAATGTTTCAATTTGCCGCCCTGCCAGAAGCTGCCCGTGACGTAACCAGCCTGCACGGCCAAGCCGAAAGCGCGGTTATCAGTGCCGTGCTGTGGCTTAAGCTGGGCGTTGAAATGGTGGGGGCCACCATTATCGCGCTGGGTATTCTGAGCGCGGGCTGGTTGCTGATACAAGCCTTGGCCAAGCGCCAAATCATCAATTTCACGGCTATTCGGCTGGCGTTGGCGCGGTACCTGGCCCTGGCTTTGGAATTTCAGCTGGGTGCCGACATACTTTCCACCGCTATTTCTCCCAGCTGGGAGCAAATTGGCAAGCTCGGGGCCATTGCCGTTATCCGCACGGCCCTCAACTACTTCCTGTCCCGCGAAATACGCGAGGAACGGCAGGTGGCCACGCCCGAGACAGACGTGGTGAACCGCGCCGACCGCTAGCCCGCCAGGCGCGCCCGTGCCCTGGCTACGTCTTCCGGCGTGTCGATGCCGAAGGCATCCAACTCGGTTTCGGCGCAGCGGATTTGAAAGCCGGCTTCGAGCCAGCGCAGCTGCTCCAGGCTCTCGGCGGCTTCGAGGGGCGAAACAGGCAGCTGCGTGAGCTGCGCCAGCACCTGCGGCTTGTAGGCATAGAGGCCTAAGTGGCGCAGGTAGCGGTGGTGGGCCAGCCAGTCGGCGGCCGCGCGGCCGCGCTGGTAGGGCAGGGGGTGGCGGCTGAAATAGAGGGCCTGGCCCTGCTGGCCGAGCACCACTTTGGGCAGGTTCGGGCTGAATAATTCTTCGTCGGAAACCACGGGCTTCACCAGCGTGGCAATGTCGGGAGCCGTGGCCGGGTCCGCGAACAAATCGACCAGCGCATTGATTTGGGCCGGGTGAATGAACGGCTCGTCGCCCTGGATGTTGACAATGCAGTGCACATCGATGGGACTGCCCAGCTGATGGAAGGCCTCCCAGAGGCGGTCGGTGCCGCTGGCGTGGTCGGGACGGGTAAGCACGGCCTCGCCCCCGAAATCCTGCACGTGGCGCAGGATGCGCTCATCGTCGGTGGCCACCACCACGCGGGCCAGATTGGCCAGCTGCGCCTGGGCCACCACGCGCTGAATCATGCTGCGGCCGCCCAGGTCCACGAGGGGTTTGCCGGGTAGGCGGGTGGAGGCAAAGCGGGCGGGAATCAGGCCAAGGACCATGGCAGAAAGCGGAAAATGAGCAGCAGGGCGCGGCGATAGTGCCGCTAATGGTGCGCCAAAGAACGGGCTTTGGCAGTTCTGAAACGGTCCGGGGTCGATTCCTCACCGGTTTTTGCGTTATTTTGTCGTTACTGCCCGCCCGGCCGATTACCCGGACGATGGTGGTATGGCTTTCGCAAAGGTGATTTTATGACTCTAGTTCTTTCGCTGCTCACGTTGCTGGCCCTGGGTGGCCCCGGCCCTGGAAAAGCCGGTTCTTCAAAAACAGCCCCCACCGACTCTATTGGCGTGGAAATGCGCGGCGGCCAGCGCTTCGTGAAGCACCGGGTGGCGGCCGGCGAAACCCTCACGGCCCTCACGCGCCGTTACCACGTCAGCCTCGACCAGCTCACGGCGGCCAACCCGCAGATTAAAAACGGCTTGGGCGTGGGCCAAATCGTGTACGTGCCCCGGCCGGCCGCCGGTAAGCCTACCGCGGCGGCTCCGGCGGCCAGCAAACCGGCCGCTGTTTACACGCCGGCCGCCGCCAGCCCGGCCGTGCCCGCCCGCTACACCGTGGCCAAGGGCGAAACCCTGTTTGGCATTGCCCGAAAGTTTCAGCTCACGCCCGACGAGCTGATTAAGCTTAATAAGCTGCCGGCTGGCGGGGCCGTGCGCGTGGGCCAGCAATTGCTGCTCACGGCCACGGAAACCGGCGCGCCCGCCGCTGCGGTAGCCGCCGTGCCCAAGCCCACGCCCGTTCGCCCGGCCGAGCTAGAATCGATTCCGGCAGCGCCAGCCCCCAAAGCCCCCGCCGCGCCCGACAAGCCCGCCCAGGTAGCCACCGTGACGCCCGCCGACCGGGAGGAGGAAAAGGAGGACCGCACCCCCAGCCGCGCCAGCGAAGTGCTGGCCCGCGTGGTGGAAAACTGCCTCGGTGCGCCCATCGAAAAGAGTATTACCGACAAGTACCTGGCCCTGCACAAAACGGCCCCCGTGGGCACCATCATGCAGGTAAAAAATGCCATGAATGGCCAGTCAGTGTACGTGCGCGTCATCGGCAAACTGCCCGATACGGGCGAGAACAACAACATTCTGGTGCGCCTCTCGCCCCGCGCGGTGCAGAAGCTGGGCACCGCCGATTCCCGCTTCCGCGTGGAAACGAACTACGTGCCGTAGCATAAGCCTGCGCAGAAAAAACGTCATGCCGAGCGCAGCCGAGGCATCGCGCGTGCAGCAGTAATTCTTTTTCACGATTGAATTACTCCCCCGCGCGAGATGCCTCGGCTGCGCTCGGCATGACGTTCTGGTTTGATGGCCTTCCGCTAAAAACGCTTCCACTCACCATGAACATCCCCCAGCTCCGCCGCCAGCTCGACGCCCAGTACGAGCGCTACAACCGCCCGGAATTCATCGAGAATGACCCCATCCAGATTCCGCACCGCTTCACCCAACGGCCGGATATTGAAATTGCGGCCCTCTTTTCCGCGCTGCTGGCCTGGGGGCAGCGGCCCACCATCATCAACAAGTGCAACGAGCTGCTGCGCCGCATGGACGATGCCCCCCACCAGTTCATCACCCAGCACCAGGACGAGGACCTGAAGCGCCTGCTGGGCTTCTGCCACCGCACCTTCTGCGATACCGATTTGCTGTATTTCGTGCATTTCCTGCGCCATTGGTATGGGCAGCACGACTCCCTGGAAACCGCGTTTCTGGTGGGCCACTCGCAGCGCGAGCGGCTGATAAACTTCCATCAGCACTTCTTCAGCCTGCCCGATGCCCCGCCGCGTACCCGCAAGCACGTGGCCACGCCGGCCCGCAAATCGGCCTGCAAACGGGTGAACATGTACCTGCGCTGGTTGGTGCGCCGCGACGAGCACGGCGTCGATTTTGGCCTTTGGACGCGCCTCTCGCCCGCCGACCTCGTCATGCCCATCGACCTGCACGTGGAGCGGCAGGCGCGCCCCCTGGGCCTGCTCACCCGCAAGCTGGTGGACTGGCAGGCGGCCGAAGAGCTCACCGCCAACCTGCGCCTGCTGGACCCCACCGACCCGGTGAAGTACGACTTTGCCCTGTTCGGGGCGGGCGTGGACAAGTAGCTGCCCCAATCAAGGAAGCGGCTACTTGTCCGTATACGCCTAGCGCCGACGGCGCGGCCGTTCGGTGGGCTTCTCCTCCGGGGTCAGCACCACGTTGTGCGTGCTGCTGATGGCCGCGCCGCTGGTGGCAAGCACCTCGTCGGCGAAGCCGGCATAACCGAATTTTAACGAAGTGCCGGCGGGTACGCTCAGGGTGTATTCGCCGGTGGCATTGGTGGTGGTCGCCAGCTGGGTGCCGGGCACCAGCACCGTCGCGCCGGACAACGGCCGGCCTTCGGCATCGCTGATGCGACCCCGGACGGCCTGCATTACGGGCGTGTTTTTAGTCTCTGGGGTGGGGCCAACACTGGCAAGCTCAGTGGGCAGGGCCAGCTGCGTTGAATCGGCCGGTGCGGAAGCAACTTCGGCCACTAGCCCGGTCAGCGCCGGCGTGGATTCGGGTGGTGCCTTTGGGCGCTGGGGACGCAGTTCGGGAGTCTCTTGACGCTTCGTTTTGGGCCGGGCCGGCGCGTCGGCTTCGGTCCGGGCGGATGCGGGCGCGGTGAAGCGCTGCACCAGCGACTGCGTAGCTTGGCTGGCCGATGCCGCCGCCCGCACTACCGCCGCGACCACCGGCGCGGGCACTAGGGGCTCGTTGCGCAGCCACTGCACGCCGCTGGCCAAGCACAGGGCCAGCAGCACGCCCCCAGCCAGGCGCACCACGGGCCGGCGCCACGGCCCGGCCGCCGAAATGCTGGCCTGGCGCTGCAGCTGCAACTGCGCCCAGCGCGGTGGCACCAAGGTGCGGCCTGCCGCCGTAGCGATGGCCGACAACTCGTGGTAGCGCCCAAGCAGCACGCTCTTTTGAATGGAATTCTTGCCTAAGTACGCTTCGATTTGCTGGGCGGGCACGGGCGTGAGCTGGCCCAGCAGGTAAGCGTCGCGGTATTCGGGCAGCAGGTCGCCGGTAACGGCGTCGAAGGGCTCGTTTTTGGGGTAGCTAATGGAATTCACGGGCGTTATCGTCTATCAATCAGAGAGCGGATGCTAACTCGCGGCGAACCGCCTGCTGCTGCTGTTTTTTGAGGCGGGCGGACTTGCGGGCCATCACGTAGATGACGAGGCCAAACCCGAGCTTGTTGACGACGTCGCCGAAGTTGTACACCAGGTTGCGGTTTAGGTGCAGCGCTTCAAACACGTTGAACGGCAGCGTCAAGTAGCCCAGCGGGTACACTGCCCAGCCAATGAGTACGAAGTAGCTGAGGTAGGTGAAGGCGCGCGCCACTTCCTCGCTCGACGACTGCTCGGCAACCTTAGCCAGCGGCCCAAACCAGATTTCGTAGAGGATGACGAAGTAGCCCAGCGTGGACACCGACCCCCAGAGGATGGACCAATACGCATTGGTGGTTTCGCCAAAATAGCCAAAGCCAATCATCCAGATGCCGGCCCCCACCAGGCGCCAGAGCGACCCCGGCCGGGCACCGGCGGGCCGCAGCAGCAGGTAGAACTGCGTGCACATCATTGGTACTGTGAACAGCCAGTCCACGTACCGGAACCGGGTGGGGCTCAGCCCCGTGTTCAGGTACATTCCCTGCATGAAGTAGTAGTTGAAGCCTGCTACCACGCAGATGATGCCGGCCAGCGTGACGTTGGTGTGCCAGCGCTTGGGCACGTTGCCCCGCTCCAGAAACAAAAACAAGGCCCCGCCAAACAAGGCGAACATGCTGAAAAAGAAGGTGCCTCCAACCAAATCATTCTCCAGCGCCAGGAAATAAGGCTGTAGTGGATTGTTGGAAACAGACAGTAGTA
>JBBQSQ010000116.1:0-14695 GCA_038213745.1 Cytophagales bacterium
TGGTCCGTAACTGGCACCGTGAACAGCAGCTCGTAGTCCTCGCCACCGTTGAGGGCGCAGGTAAGCGGGTCGAGGTTGAACTCGGCTGCCGCTTCGAGCGTGGGGTTAGCTAAGGGCAGAAACTCGGTGAATACCCGCGCCCCCGTGCCGCTGGCCGCGCACAGGTGGAGCACTTCGGAGGCCAGCCCGTCCGAAATATCAATCATGCTGGTGGGCCGGATGCCGCGCTCGCGAAGCTCGTGCACAATGTCGAGGCGGGCCTCGGGGCGCAGCTGGCGCTGTACGATGTACTCGTAGCTGGCCAGCTCGGGCTGGGTTTCGGGGTCGGCCAGGTAGGCTTGCTTTTCGCGCTCCAGTACCTGCAGGCCCAGGAAAGCACCGCCCAGGTCGCCGGTCACGCAGAGCAGGTCGGTGGGCTGGCCGCCGCTGCGGCGCACGGCCTCGCCGGTGGCTACTTCGCCTAATACTGTGATGGCCAGCGTGAGGCCGCCCCGGCTGGCGGTGGTGTCGCCGCCCACCAGGTCTACGTTGTAGGCCTCGCAGGCCAGGCGCATGCCGGCATACAGCTCCTCAATGGCCTCCACCGTGAGGCGCGGGCCGGCCGAGAGGCCCACCACCAGCTGCGTGGGCAGCGCATTCATGGCCGCCACATCCGACACGTTTACGGCCACAGCCTTGTAGCCCAAATGCCGCAGCGGGCAGAAAGCCAGGTCGAAATGAATACCCTCGACCAGCAAATCGGTGGTCATCACCAACTCACTGCCGGGCGTGGGGGCAATAATGGCGGCGTCGTCGCCAATGCCCAGCACCGTGCCGGCCTGGCGCGGGCTGATGCCGGCTTGCAGACGACGAATAAGGGCAAATTCGCCAATGGCGGTAAGGGGCGTGAGGTCGGCCATGCTTAAATAATGGTTAACGGTTAGTGGTTAACGGTTAATGGTTAGTGTGCGGCAAATAGGGAAGCGAGGGAAATGCTTGATGTTGGTCGCCGCACACCAACTCAAAAGTACGTCTACAAAAAAAGGAGGGAATATCTTCTCTCCCTTCTCCCTCCAAAAGCCAAACCTCACTTAACCGTTAACGCTTAACCGCTAGTCATTAACCACCAACCATTAATCACTCTATCATTTCTTTACAGATTGTGGTTTAGTCGGTTTGTAGTGTGCTTCCTTACGCCCCCGGCCCACCGGCCCGCGTTCGAAAGTTTATATTTACGGCTCGTATGCCGCCCACGCTCCCGCCTTCCTCCCGCAAAACGCAGATTGACCGCACCGCCACCGCCTTGTTTCGAGCGCGCGGCTTTGCGGCTACTTCCATGCGTGAGTTGGCCGCCGAACTCGGTATGGAAGCCGGCAGTCTTTATTCCCATATCAAGTCGAAAGAGGAAATTCTGCACCGCGTGTGCTTTGGCTTGGCCGAGGATTTTTTTGCGGGATTCGCGGCCGCCACGGCCAGCGCCGCCGTGCCGCTAGGCACGCAACTGCGCCAGGCCATTGAAGCCCACGTACGGGTGCTCACCCGCGACAGCGCCGCCTCGGCCGTGTTTTTGCAGGAGTGGCGCCACTTGAGCGAACCGGCCCGCACCGATTTTCTGGCCTTGCGCGACCGGTACGAAGCCGGATTTCGGGGGCTTCTGCAACGGGGCATTGCCACCGGGGCCTTGCACGCGCCTGATGCCGCCTTCGCCACGCTCACCCTGCTGGCCAGCCTGAACTGGCTGCCTACCTGGTACCGGCCCGATGGCAAGCTCACCCCCGACGAAATAGCCCACCGCCTGGCCGACCAGTTGCTGGGCGGCCTGCTCAGGGCGTAGCACGCGGGATTTCAAAGAAATATTTCGGCGTTTTTTCTGAAAAAGGCCGCCTATTATAGCTGCCTGGGCCACAATACGGAGCCGTACCCGCCGTTTGGAGTTGCGCCGCCCCCGCCCCTGCTGCTGCTAGGCCGGCCAGCGGTTGGTTGGGCCGTTTAAGCCGGTGTAGTTTTGCCGGGCCGGCTGTTTTTCCCTTCTGGTTTTTTCTTGATGTCTAGCTTCTTGCATTCTCCCATCAAATCGGCGCTCATCGGCCTGCTGATTCTCACCGGCTGCGCTGCTTCCTGCAAGCGCGACGGCAGCAAAACCGCCGTAGTAAATCCGGCCTCGGCGGCGGCCGTGAAAACCCAGCTCGATGTGCTGCGCGACTCCGTGGACGTGAAATGGCGCAACATGACCGAAAGCGACGACCAGAAAATTGGCGTCACGCGCCTGTTGCTGCGCGAGCTGAAGGGCCAGCCCGGCATGAATGCCGCCCAACTGTCCGGTTTAGAAAAGGCCAATGCCCGCCTCAAAACCCGCCGCTACGACCAGCAAACCATGGCCAGCTCGCCCCTGATTGACCAGTACGACGCGGCCCAGGACTCGCTGCTGCACGCCCTGTACCCGGTGGCCGCGCCCGGCGGCAACACCCCCAGCGAAAACGCCCGCAATTTTGTGGAAGGCATTCAGCAGCTCGACGCCGGCGTGGTGGGTTTCCGGGTGCAATACGACCGGGCCGCCCGGCAGTACAACGACTACCTGACGCTGCACCGGCCAGAATTACAGTCGTTGGGCGGCAAATATGCCCAGTTGAAGCCGCTGCCGCTATTCACGGTGCAGCTTTAATTAAAATTGGACCGGGTGCAACGTTGACAAAGGCCGGGCGGTCAGGGTCAGGAAAACCATTTTCCCCCTTCAACCCATCCGACCGATGCAACTCCTTTACGCTGCCCGAACCATATTCAGCCTAGGCCTAACCCTTGCCGCGTTAGCTAGCTGCACCAATAAAAAGGAAGCCATCGGCCCCACCGAGGAGCCGTGTGCCACTACGGCAACCGTGCACCTGTGCCGGGGCTACACTGTTTTTTGTCCCACGCAGCACACCACCCTGGTTCTGGCCGACGGCACCCGCCTGCGCCCCAGTGGGCCAGTCTGGGAAGCCTACCTGCCTAATCAGGCCGATGGTCAGGTGCTCCGCATCGGCTACAAAATAGAACCTGGCCTTACCATGCGACCCGAATTGCCGGGTGCCCAGGATGCCACACTTTCGTGTCTGGAAATTCAGCCAATTCAGCCGCTGGTATGTAGCCCGTGGTGGTAAACGGCTATTGCCGCAAGGCTGCTGGGGTAGGGGAATTAAAAATAGCAGTAGCCGGATATAATACGTGGTAGTTGCGTAACTTTAAAGCCTTACTAATCAAGGCCGCTCACCAACTCCACCCTAATATGAAACCGTCACCTACTTTCTTTCGCCGGCTATTGCCGGCGTTGCTGCTCGGCAGCCTTGCCCTTGCTTCGTGCGAGCACCGCAAAGACCACGACCCGCGCCCCAACGGCAAGTGCGGTTCGCACACTACGCCGCCCCCCGCCCCCGGCGGCAACAACTAGCCGCGTTCGGCAGTTGAGGGTTGATGAAGAGAATCATCGACGCGGTGTACCCGTATTTTGAGCGCACCATCTTTGGTGCGCTCATTTTCATTATGATGGCCGTCATTCTGCTGGCCACCGCCAAGTACGCCTACGACATTTACCTCAGCATTGTGAGCTATTTCCACCCCGACACCTCCATCAACTACTTGCAGCGGGTGATGCACGAAGTGTTCGGCGGGTTCCTCATTATTGTGCTGGGCGTGGAGCTGATTGGGTCGATTCGGACCTATTTTCAGGACCACCTCATCAAAACCGACGTGGTGTTTCAGGTGGCCATCATCGCCGTGTCGCGGCACGTTATCCAAATGGATTTCGACAAGGCCAACCCGCTCACGCTGCTCGGGCTGGGTTTTCTGGCCCTCACGCTCACCGTGGGCTACTTCGTGTACCGCCGCGTCGGTTCAAAACCGGCAAGCCCAGAAGCCGCCCGCCCCGACGAAGGAGCCTGAATTACTTCGGGCTTCTTCGCCGCGACGGGCGGCTTTCTTGGCTAAGCTCTCGTTATAGCGCCGCCATTTCCTCGCGCACGAAGTCGGCCAACGTGCGCAGGTATTCGGTGCTGAAATCGAAGCGAATGCCCGCGGCGGCGTAAATCTGGCCAATTGGGGCGGTATAGCCCAGGGCCAGGGCGCGCTTGTAAGCGGCCAGGCCCTCGGTGGGGTTCAGGCGGTAGTTGCGCCACACGGCAATGGCCCCGAGTTGGGCCATGGCGTACTCAATGTAGTAGAACGGCACTTCGTAGAGGTGCAGCTGCTTCTGCCAGAGGTAGGGCTTGAAGGCTTCGAGCCCACGCCAGTCCACAGTGCGCTGGTTGAATTCGTCGAAGATTTCAATCCAGTGCTGGTGGCGCTCGGTTTCGGTGTGCGCGGGGTGCTCGTACACCCAGTGCTGAAACTTGTCGATGGTGGCCACCCACGGGAAAGTTTCGAGCACGCTTTCGAGGTGCGTTTTCTTGGCCCGGCGCAGGTCGTCGGCATCGGGAAAGAACACGTGCCACTGGTCCATGCTCATGAGCTCCATGCTCATGGAGGCCAGCTCGGCTACTTCGGACGGCGGGTGCTTGTCGGCCCCCAGCGGCAGGCCGCGGGTGAGGAAGGAGTGCACGGCGTGGCCACCTTCGTGCAGCATGGTCACCACGTCGCGCAGCGAGCTGGTGGCGTTCATGAAGATGAAGGGCACGCCGGTTTCGTCCAGCGGGTAGTTGTAGCCACCGGGGGCTTTGCCCTTGCGGCTTTCCAAGTCGAGGTGGCCCATCTGGCGCATGGTGCGCAGACAATCGCCGAGGTAGGCGTCGAGGTTCTGGAAAACGGTGATGGTCTTTTCCAGCAGCTCCTCGCCGGTGCCGAAGGTGCGCAACGGCGGCTGGCCGCTGGGGTCCACGTCGAGGTCCCAGGGGCGCAGGGCGGGCAGGTTCAGGTCCTGGCGGCGCTCCAGGTCGAAGTCGTCAATCAGCGGCACCACGGTTTCGCGGATGGCACGGTGGAAGTCGAAACAGTCCTGCGGCGTGTAGTCGAACCGGCCCAGCGCCGCAAACATGTAGTCGCGGAAATTGGCGAAGCCGGCGTTCAAGGCCACTTGGTTGCGCAAAACTACGAGCTCGGTAAAAAGCTGGTCAAGCGCCCGCGAATCCTGCAAGCGGCGGCCTTGAATGGCGCGGTACGCGGCTTCGCGCACGGCGCGGTTGGGGTTTTTGAGACGGTCGGCAGCCTGGGGCAGGGTGAGTTCCTGGCCGTCCAGCGTCACGTTCATGGCCCCCACCGTGGCGGCGTACTGCTGCTGCTTGGTGCTGATGTCCGTTTTGAGCGGAATGTTCTCGACCCGGTAAATTTCCAAGGCGCGGCGCACCGAGCGCAGGAACACGCCATAGCGGTTCTCATCGAGCCCGCTCAGGAAGGGCGAGGCCAGCATTTTTTCGTTCAGGGCATGGTCGTGCGGGGCCACTTGGGGCTCCACTTCGTTCACGAAGTACTGAAACGCCTCCGAGCGGGTGGCGTCCTGCGTGTTGCAGGTCATGCGGATGTAGCGCCAGGCCAGGTCCTCGCTCAGCACGCCTTCCAACTCCGACCGGTCGAGCAGCCAGCGCTCCAGCTCGGCGGCCGAGTGCACGGGCCGGGCTTGCAGCTCCTCAAAAAACGGCTCAATGGCCGCCCAGTCAGTCACAATAAAATCCTCGGGCAAATAATGCCGCGGCGGCCGGCTGGTGTCGGTGGCCGATTCGGCGGTAGGTTCGGTAAGTAGCATCATATTACAAGTATAATCGACGGAGATTAGGGAGGCCGTATTATGGGTGGCAGCCTCCCCTTTACGGAACAATCACTGCGCCGGACGGGGGATGGATGAGGTATGAGTTGAAATAACGCGGCAACATGCCAGGCTACTGGAAAGCCGTCTAATCAGCTCATAACTTTTAACTCCCCTCCTACCCAATCTCAATAACGACATCATCCGTTATCGGGTGGCCCACGCAGGTTAGAATGTAGCCCTGTTTCATCTCCGAATCGGAGAGGCCTTCGCGCTCGTCGAGGTGCACTTTGCCGCTCAGGCACTTGCCGCGGCAGGCGGTGCAGAGGCCGGCCTGGCAGGAATATGGCAAGTCAATATCCTCATCCAGCGCCACTTCCAGAATGGTTTTGCCTTTGGGCACTTCGATGATGTACTCGCTGCCTTCGTACTGAATGGTGACGGTGCGGGTGCTTTTGATTTCGTCGGTGGCGTTGGTCGATACGTCGCCGTGGCCGTTGGGCTGGGCGGCGGCCAGTTCAATGCTGTCGGCGCTGGCCACGAAGCTTTCGCGGCGGATGCGGGCTTCGGGCACGTTTAGCAGGCTGAGGGCAGCCTGGGCCTCGGCCATCAGGCCTTCGGGGCCGCACATGAAATACTCGGCCTGCTCGGCCGGAAACTGGTGGCGCTGCTCCAGAATGCGCAGCAGCATGGTGCGGTTTACGCGGCCGGTGTGGCGGTGCGCGCCACCGGGCCGCAGGGGCTGGCTGTACACGTGCTCCACTTGCAACCGGCCGTTGGTGCTGGTTTCGAGGGCGGCGAGCTGCTGCTGGAAAATCACCGACTCCTCGTTGCGGTTGCCGTAGATGAGCAGCACGTGGCTGTTGGGCTCGGTGGCCACCACGGCCTTGAGGATGGACATGAGCGGCGTAATGCCCGAGCCGGCCCCGATGAGCACCAGCGAACGGGCCGCTTTGGGGCTGGGGCTGAGGGTGAAATTGCCGAGCGGCTCCATGACTTCAATCTGTTGGCCAACTTTCACGGAATCGAGCAAGTAGTTGCTAACCAGGCCGCCCACCACGCGCTTCACGGTTACGGACAGGCGCGGGGCTTCGCTGGGGGTGCTGCTGAGCGAATAGGCGCGGCGCTCTTTTTTGCCGCCCGGCCCGCAGGGCAGGATGAGCGTAAGGAACTGGCCGGGCCGGCTGGCGATGGGCGCGCGGTCGGGCCGCTCCAGGTGAATGGTCACAGAATCAGCGGTTTCCTGGGTTAGCGCAACAACGGTCAGGGTTTGGTACATCGGGGAAGAAATGGATGGGCGAATAAGGGAACGGGCTGGGCCCTTGCGGGCGGACCTACCCCACGGCAAGTGGTTAACAAAAAACAGGCCCATTGGTGAAAAAACCACGCGAACTTTCGCCGCAAAGGTAACTTGCCGCCCCTGCTGCGCGCCCGTTCGCTCGTGGTTTCCTTTGTGCTTTCATTCCCCCGCTGCTGCTCCGATGCTTGCCTCCCTCCTGCTGCGCCACCGCGCCGATTTCGGTCCCGTGCTCCCCGTCGACCTCAACGCGCCCACCGTGGCCCGCCTCGATTTCACGGCCCAAAACCCCCAAATCGCCACCGCCGACCTGCGCGATACAGCTGCCTTCGCCCGCTTGGTTGCCGACCTGCTGGCCCAGCAAAAGGCCGCCATCGGCATCGGCGGCTATTTGGAGCCGCGCGTTATCTACCGCCGCAGCCAGCACTTTGGCCGTGCGGCCGAAACCGAGGAGCCCCGCTCCCTGCACCTGGGCGTAGATGTGTGGCTGCCTGCGGGCACGCCGGTGCTGGCCCCGCTACCCGCCACCATTCACAGCTTGGCCGACAATAATAATTTTGGTGACTATGGCCCCACCGTTATTTTACAGCACGAGCTGGAAGGCACGGTGTTCTACAGCCTCTACGGCCACCTCAGCCGCCGTGAGTGGCGGGCGCTCCGCGTGGGTCAGGCCCTGGAAAAAGGCGAAGCCTTCGCCACCGTGGGCCCTTTCCCCGAGAATGGCGACTGGCCCGCGCATTTGCATTTCCAGCTAATGGCCGACCTGCAAGGCCGCGTGGGCGACTTTCCCGGCGTGGCCCGGCCCAGCGAGTACGACGTGTGGGCGGCGCTGTGCCCCGACCCAAATCTGGTGCTGCAATGTGGGGTTATTAGCTAAATAAAACGTCATAATTAAATAGCACGTCATGCTGAGCGCAGCCGAAGCATCTCGCGTGTGGTAGCATTCCTGTTTTAACGATTGGATTTCTTCTGCACGCGAGATGCTTCGGCTGCGCTCAGCATGACGCTCTACTAGTCCTAGTCCTCAATCAAACTTGATGGCTACCACCGGCTTGATGCGCGAAATCAAGTACGTTGGAATGAGCACGGCCAGCAAGGAGGCGGCGAAAGTGGCCACGTTCAGGAGGATAAGCATGCGCGGGTCCCAGGAAATGGGCACGCGGTCCATGTAGTAGTTTTCGGGGTCGAGGGGGATGACGTGGAAATAGTACTGCACGGCGCAGAAGCCCACTGCCACGGCGTTGCCGATGAGCATGCCGCGCACCGTAAGCGAAAGCCCCCGGAAGAAAAACATGCGTCGAATCTGGTTGTCCGTCGCCCCCAGCGCCTTGAGGATACCAATCATGTTGGTGCGCTCCAGAATCATGATGAAGATGGTGGCCACCATGTTGAAGGTAGCCACGAAAATTATCAGAATCAGGAAGATGATGACGTTGCGGTTGAGCAGTTGCAGCCAATCAAAAAGCTGCGCGTACTGGTCCGTGATTTTGTCAATTTTCAGGTCGTAGGGCAGGCGCTCGTAGAAGGCATCGGCGGTTTTGTCCAGGGTTTTGAAGTCTTTCAGCACCACCTCCATGCCCCCCACCAGCGAATCGGGCCAGGCGGGCGAGTTCAGCTCCCGAATTTGCCGGATATCGCCCATCACGTACACCTCGTCAAACTCATCGAGGCCCGTGGAGTAGATGCCGCACACCCGAAACTGCCGGATGCGGGGCGGGTTCTGAATGAAGTAGAACAGCGCCTTATCGCCCACGACCAACCGCAGCTTGTCGGCCACTTTGCGGGAAAGCAGTACGTCGTTGCTCGCCACCGAGTCGGGGAAGCTCAGGAACTTGCCGGCCACCAGGTTCTGGCGCATGGGCGAGCGGCCGTCGCCTTCGGAAATGCCCTTCAGCACCACGCCCAACACCTCGTCGGTGGTTTTGATGATGGCCGTTTTCACGGCGTAGGGCTGCGTCGATTTCACTTCCGGAAACTCGTGCAGCTGCTGCACCAGCCGCGGCCCGGCAATGGGGGCTACTTCCAGCGATTGGTTAGTGTCGTAGCGCGAGATTTGCAGGTGCGCGCCGAACGAGAAAATCTTGTTTTGAATCTCGTTTCGGAAGCCTTGCAGGATGGCGAACGACACCACCATCACCGCCAAGCCCATGGCAATGCTGATGATGGCTATTTTTGTGACCGACGAAGTGAAGGAGCCCGAATCGGCTCCCCCGTCAATCTTCTGCGAAATGTAGCGGGCGACGTTCATTGTTGGAGCGTAAAGCTACGTTTTGAACCGCTACCGGGCCCACTATTGCTCGCTGCCCGGGGCATTGCACCCGGTAAGCCCTTATTGTTAACGCTTTCCTTTCCCATTTATGATTGGTTTGTTTGCCAAAATCACCTGGTCGCTGCTGCTGGCGCTGCCGGCCTGCGGCACGGGCCGCCCGCCCCAAGCCCGGGCCACACCCAACGCGGCCCCTGCGGAAAACACCCCGCCCGGCGTGGTGCGCACCGTGGTGGGGGCCGAGCGCCTGGCGCAGTACCTGCCCCAGCTTCAGGGCAAGCGCGTGGGTCTGGTCATCAACCAAACGTCGCGCGTGGGCACCACATACCTGGTGGATACGTTGCGGGCCCGGGGCGTGAACGTGACGGCCATTTTCGCGCCCGAGCACGGGTTCCGGGGCGAAGCAGCCGACGGGGCCACCATCAAGGATGGGCGCGATGCCCGCAGCGGCGTGCCCGTGCGCTCGGTGTACGGCAAAACCAAGAAGCCCACGCCAGAGATGCTGGCCGATGTGGACGTGCTCATTTTTGACATTCAGGACGTGGGGGCGCGGTTCTATACCTTCATCAGCACGCTGCACTACGTGATGGAGGCCGCGGCCGAGCAGCACAAGGCCGTCATCGTACTCGACCGCCCCAACCCCAACGGCGACCTGGTGGACGGTCCCATTCTGGAGCCCGCGCACAAATCTTTCGTGGGCCTCGACCCGCTGCCCATTGCCCACGGCCTGACGGTGGGCGAGCTGGCCACCATGCTGAACGGCGAGAAGTGGCTGGCCGGCGGCCAGCGCTGCCAGCTCACGGTGGTGCCGCTGGCCCCCGGCTACACCCACGCCACGGCCTACCACCTGCCGGTGCGCCCCTCCCCCAACCTGCCCACCGACCACGCCGTGGCCCTCTACCCCAGCATCTGCCTGTTTGAGGGCACCAACGTGAGCGTGGGGCGCGGTACGGACACGCCGTTTGAAGTCATCGGCAGTCCGACGCAGCCGGCTACGCGGGCGTACGCTTTCACACCCGCGCCCAATGCCGGCTCGCCCACGCCGCCCCTCAACGGCCAGCGCTGCTACGGCCTGAACCTGAAGGACGCGCCCACCCGCGAAGGCAGCGGCCTCGTGCTAAAATACCTGCTCGATTTCTACCAGCAAAGCACCGACAAGGCCCATTTCTTCGGCAAATATTTTGAAGAATTATCGGGCACTACCTCGCTGCGCGAGCAAATTATCGCAGGCAAGACCGAAGCCGAAATTCGCGCTTCGTGGGAGCCCGGCTTGGGCAAATTCAAAACATTGCGCCGCAAATACCTGCTGTACCCGGAGCGGTGATTTTTTTAGTTGTTAGTTGTCCGTTGTTAGGCTCTGTAGGGAAGCCTTTTTACCGCACTACCAGCAACTGACAACCAGCAACTGACAACCAGCAACCGACAACCAGCAACTGACAACTAATAATGCTGAACCTCATTTTCATGGGTACGCCCGATTTTGCCGTTTCCACCCTGGAAAGCCTGCTGGCCTGGCCGGGCGGGCGGGTGGTGGCCGTCGTCACGGCCCCCGACCGGCCGGCGGGGCGCGGGCGGCAACTGCAAGCATCGGCGGTGAAGGTGGCGGCTGAGGCCCACGGCCTGCCCGTGCTACAACCCACAAACCTAAAATCGCCCGACTTCCAAGCCGAGCTAAAGGCGTACGCCGCTGATTTGCAGGTAGTGGTGGCCTTCCGCATGCTGCCCGAGGCGGTGTGGAACATGCCCCGGCTGGGCTCCATCAACATCCACGCGTCGCTGCTGCCGCAGTACCGCGGCGCGGCCCCCATCAACTGGGCGCTGATGCACGGCGACACGGAAACGGGCGTCACGTCCTTCTTCCTGCGCCACGACATTGATACCGGCGACTTGATTTTTCAGGACCGGGTGCTTATTGACCCAACCGACGATTTCGGCAGTCTCTACGATAAACTGAAAGTAGTGGGCGCAGCCCTGGCCCGGCGTTCGGTGGAAGCCATTGCGGCGGGCACGGCTCCCAGCATTCCCCAGGCGCAGGACCAGGGGTTGCGCGCAGCTCCGAAGCTTTCCAAAGAAACCGGCCGACTCGATTTCAGCCGGCCCGTGGCCGAACTGGTAAACTGGGTGCGCGGACTCTCGCCCATTCCCACGGCCTTTGCTCCACTACCCGATGGCCGCATCCTGAAAATATTCCGCGCCCAGGCCGTGCCGGCCAGCGAAGCCACCGAGCCCCTGCCGGCCCCCGGCACCTGGGCCTCCGATGGCCGCCACTACCTGCGCGTGGCTGCCGCCGATGGCTGGCTCGATGTGCTCGACGTGCAGCTGGAAGGCAAAAAGCGGCTGCCCGTGAAGGAGCTGCTGCTGGGATTCAAGCTGCCGACATAAGCGCTCTAAGGAACGTCATGCTCATCTGGCGTCCGCGCAGCCGAAGCATTTCTACCGCGCTACTAATTAATTTTAGTATTGCAGTAGAAATACTTCGGCTGCGCGGACGCCAGATGAGCATGACGTTCGAGAATTTTCCCGAAAGTGCGGAGGCTTACTTCAGCGCGCCTTTCAGGTCGTTGGCGGCCATATTTTCGGCCTCTTTAGCTTCGGGCACCACCGCGCCCATGCCGAAGAATTCGTGGGTAGTACCGTCGTAAAGCTTGTAGTTGGTTTTCACGCCGGCGGCGGTGAGTTTATCAGCCAGGGTTTTGCCTTCGCTCATCAGCGGGTCATACTCGGCCCCAATGATGGTAGTAGGTTCCAGGCCTTTCAGGTTGGCGGCCACCAGGTTCACGCGGGGGTCTTTGCCGTCGGCGGGGCTGCGGAGGTAGTTTTTGAAAAACCAGGCCATCGCCGGGGCGTTCAGGGGCGCGGTGTCGGTGTATTTCTGGTACGAGGGGGTCGTCATGTCGTAGCCGGCGATGGGGTAGACCAACACCTGGTACTTGGGCAGGGCCACCTTGCGGTCGCGGGCCATCATGCTCACGGCACAGGCCAGGCCACCGCCGGCACTTTCGCCCATCACGGCCACCCGTTTGGGGTCACCCTTCATCGAGGCTGCGTTCTTCAGCACGTATTGGTAGGCGGCGAAAGCATCGTCGTGGGCGGTGGGGAACTTGTGTTCCGGGCCCTTGCGGTATTCCACCGATACCAGCACGGCCCCTACCTGCTCGCACATGGCCTGGGCCGAAGCGGCGTAGGTGTCATTGTTGGCGATTACCCAGCCGCCGCCGTGGTAATACACGATAACGGGGAACGGGGCCGTGCCGCTCTTGGGCGTGTACACACGGGCCCGCACGCCGGGGGCCACCGTTGCGCTCATCGTGTCGCAGTTCATAGGTGGCATGGCGATGTTGCTCACCTGCATCTGCTTTTTAAGGGCATCTGCAAAATTGGGCCCCTTACGGGCCTGGGCGGCGGTGAGCGAGGGCAACGGCTTCGGGTTCAAGCTCACTAGCTGCTCAATCACGGCTGCCATCTCGGGCTTGAGGTTGGGCCCCCAGGCGGGCTTAGGCCCAGTGGGCTTCACGGCACCCATGCTACCAGCAGTGGCCGTCACGGCCGAGCTGTCGGAGGCAGCGGTGGTTTCGCCGGATACTACGGTGGCTGTTTTATCAGCTTCAGTGGCGGTGGGCTGGCTGTTGCAGCTACTCAGGAACAGGCCACCGACCAAAGCAGGGGCCAAGAGCCATGCATAGCCATTCGGACGAGAAACAAAAATTTTCATAAAACAACGTTTAATAAGGTGAAGATGTAGGGTGGATTTGACAGAGACTTACGGACAGCCCGGTTTTTTTGTTGGAATTACTTAATTCTCCCAGAATAAAATCCTTTTTGTGTATTTCATTTTTCTTACTTCCATGCTCATCCGCATTGTACGCATGACCTTCGTTCCGACGCAAGTCCCGACTTTTCTAGCCATTTTTCACGCTACCCAACACCAAATTCGGCAACAACCTGGCTGCCGCCATTTGGCGCTGTGGCGCGATGCCGATGACCCCACCATCTACTGCACGCACAGCCATTGGACCGATGCCGCCGCCCTCGATGCCTACCGGAAATCGGCACTATTTGGCGAAGTATGGCCCGCTACCAAACGGCTGTTTGCCGCGCCAGCGGTGGCTTTTTCATCGGTGATTGTTGATGCTTGCTGATAGAACAGTCCGAACGCCGTCGCCCTCCCCTACCTTCGCACCATGCCCGATTACTTCGCTTTCTACGGCCTGCCCGAAACCTTCCGCCCCGATGAGGCCGCCCTCAAGCGCCTTTACTACGCCAAAAGCCGCGAAACCCACCCTGATTTCCACGCCACTACTTCGCCTGAAAACCAGGCCGAGATGCTGCGCCAAGCCACCCTCAACACCGATGCCTACCGCACCCTCGCCGACCCCGACCAGCGCATGGCCTACCTCCTGCGCCAAAACGGCCTGCTCGAAGAAGGCAAGCAGGAGCAGCTCCCGCCCGATTTCCTAATGGACATGATGGACCTCAACGAGCAGCTCATGGACCTGGAAATGGAGCCCGATGCCGCCGCCCAAGCCAAAGTAGCCGCCGAAGCCACCGCCCTGGCCAACACCCTCGACGCCGGCATCGAGCCCGTACTGGTTGGTTATGAAGGATTACCGGCCGACCACCGCCCTGCCGCCCTCCAGCAAATCTGCACCTATTACCTAAAAAAGCGGTATCTGTTGCGCATCCAGCAGCAAGTTGCTACCTTTGCAGCCCGCTCCTGATACCGGCAGAGCGGAATTGTTCTCAATGAAGTTCATCCTGCCCGGATGGCGGAACCGGTAGACGCGTTGGTCTCAAACACCAATATCGCAAGATGTGCCGGTTCGACTCCGGCTCCGGGTACATTTACTAGCTACGGGAACCCCCGAATAGTCGCTTACTACGTAGTAGAAGCACTTTTCGGGGGTTTTTGCGTTTGGCTCACTACGGGGTGTAAACCGACTTACTACTAAGTTTACGCCCCCATTCACGCCCCCATTCACGCCCCCATTCACGCCCCCATTCACGCCCCCACAAACGCCCCCACTCGCCCCCAATATTTTCTCATCATGACAATTCAATTTGAACGGCGGGCGGACCGCCCGGACGCAGCCGGACAGTGCGTTATTCATCTGAGAGCCTACTTTGATGGGCAACGGCTGCGGCTGGCCACGGCGGAACGCTGCACGGTTGCAGAGTGGAACGAAGACAAGGGACGGTTCCGAAAATCTTTTAATGGGTATCAGGAAGCCAATGAAGGACTGGATGCCCTGGGGGAGCGAGTGGCTAAAACCTACCGGGAGTTGCGCACAGCGGGCCAAGTGGTGACCCCTGCCCTATTGAAAGAGGCAATGGCACCAAAGGTGGCGGCGGCTGACTTGCCGCCCGCGCCATTACTTACCGACTTATTCGGGGCGTACATTGAGGTGCTTCGGGCTCGGGGGTTCCGGTTTCACACCTTGAAGGGTTA
>JBBQSQ010000117.1:0-14415 GCA_038213745.1 Cytophagales bacterium
AAGCCAGCAGCAGCGGGGCCATCAGAAGGGCGAAGGCTGCCGCGCGGATAACGTTTTTCATTGAGCGGAATAATGCGGTGGGAATTTATGAAAAGGAAGCCTTCGGGTTCCGGGCGAATCGGCGTTAGTTGTCAGTTGTTCGTTGTCAGTTGTCAGGGTGAATAATTGACTGACAACGAACAACTAGCAACTGACAACTACCTAGTAGCCGGGGTTCTGCTTCAGGCCGGGGTTGGCGTCCAACTCCGACTGCGGAATAGGCAGCACCAGGTTGGTCGCGGTCGGTATGCCCCGCGTGATGCCCAGCGTGCGTAGGTAAGCGGCCTGGGCCGTCATCACGGGTATCAGGCCGTATTGGGTGCCGTTGTAGCGTTTCAAATCAAACCAGCGGTCAAATTCGAAGGCCAGCTCGTACTTGCGCTCCCGGAGCACCGCACCCGTGAAATCAGCGGTGTTGGCGGTGAGGTCTTTGGCAGAAGGCGTGTCGATGGCCAGGCCAAAGGCACGGCGGCGCACTTTGTTAATGGCTTCCAGGCCCTCGGCGGTGGGCCCCACGGCTTCGGCCAGAATCAGATATACTTCGGCTAGGCGCATCATTGGAACGTTGAGGCCAGAATCCCAGATGTTGGTGTTCACCTTGCCTACGAACCACTTCCGAACGTTGTAGCCAAACGGCGAGCCGGTGGCCTTGTTCGACTGCACTTTACCGTCCGGAAACACGTCGCCGGGCACGAAAATGGTGGCGGCCTTGCGCTTATCGCCGGCTTCGTAGCCGTTCACGAAATCGGGTTCCGGGACGTTGAAGCCGTAGCCGCTGCCGGGGGTCTGGTTGGCCCCGCGGGGTCCGAAGAATTCGTTCATCGCGGAGCCCACTTGGTTGCGGTCGTATTCGTTGCGGCCGTTTATGTACTGAATCTCGAAGAGCGACTCCTTGGCGTTCTGGTTCTCGTTGCTTACTTTGAAGTTGTCGGCATAGTCGGCCCACATCGTTTTACCTGAGCCCGAAATCACCGCGCGGGCCTGGGTAGCGGCCTCCGCCTTCTTGCCTTCGGTGATATATACCTTGGCCAGCAGGCCCGTCGCGGCCCACTTGGTAGCGCGGCCCAAATCGGCTCCGGAGTAAGAGCCGGGCAGGTTGCCAATGGCCGCAATCAGGTCCTTCTCAATCTGCGCGTAAACCTGCGCCGCTGGCGTGCGGGGAATGTTGACCTCGGCCGGAGTGGCGGGGGGCGTCGTGAACAGGGGGACGTCGCCGTAGGCCCGCACCAAATCGAAATAGAACTTGGCCCGCAGGAACTGGGCCTCGCCCAGGCAGCGGCTCTTGATGGCCGGGTCCATGTCGGCAATGTCGGGCACCTTTTGCAGCACCAGGTTGGCCCGCTGCACCCCGATGAACGAGCCACCCCACAGGCGGTTGACCACGAAGTTGGTGCTTGGAATGCTGAAGGCTTCCATCTGCTTGTACTCGATGCCGTCGTTGCCATCGTCGCCGCCCGTTACGGAGTTGTCGGCCATGATGTCGAAGGCCCACTGGGCGGAATTGTACTGGCCTTCCTTCGTGAGTTCGCTGTACGCGGCGTTGGTGGCCTGAATGGCGTCTTGCTGGGTTTTGTAGAAGTTGGCGTCCGTTATCTGGTCAACGGGAGCTTCTTCCAGGAACTTCTCGCCGCAGCCGGTCAGCAGTCCGAGCGACAGCAGGAAAGCACCGCAGGCAAATTTTGAAATAGTCATGATAGGAGTGGTGGGAATTTGAAGAAATTAGAACCCAATGTTCAGGCCGCCCAAGAACGTGCGCGACTGCGGATAAATGCCCAGGTCGACGCCACTGGCGCTCACCTCGGGGTCATAGCCCGTGTACTTGGTTAGGGTCAGCAGGTTCTGCGCCGTGAAGTACACCCGGATTTGGGTGGCCGTGATGCGGTTCATTACGCTGCGCGGCAGCGTGTAGCCGAACGTCAGGTTCTTGAGGCGCACGAAGGAGCCGTCCTCAATGTAGTGGGTCGACACCCGCAGGTTGTTGTTGGGGTCGCCGTTGATGGCGCGGGGCACGTCGTTGCTGGTGTTGGGCCCGGTCCAGCGGCTCAGGATGCGCGTGGTGCCGTTGGTGGTGCTGTACAGGGCGCTCTCCGTGATGTAGCGGTTGAGGTTGTACACGTCGTTGCCCTGCACGCCCTGAACGAAGAAGCTCAGGTCGAAGTTCTTGTAATTGAACGTGTTGGTGACGCCAAACGAGAAGTTCGGGTTCGGATTGCCGATGAACTGGCGGTCGAGGTCGGTGATGACGCCGTCGCCGTTCAGGTCCCGGAACTTGATGTCGCCGGGGGCCGTAGCGTTGGTCTGGTAAAAATCCGCCTTGGCCGAGCCCGCTTTGGCCCCGGCGTTTAGCGCCGTCAGCTCCTCAGCGGTCTGAATCAGGCCATCGGCTACATAACCGTAGAACGAGCCAAAGGCATTGTTGATGTCGTAGCGGACGATGGTGCCGCTCAGCGAGCCCTGCCCATTGTAGGGAATGCCTTCGCCCAAGGACTCCAGGCGGGTTTTGAAGGCCGATATGTTCAAGGACGTCGACCAATTGAAGCCGCCTTCCGCGCCGCTGAAATTGCGCGAAGTCACCGAGAAGTCGATGCCGCGGTTGTAGGCAGAAGCCGCGTTGCGGGGCACCGACTCGTAGGTGCCCGATACCAGGGACGGCGGGACGCCGGCAATCAGGTTGGGCGAGTTCCGATTATAGAGGTCGATGCTAGCCTCGATGCGGTTATCCAGGAAGCCCATATCCAGGCCAATGTTGGTCTGGTCGTTGTTTTCCCAGCGCAGCTCGGTATTTTTCAAACGCGTTGGGGCACCGCCTGGGTTGATGGTCCCATCAAGACCAAATGGGTAGGTAGCGCCGAAGTTGATGGAATAGAGGTAAGCGTAGCGGCCGGCGTTCAGCTCGTTGCCCACCCGGCCGTAGCCGGCCCGCAGCTTCAGGTTGCTAATTGTGCTGTTGCCTTTCAGAAATTCTTCCTCCGAAATGCGCCAGCCCACCGATGCGCCGGGGAAGGTGCCAAATTTCTGGCCGGGCTGGAAGCGCGAAGAACCGTCGCGGCGCACCGTGGCCTGGAAGATGTACTTGCCGCCGTACTCGTAGTTGAGGCGGGCAAAGTAGCTGGCCAGGCGCCGGGGCTCGTCCACGGTGCCCGCGTTGGAGAGCTGGGTGTTGATGGGACCAGAGTTGATGGTTTGCAGGTCGTTGCGCAGGTAAAGTGAACGGTTGGCCTCTACGTTACTGAAATTAAACTCCTGCGCCGACTGGCCCACCAGCAGCGTTACCTGGTGCTTATCCGCAAACAGCCGGTCGTAAGTGGCCGTGTTCTCAATAAGGTAAGTAGGCGCGTAGCTCGAAGTGGCCCTGCCGCCCGCCGTGATGTAGCGTTGCGTGTAGCCGGCCAGCTCCGGGCCCTTGGGCGCGAAGCTGTTGAAGTTGTCGAAGATGAAGTCGGCCCCCACGTTGGTGCGGAAGCGCAGGCCTTTCAGCGGCTCCAGTTCGGCGTAGAACGTGGTGATTGCCCGGTTGCGGGTGAACTTTTGGTTCACGCGCAGTGCCGTGGCCAGCGGATTTTCCTCCGTGAAGTTATCCGAAGCACTGTTGGGCTGGTAGTAGTAGCCATCGGGCCGGTAGGCTTGCACGGTGGGCGGAATACGCAGCAGCTGCTGCACGGTTCCGTACTCTCCGCTGTTGGTCGTTACCTGGCGGTCGCTCTGGTGGGTTAGGGCAATGCTGTTGCCAATTTTAAGCATTTTTCCAATCTGCACATCGCCGTTGGCCCGGAGCGTGAAACGCTCGAAATTGGTGCCCACGATAATGCCGTCCTGTTGGAAATAGGTACCCGACAGGGCGTAACGGGCCTTTTCGCTGCCGCCAGTGGCCGAGAGCGAATAGTTCTGAATCTTGGCCCGGCGGAACAGCAGGTCCTGCCAGTCGGTGCCTTCGCCCAGCGCCGACGGGTTGCGCAGCTTGTCCAACGCAATGGGCTTGTTGGCCGCAATGAGCGACTCGTTGTTGATGGTGGCGTACTGTTCAGCGTTCAGCAAGTCGAGCCGGCGCGCCACCGACTGCACGCCGCGGTAGGCATCCAGGTTGATGGTGGACTTACCGGCTTTCCCGCGCTTGGTGGTGATGATAACCACGCCGTTGGCGGCCCGCACCCCGTAGATGGCCGTAGCTGATGCGTCCTTCAAAATATCTATCGTTTCGATATCATTCGGACTAATCGAAGCCAATTCGTTGTTCGTGGCATTGCCGTTCCCATCCACTCCGGCCGGCAGCGGAAAGCCATCGACTACATACAGGGGTGAGTTGAAGCCGGCCGAGGTGATGCCGCGCACGCGCACCGACGTGCCCGCCGCCCCGCCCGGCGCCCCGCCGTTGGAGGTGATGGTCACGCCGGACACTTTGCCTTGGATGGCTTGGGTAGCGTCAGCTACGGGCTGGCGCACAATGTCGGCGGAGCCCACCGACGAGATGGCCCCCGTCACGCTGCCGCGCTGCTGGGTGCTGTAGCCCACCACCACAATTTCGTTCAGCTTCTGAGTGTCTTCCTTCAGGTTGATGTTCACCGCCCCACCGCCGGCCGTCACTGTGGTTGTTTGGGTGGTGTAGCCAACAAAGCTGAAAACCAACGTGCTGCCTTCGGGCGCGTTTAGATTAAACGCACCCTCGGAGTTGGTGCTCGTGCCCACGGTGGTGCCGCGCACCAGTACCGTGACGCCGGGGAGTCCGGCACCGTCGGGCCCGGTTACGCGGCCCGACACCGGCACGTCGGCCACAAGCCGGACGAACGGAATGGCCGCCGTGCTCGGAGTAACTGCGGCCAGGGCGGGAATCCCGCAGGCCAACAGTACCGCCGTGCGGCGTGCTAACGCAATGAGGTAAATAGTTCGCTTCATGGTGGGAGTTTTGAGGGTGATAAGCGAATGATTAAAAAAAAGTAAGTTAAAAAATGATTTGGAAAAGTGAGTTACTTAGGAGCATTCGCCTCAGCGGTAGCGGCCCCGGGCTGCACGACGCGGCCAGTGGGCCGCACGGTTCCGGTTGCCCCGTCGGACTTAGGGGAAGTGCTGGCCACCGGGCCGCTCACGTAGCGGAACCGGGCCGTTTGGGAGCCCACGCGCAAGGTGTACCAGCCACTTTCCAGCTGCGGGCGGTTCTGTCCGTCGGGGTAGCTCAGGTCGCGCAGCGGGTCGATATCAAAGGCCAAGTCCCGGGCTTGGCCGGCGGCAAATGCCTGCTTTTCGAAGTGCTTGAGCATCCGCACCGGGCGGGCAATGCGGCCCACCTCATCGGTCAGGAACCAGAGCACGGCCTCCTGGCCGGGGCGGGCACTGGTGTTGGCCACGCGCACCGTGGCCCGCAGCTTGGCGGCTGGGCCGGTCAGCACCGAGTCGCTCAGCGCCAGGCCCGCATACGCGTAAGTGGAGTAGCTCAGGCCCTCGCCAAACTCCGTGCGCATCGAGCTTTTGTACTTGGCCCCGCGCTGTTCGAAACCCGCGCCAAAATCGCTCAGGTCCAAGCTGTTTTCGTTGTTGTCGTGGTGGTAATTGGTGATGTGCCCGGCAAACTGCGGATAAGTAAACGGCAGTTTTCCGCTCGGATTGGTCTTGCCGCTAATAATTTCGGCCAGGGCCACGGCCCCGCCGTAGCCCGGCAGCCCCGCCCAGATAATGGCCGGCGTGCCTTCCGCCACCCCGCGTATAATGGTGGGCCGGCCGCCAATCACGAGCAGCACCGTGGGCTTGCCGCTGGCCTGCGCTGCCCGGGCCAGCTGCTGCTGGTCGTCGGGTAGGGTCAGGTCGGACGTGTTGCCCAGGCCTTCGGTGTAGGGCCGCTCGCCCAGGGCCAATACCACGGCATCGGCCTGTTTGGCAGCGGCGGAAATGCTGGTTAGCAGCAGCTTGCCGGCCGCGTCGCGGTAGGGGAGCGTCTCTACTTTCGCCTGCGGATATTCCCGGCGCAGCGCTTCTACCAAAGTAGGAACGTCTTTTGGGTAGGCGTCTTCGGGGCGGCCCTGCCAGGAGAGCGTCCAGCCGCCGGAGAGGTTGGCGCGGGAGTCGGCCGAGGGGCCCACCACCAGCAGGCGCTTCACGCGGCCTGGGGCCAAGGGCAGGGTATTGTTCTCGTTCTTAAGCAGCACCACCGATTCGCGGGCGGCGGCCACGGCTTGCGCCCGCAGGGCGGGGTCGCCCACGCGGCTCAGCCGGTCGGCGCGCGGCATGGGGTTTTCAAAAAGGCCGATTTCGTCCTTCATCTGCAACACCCGGCCCGCCGATAAGTCGATGCGCGCCTGGGTGAGGCGGCCTTCCTGCACCAGCTCCTTCACGTAGCGGCAAAACGTAGTGGTGTAGGGCGTCATGGCTATGTCCACCCCGGCATCAATGGCCATCCAGGTAGCTTCCTTCTCGTTGGGAGCCACTTTTTGCACGCGCACCAGGCGGATAATGTCTTCCCAGTCCGTTACGGCCACGCCTTTGAAGCCCATTTGGCGGCGCAGCAGTTCGGTCAGGATGGCTTTGGAGGCGTGCACCGGCTCGCTGTTGATTTCGCCGGAGTTAATCATGATGCTTTTCAAGCCGGAATCGATTGCGGCCTGAAACGAAGGCCGGAAGAACTCCTGGAGGCGCTGGTCGGGGATGAGCGCATTGGTGCGGTCCCAACCATTGCGCGGGTCGGAATACCCGATAAAGTGCTTGCCACAGGCCGCTACCTTGTAGGGGGCAATCTCCGTATTGGTCTGCAGCTCGCGCACAAAGGCACTGCCCAGCGTAGCTGCCACCAACGGGTCTTCGCCGTAGGTTTCGTAAAAGCGGGGCCAGTAGGCATTCAGCCCCAAATCCAGCACCGGCGCAAATACCCAATGATGGCCCAGGTCGGCCGATTCGAGGATGGTGGCGCGGGCCGCCTGCCGGGCCAGTTCTGGGTTGAAGCTGGCTCCCAGATTGATGTTGTGCGGGAAAATGGCTGTTCCTGCCACGTAGCTGGCCCCGTGCATATGGTCGATGCCATATATAATGGGGATGTGCAGGCGCGATTCGCGCATGGCGATGCGTTGCAACGCCGCCGAGTAGCGGACCCACTGCGCCGCCGGCACGGCTTCCCCATTCAAAAAGGAACCAATATGAAAATCCCGGACTAAGGCAGCTTCTTTAGCCGAGTCCAGCACCACGTCCTTTTGTGCGCCAGTCGTATTGATGACCGATATATTGAGCTGGGTCATCTGCCCGATTTTCTCTTCCAGCGTCATTTGCGCCAGCAGATTTTGCACGCGCGGGCTGAAGATGGCGGTCGGTAAATCGGCCGGGACCTGAGCCGAGGGTACAGCTACTGCCGTAGTCGGAACTGCGCCGCGCTGGCAAGCGGCTAGCAGCGGCAGCATGAATAATAGCTTGCGCCACTGCCTGACGCGAATAGGCGCAGTGGACAATACGTAAGCTTCCGCTAAAGGAAAGATACTTGTAACAGTGCGGTACACGAGGCTAAGGTGGGAAGTGGAGCCCAAATATTGCGTACGTGTTCTGCAAACGCAAGCCTCAAATGGCGCACTATCGGCTGAAACAGCCCTTTACGTGTTTGATGGCAAGAAGCGTTATACGCTTGGTGCACACGTAATAAATACACTTTCCCAGCGGATAACGGCCACTGCCCTATTTCGGCCAATGCGCTAGCTGGCTAAAAAACAATGAAAAAAATCCTGCTTTATTTAAAAAAACTTCTCTAAAGCCCAATCAATTGCTTTGTGTGAGAAATAATGCCTGACTAAGCGCCAATGCCAGATTCAGCGTTGCTTCGGTATCACAATCGTTACCGGGAAAACGTGCCTAATTAGCTGGCCGTTTCGGCTGGTTCATCCTCGACTAGTTCGGCTTCCGCCGTCGCGTCAAGGAGTACGTGGGCCCACGACTCGCCCTCCTCGTAGTCGGGGGCTAAGCGGCGGCGCTGCAAAGCGGCCAGTACTTTCTGAGCGAAGGCCCAGCTGGTGGCCTGCCTCAACTCTAGTACCCGGGCTAGTTCCGACGAGGAATAGTTGCCGCGATGCGCGTGCAGCAGGAACACAGCATAGAGCGCTTTCACAATCGCGAACTTGCACTTTTGCAAGAGCGTGCCAGCCGTGGCCGATTCCACATACCGGCAGCGGGTGCAACGACGGGCGTGGGGTTCCCGGGCTTCGCAGCTTTTTTCGTGGCCGCACTTGCGGCACCGGTACCCGCCCTGGTCCCATTTTAGGGCGGCCAGGTAGCGCAGGCAGGCATCTTTGTCGGGGTAAATCTGGCTGAACTCGCCAAAGTCAACCTCCCGGGCTTCAATGCGGGCGGCTTTCTCGGCGTGCAGGTCGCGGCTAAGGTCGCCGTTGAGCTGCTCAATGGCGGCTGATTGCAAGGCTAGCAGGCCGTTGGCTTCGAGCAGCTCACGGTTTTGAGCAGCCACCGTGTCGTTTTGGCGGCGTATCTCGGCGGTGCGCTGGACTACCAGCGCTTCGAGCTCGGTATTGAGGCGGTCTTTCAGCTCTTGGTTTTCGCGCATCTGCTCCACCAGGCGGTCCTGGGCCTGGTGCTTTTTGCGGAGCTGTTTCAGCAGGCGGTTCTGGGTGAGCAGCGTGGTATCCATCAGGCCCTTAAGCTTTTCGCCGAGGGCATAGCTTAGAATTACGACTTCAAGCACGAAAGCCGCGTTGAGGCTGTACACCGTGTAGGCGTTGTTGTAGAATTCAAAGCCCAGCTTGCGGGAGATGAGAAATATCAGGCTGATGGTTACCAGCGCCTGTGCCAGCAGCAGGTAACGGGCAGGCTTCAGCCCCTTGCGGTAGGCCTGCCAACCGGCGTAATAGAGCAGTCCGTAGGGCAGTAGATACAGCCAGAAGCTAAAGCCGGAGTGCACCAGGCCCACATCGAGTATCAGCAGGGCGGCACTGCCACCCAGCACCCAGCGCCCAAAGCGGTGCAGGCCCGGTAGGCGCGAGGCCGTGTCGAGAAACCGGCTAGCGTAGGTGCCAAACGTGAGCAGCAGCAGCACCGGGGCTGCCGCCCCGATGAAGTGGTTGAATCCCGGCGCATCTGGCCACAAGTACTGAAAGCCCAGGCCATCTTCCGACAAAAATAGCAGTGCCCCGCTCAGCACATACAGCACGTAATAAAAGTAGGTGCCCTCCTGCAAAAAGAAATGCAGGATGAGGTTATACACCACCATGATAAGCAGGATGCCATAAAAAATACCCAGCAACCAGTACTGCGCCGGTAATCCCGGAATCAGCCCCGCTCCGCTGTGCAGCATGGCACGAAAGCTGGTTTTGGTGTCGGAGTGCAACCGCAGGTAGTAAACCAGCGTGTGCCCCGGCCGGGGGGGCAGGTCAAACAGAAAGTTTTTGTAAGGGTGGGGCCGGGTCGCAAAGGGGCTGTTCGCCCCAGTGGTTACGCTGTCGTAGACCGTAGCGCTGCCCGGTAGGGGCCGGCGGGGCCGGTAGAACACTACCTGCCCGATGTGCGAGTCGTACAGTTCCAGGTACCAGGCGTCGGATTCGATGGGGGCGTGACGCAACGTGAAGCGCAACCAGTAGTTGTCGCGCGGGTGCTGGATGTTGGGCGGCTGGCCCGAGCCGCCCAACCGCTGAAACCGAGTGGCCCAAGCCGGGCTGCGCACATCGGCCAAAGTGAGGCGGTTGGTGGGGTCTTCCAGAATGCTGTAGTACTGGTCGTTGAGGTAAATTTCGGCCTGGCTGGGGTGTACGGTGAGCGTGTCTTCGGGCCGGGCGGCGCGGGTGGGCGCGGCCAGCAACAGGAGCAGCCCTAGCAACCCGGCCAGCGCCCGGTAAGCGTAAGCACCGACCGCGCACCGGGCCACTGGTGCACGCTGTTGCTCGTGCCTGCAAAGTTGAGTGAGTAACCACATAGGGGCCCTAAAATACAACAGTCCGCCCAGCAAATTGCCGGACGGACTGCTGTATTTTAGGAAATTACTGCTACTACAGCCGGAACTGTGCCCCGACCCTAATGCCAAAATTGCTGGTGCCGGGCGTGTCGCGGTACGTGAGGCGGTGAATAAAATCGACGCGAATAAACTTGAAAATGTTCTCGACGCCGTAGCCCACTTCCACATAAGGCATGGAGATGGGGCCGGGCAGGTCCGGCGTACCGCGGTTGATGCGGCGGCTGCGCTCCGAGAGTTTGCCGTAGAGCACGTTGCCAGTGGCTACCAGGCGCCAGTTGAGCACCCGCAAACCCGGGATGGAGTTCACCAGCAGGCCTTCGAAATGTTGGTCGAGGCGCAGGGTAACGGAACGGTCAGTGACGAACTCAAAGTAGTTCATCACGTTGAAAGCGTTGGCGTTATAAAACGGGGTCTGGTTGCCGAGCGGGGTTTTCAGGATGAAATAGGGAAGGGCAGTTGGGATGTAGTTGCCCTCGGCACGATACGTGAGCCGACCCAACTGGCCCACCGATACGCTGTGCAAAATCGACAGGTTGAATTTGTGGTACATGAAGTCGCCCTGGTTCCAGTCGATAGCTCCTAGCGTGTAGCGGAAGCCAAAAACCGGCAGCCGCTTGAGGCCCACGGCGCGCCGGCGATTTTCGCTCTGCACCAGGTTTTCATCGGGGGCGTAGCGCGACTCCGACACCAACTCGGTTAGGTGCAGGACATTGGAAGCGGCCTCATCGGTGGGCGGGTTTCCGCCGGGAATTTGTTTGGGCCGGGTTTCGAACAGCGGGTTAACGTTCTGGTACCGCAACGTCATGGTTTGCGTGAAACCGTGGAACAAGTCGCGCTGCATGCTCAGGGACGTGAGGTCGCGCAGCACGGGGCGGCCCTGCCGGAAACGACCCCAGCGCGAGGCCGCCACAAACAGGTTGTTGTTTTCCAGGAAGTCGTTGTCGAGCAGCGCGGCCTGCTCCACATCGTGTTTGAATTCGCCGGTGAACACCGTCCAGTGCCGCCGCTCGGCAATGTAGCTGGTGCGGACGCCGTACTTCACGCGGCCGTCCAGGGTGCCATAGGCTACGTAGGCCTGGGTCACCCAGTTGCGGCTGATGTCGGGGGTGGTGCGGAAGCCAAAGCGAAAACGGTTGCCTTCGAAGTCGTTGTGCGCGTAGATGTTGGCGATAGGACCAAAATCGAGCTTGCCCACTCGCTTGTAGCCGTTGACCAACAGGTCGACCCAATCGAGCACGTTGCGCACCGAAGGCAGTTGCTTGGCCGAATCGAGCACCGCAAAGCTCTGCTGTTCCGAAAGGCTCAGCGTATCGGGCCGGTGCTGGTCAAAATAGCCCTCGGAGCCACCTGCTGGTAAGCCTCCCAGCAAGCTGCTGCTGGCTTCTTTGTCAGCGGGTTCCATCAGCGACGATACGATGGGCACGTCGTAGAAACCGGGTTCGGTGTGCAGCTGGTTGCGCACGAAATTGCTGCTCACCGTGGTGAAGCGCACCAGCATGGCCGCTTGCTTGTCGTAGGGCCGCACGCTGAGCACCATTTTGGTGCGGGTGGGCAGGCCGGGGCCATCGGCCGGCGAGGTCAGGTCCTGGTAAATCCGCAGGTCGCTCACGAAGTTGATGTTGGCTTCGGGGCTGGCTATCAGGTCGGCGCGGCGCAAGGCGTAGCCTTCCTGCGTGATAAAGATGGTGCCTTTGAAGGCCAGGTCGTGGCTGCGCTTGGGCGTGACGGCAATTTTGTAGCACCAGTCCTTGCCCACAAACACCGAGTCTTGCAGCTCGTAGTCGTAGGTAGTGCGGCCACCTTCGGCAATGGGCGAGATAAAGTCCTTCCCCAGAACGTTTTGCCAGTTGGGGTAGAAGTCAAAATTCTGGAAATTGGAACCCAGCATCTGGGAAAGCACCGAGCCTTCGCGCGGGCCCACGCCGCGCATCTGCTTGTGCAGCAGGTCTTCGCGGCGGCGCAGCGGGGCGTTTTTCTGGTACACCCGCGAGCCCACTTCCGAGGCAAAAATGGGCAGTGGCGCGTCGGGGTCGGCGGCGGCAATGGCCCCGCGGCGCACAGCCAGCGCCCGAATGTCTTGCACCACCTTGCGCTTCGATAAGCTGGCGGGCAAGTCAATTAGGCTGGTTTCGATGCGGTTATACGAGTCGTACTCGGCTGCTTGCAGGCTGCTGCGCTCGTTTTCAGGCTTGTGTTTCTGCACTTCGCGCAAAATGCGAAAAGCAGGATTTTCGGGCTGGCGCGACGATACAATGACCTCGGCCAGGGCTACACCGCCGGTTTTCAGCCGGAACAAAACGGTTTGCGCGGCGGCGTCGCTCAGCTTGCGCCGCTGGGTGGAAAACCCCATGGCCGAGGCCGCAATGGAATCGGGTGTGCCCGTGAGGGCCAGTTTAAACTTGCCGTCGGCATCGGCGGTGACGCCGGCGCTGGTTTTGGGAACAAAGATTGAGGCGAATGGCACGGGCTCTCCATTCGTGGCTTCCACCACTTGGCCACTGATAATCATACGCTGGGCTGCGGCAGGCAATGCAATGAGGCATGCCAGTAGCAGCGGAGCCAAAAATTTCATAGAGTGTAAAAAGAAGCCAAATGCCTAGACCTGTAAGTAGTCCCGCAAGTTACGCAAAGCGCACACGGGTTGGGAGTAGTTCCAAGTATGAAGTAAGATTTATTTTATGAACGGTTGAACTACCCCCGTCAACGACTCTCAATGCCCCACGAACGGCTAAATTGATGCCGGGCGTGAGGCGCTGTTCAGGCATCCCAATTACTATCCTGGCCAGGACCATACTTTTTGCAGCTTACGCAATCAGGCTCCGGCCTCAGCGGCGGAGAGCCAGATTTCGGTGCCGGACGGGAGGGGCAAGGCGGCTCCAAAATCAAGCAGTAGGCCCTGGGCTGGCTTCCCGGGCGCTTCGGGCCGCGTCACTTCTTCTACCGTAGCAGCGGCAGCATGGCAGGAGCCATCGGGCAAAATAGCCTCCACCGCCAAGGCGGTGTGCAGAAGGTAGGCCGCGAGGTGGGGCGTGGGGCCATCGGGAAGCGCCAACAGGCCGAGGCCGGGCAAAGGCCAGGTGGCGGCCACGCGGAGAAGCAGGACAGGAGTCGGCATGAACAAAGCAGAAAGGGTACAGACGGCGCGTGGTAGCGGCGCGGCGGTATTCGGGGCTGCCGGATGTGACATTCCCCATCAGCAAAAGCCGAAATTGTAAATGCGCACAACGGCCTGCCGGGTGGGTATCGGTGAAGATGCCCCACCCGGCTTATTAACTGGCCGTATTCTCAATGGTTTACTCACGGAGCAGCTTGAGGTAGCTGCTCTGGCGCTTGCTCTGCAAATGCAGGTAGTACACGCCCGAGGCGGTTAGCAACTGCGAGAAGTTCAAGTCTACCACGGCCTGCTCGTGCCCAAGCGTGCCTGCCGCGAGCGTACTGCCAAGGGCCGATAGCAGCGTGTACGTGCTGCCCTGCTGCAACGCGGCTGGCAGAAGGAGCTTAAAGCGGCCGTCATGCGAAGGATTGGGAAATACCTGGACGGACTGGCCGGAAGTGGGTAATTGTTGCGCGGTAGCTACCTGCCGGGCCCCTGCGGCCGTGCTCTTCCAGAGTTCGACGCCGGAGAAGTTGGCGTCGCCGCCGCTGGTGGTCAGTTGCACGGGGCCGGCCGTGGCCAGCGTGGTGGTGAAGGGGCCGAGCTTGGCCCAGGTGCCGGCCGGGCCGCTGTTGTAGCTGGCCAGCACGGGCTGGCCGTTGAGGGCCAGGGAGAAGGACTGGGCGAAGTTGTCCTCCCAGACGTAGACGAACACCTGGTAGGTGCCGGCGGGCACGGCCGTCAGGGCCACGTTGAGGCTGCCGCCGCGGAAGACAGAGGACTGAATCATGCCCGTGCGGGGCGCGTCGGTGGGCGGCAGCAGGGGCACCGTGTTGTCAACGAAGGCGGTGCCGTTGGTGGAGTAGTTCGGGGCCGTGGTCCCGGCCCAGGCGTTGCCGTCGAGCGTGAGGGCCGGCCCATTCAGGTTGACGGCCCGGTAGAAGGCGTAGGTGCCGGCCGGCGGGGCGGTGCCGACCGTGACGGTCACGGCCTGCTCAGCGGTGAGCACCGGGCTGCCGTTGTCGCTCACGCGCACCGTGAAGGTCGCCGTGCCCGCCGCCGTGGGCGTCCAAGAAAACACGCCGGTACTCGCGTTGATGACGGCCCCGGCCGGGGCACCCACCAGGGCGTAGCTCAGGGCCTGGCCGGGGTTGGGGTCGGTGGCCGTGGCCGTGAAGCTCAGGGCCTGGCCGACGGTGGCCGCCTGGTTGGCGATGGGGGCCAGCACGGGGGGCTGGTTGGCCGGGGCGCTGGTCTGCTGCCAGAGTTCGACGCCGGAGAAGTTGGCGTCGCCGCCGCTGGTGGTCAGCTGCACGGGGCCGGCGGCGGCCAGCGTGGTGGTGAAGGGGCCGAGCTTGGCCCA
>JBBQSQ010000118.1:0-14402 GCA_038213745.1 Cytophagales bacterium
AACTTCGGCAAGCTCACCAGCATGCACTTCCACAGCTGGAAGCGCGGCCTGAAAACCGGCATGTACTACCTGCGCACCAAAGCCGCCGCCGACGCCATCAAGTTCACGGTGGAAAAGCAAGCCGCCGAAACCCTGGAGCCCCTGGCCCTGGTCGAGCAGAACCAAAGCGACATGAGCTGCTCGCTGGATAACCCGGATGGCTGCGAGGCGTGTGGGTCGTAAAACAGGAGAGGTGAGGGAGAGCTCAGTTCTACAGAAGTTGTGCTCTTCTAAATCTACTCGGTTACATCACTCCTTAATATAACGACAACCTCAAGTGGAAGAAATTTTAGCAACCATCCTGGAATTAGGGCAGATTCGCCAAGTTCCCCAATTCCTTTTCGTAGACGGCGTAGACCACTCCAGTATGATGGAAGTGCGCCGTGCAGTAATCAGCTTTAAGAGCTTTAATCCTAACGTCAAGGAAATTGACTTCATCATCAACTCGCCCGGAGGATTAGCTGATGCTGCCTATCGGATTATCAGAACTCTGAGGAAAAATTTCGAAACGGTCAATATCATCGTTCCCTTTTGGGCCAAAAGTGCAGCAACATTGCTGTCTCTAGGAGGCACGAGGATTATCATGGATGAATTCGGAGAATTCGGTCCGTTGGATGCTCAACTTGCTAAAGAGCGAGATGACAGCCCCGAGATGTTGACAGAGAGTGCTCTGAACGATGAGCATTCGTTATCTCGTATAGAAACGAGGTTCAAGAACCTGTTCGAAACGACTTATCTCAGGCTTTACGAGCACAGCAAAATCAGAATCAATAAGATTGAACTGGCAAAACAGCTTCTACAGAACGCCAGCACATTCTATCTTCCCTTGCTGGAACAAATAGACCCTTACCGACTTGGAGAGAAAAGAAGAATCCTCGACATCGGTGGTCAGTATGCAAAGAAAATCCTTGCTCAGTTTAGCCCTGGCATCACTGCTTCACAAGCTTTCCAAGTAACCGACTATTTAGTTGATAGCTGTCCTGACCACGGGTATGTCATCGATTATGACATCATGAAGATTCTACTTCCTCAAGTTGTGGTTTCTTCGGAAGAATTGGGCGCAGACTACAGCGAGAAGTTGACTGAACTGTCAAATCTGCTCATCGATATGGTCTTCTCTGGGGAAAGAGGACGTTATGTAGGCTTTGTTGAATCGGAGGAAGAAACGGAAGAAGAAACGGAAGAACCGAACGAAGAGAACGGAGAAGACGTTGAAAAAAACGACAACATTTCCGAACCCGAGGCGTTTGTAACGGAGAAAATAGTTAATATTGTTTCCCCAAACGTTCCACCAGACGCTTCCCCAAAGAAGTCTAATAAAGAGAAGACCAATGAAAATCATGGCAAAACGAACATCCTTAATAGAGATGTTACTTCTCGACCCATCAGCGAAAATTAGAATCGCAAATCAGCGAATCGAAGAATCGGTTAAAAAAGCTGAAAAAACTCGCGTTCAAAACCAACGGCCTTCAGTGGCTGATAGGGTATATTTTTACTCTAAATAAGGACTGCATTTGCTGTAGTTACTGCCAGCCGCTTCCGTTTCGGGAGCGGCTGGTTTGTTTTTAGAAACCTAAGCTTCTTTAGCCGCTGCCGCGCCGGGGGCGGCTGGGGTGAGGGTGGGGGTGGGGGCTGTGGGGCCGGGCGTACCTTAGCTGCATGGCGACTCCCATCTCCCCCAACCATCCGCGCATTACCACCGACTACCAGATTTGCCACGGGCAGCCGGTGGTACGCAGCCTGCGCTATCCGGTGTGGGCGGTGCTGGAATACTTGGCCTCCGGCATGAGCGAAGCCGAAATACTGGCCGACTACCCAGACTTGGAAGCGGAAGACCTCCGCGCCTGCCAAGCCTACGCGGCCTTCCTTCTGAAAAAGATAAGCCAAACCCTGGCCGGCGATGGTACCCGGCGGGCCGTGACGAAACAAGAGATGCTGGCGCACCTAATAGAAACCGGCAAGGTGCCGCCCGGTACCGTCCTGAACGGAAAGGGGCAGCTACCCAAGCTACAGTAGTTGCCTAAGCGGCGTATTGCAGGGCGGCTTGCAGGTCGGCGGCTTCGAGGTCGGGCATCTCGGCCAGAATCTGCTCGGCGCTGAGGCCGGCGGCGAAGAGCTGAAGCACGTCGGCCACGCGGATGCGCATGCCGCGAATGCAGGGCCGGCCGCCGCACTGGCGCGGGTTAGTGGTGATGCGATGCTGCAAGGATTCCATAGGGCTAAGATACCAGCGTTTCAGTCAGCCGCTTCGCGCCGGGGGCGGCGGGTGTGGGGTTGCGTTACCGCTTTTGTAGCCATTGCCTAAATTTGGCTGCCATCTACGAGCCTCATTCATCTAGCTTGAAATTATTCAGCCACTGCAACCGGCGGGGTTTAATCCCGCTGCTTGGACTATTGATGGGCCTGACGGCCTGTAGCACCGCTAGAAACCAACCCGGAGCCGCGCCCACTTCCGCGCCAACCGCCATTCTGTTGCTGGGCTGCAACCACTTCGCGCAGCTATACAAAGCCGATAATCCGAACTCGGACGTGCTCACGCCCAAGCGCCAGGCGGAGTTAGCAGCCATCTGCGACCACTTGCAGCGGTATCGGCCCGACGGCATTCTGGTGGAGGAATTGCCGGAGCGGCAGGCCGCGCTGGACAGCCTGTACCAACTTTACCAGCAAGGAAAGCTGAACCTGAATACCCTGCCCGGTGGGCGTTCGGAGGTGTACCAGTTGGGGTTTGTGCTGGGCAAGCGTTTGGGCGTGGCGCGCATTCAGTGCGTGAACGCGCCGGGCGGTACTTCCCAAAGTATCCTGCGCGAAGGCCAGAACATTGCGCTCTACGAGCAGGCCACCGCCCGGTGGCGCGCCTTTGCCGCCCCCATCGACCAGCAACTACTGGCCGGCACTTCTACCATGCCGCAGTACCTGCGGGCGCTCAACGACCCCGCCACGGTGCGGCAATTGCACACGCTGGTGTACCGGACGCCGGCCCGCGTCGTCGACGGCACCCTGCGGCCCGACCCGATGGTGGACGCGGCGTTTATCAACCCGAAATACGTGGGGGCGGAGTTCATCTCCGTGTTTTACAACCGCGACCTGAAGGTGTACTCCAATATCGTGACCACCCAGCTGGCCACCCACCAAACCCGTCAGCTGCTCATCATGGGCGTGCGGCACATTGGCTCGTTGCGGGGCATTTTTGGCGATGACCCCGCGTACCAGGTGGTAGAAATTGCCCGCTATTTAGGCCGTCAATAGAGCAGGGTAGATGCGCGTCTACGCGAACCAGCCGCGCCCGGTACCGGGAGTGGCTGGTTTGTGTTTGGGCAGCAGGCAATGATTTTAATCATGATTTTTAAATAAAATAATAGTTATTTTTATATATAAATAGCAAGTGGCCTCGCTACGGCTTGCCGTGAGGTGGCGGCTACTCCGGCCTGGTTCTTTCACCCGGCGCACCTGCGCCCTTAACATCTTACGGTCATGCTCGTCGACGAAATCGCCTCCCCCATCACCGTGGACCTGCGCGGCAGGCTCATCGAACCCCACCACCCCGATTACGACGCCAGCCGCCGGGTGCACAACGCCATGATTGACAAGCGGCCGGCCGCCATCGCCTACTGTGCCGACGATGCCGACGTGATGGCGGCGGTGAACTACGCCCGCGAGCACAATCTGCTGGTGGCGGTGCGGGGCGGGGGCCACAGCGGGGCCGGCCTGGGCCTCTGCGATGATGGCCTGGTCATTGACCTGTCGGAGCTGAACGGTATCCACGTCGACCCGGTGAGCAAAACCGTGCGGGTGGAAGGCGGCTGCCACCTCGGCGACCTCGACCACGTCACGCACGCCTTCGGGGTGCTGGTGCCGAGCGGCATCGTGTCGACCACCGGCGTGGGCGGCATCACCCTGGGCGGCGGGCTGGGCCATTTCACGCGCCGCTGCGGGCTCTCGATTGACAACCTGCTGGAAGCCGACGTGGTGCTGGCCGACGGCCACATGGTGAAGGCCTCGGCCACTGAGCACCCCGACTTGTTCTGGGCCCTGCGCGGCGGGGGCGGCAATTTCGGCATCGTCACCTCGTTTCTGTTCCGCTCGCACCCCATCAGCACCGTGTATGGCGGCCCCATGCTCTGGGAGCTGAGCGACGCCAAGCCCGTGATGCAGTGGTACCGCACCTTTATTAAAGATGCGCCCGAGGAGCTGAACGGCTTTCTTGCCTTTCTCACGGTGCCGCCCGGTCCGCCCTTCCCCGCGCACCTGCACGGCAAAAAGATGTGCGGCATCGTCTGGAACTACAGTGGCCCGGCCGAGACGGCGGAACACATATTTGCGCCCATTCGCAAGGCCTGGCCGCCGGCCCTCGACCTGCTGGGCACCCTGCCCGTGCCGGTGCTGCAAAGCATGTTCGACGGGCTGGTGCCCCCCAATATTCAGTATTACTGGAAGGCCGACTTCATCAACGAGCTGCCCGACGAGGCCATCGACATCCACCTGCACTTTGCCGAGCTGCTGCCCAGCCCGCTCTCCACCATGCACCTCTACCCCATCAACGGGGCGGCGGCCCGCGTGGCCCCCGATGCCACCGCCTGGGCCTACCGCGACGCGACCTGGGCCATGGTCATCCTGGGGGCCGATGCCGACCCGGCCCAGGCGGCGGCCATCACCCACTGGGCCAAAGAATACTGGCAGGCCCTGCATGGGTATTCAGCCGGGGGCGCTTACGTCAACTTCATGATGGACGAAGGGGCCGACCGCGTGAAGGCCACCTACGGCGCGCACTACGAGCGGCTGGTGGCCATCAAAACCACTTACGACCCGCACAACCTGTTTCGGGTGAACCAGAACATCCCGCCCACCGGCTACCACGCCGTGGGGTAGGGCGTGCGGGTGGTGCCGGGCGAGGCCGTGCCCGAGGCACCGGCGTGCCCGTACTGCGGGTATGATTATTCGTGAGAAAGACAATTGGTTTCGCCTGCTTTTCGCCTGGCACGGCTCGGTGCTGCCCCAAATACTGCCACGGCTGCTGGTACTGCTGGCGCTGTCGGTGGCGGAAGTAACCACGCCCATGCAACAAGCTGCGTAATTTCTCCTTTGCCTGGCCGAACAACACCCGCCACGTCGCTGCTTCTTCGGACGCACGTGCACCAGGCGGGTTTTTTGTTGGGGTGATATCACCAGCCGCTGCCGCCCCGGGCGCGGCTGGGGTGGGGCTGGGGGGCCGTGAGGGCGGGTGTAACTACACAATTTTTGGCATTGATGGTAATCAGGTAGTAGCTTGCCAGTGCTAATCCAACGCCTGTGAAATCCATTCCTTTCGCCCAATACGTGGCGTTGCTCAAACTGCTGGGGTTGGAATACGTGCGGACGGTGGGCAGCCATCAGCACTGGGACTTTCCCAAAAGCTCCGGCAAGGCATTGTTGCGCACGCTAACCCTGCGCGACAAAGACAAGGATATTCCGGTACTGCACATGCTCACCAACCTAGCCACGCTGGAAGCGTCGGGGGTGGTGACCAAGGCAGCCTTTGAACAACTGCTGGCCGCCCAGCAGAACCCCAAAGCCGCGAAAGCCCGACGCAAGCGCCGCCAGGACGAAGAATAATAAAAAAACGGCCGCCCTAAATGAGGCGGCCGTTTCAGCTTTGGAGCAGCAGGCCTAGATTAGGCCGGCAGCAGCACTTGTTCGGTGAGGATGCGGCGGCTGCGGGCGGGCCGGTTCAGTACCTCTAGGGAAAGGCGTGGGGGCTCGTACACGGCGGTGGGCTTCTTCACCAAGCGCCAGCCTAGGGCCAGCAAGAGCTGGTCGAGGGTGCCGCGCTCGGCCGTATCCTGAATAAAAAACTGCAAGGCTTCTTCAAAAGCGGCTTCAGCTTCGGCTTCGGTGTCGCCGTAGGACGAGAGTTCCAGGGCCGGGCAATACGCTACGTACTGGCCGGTGTCGTCATCGAGTACGAGCAACACTTCTACTTCGGCTTGGGTGAGGTGGCCTTGGTGGGTGGCGGCAAGAGTAGCCATAAGAATGAAAGGTGAATGAGCAGTAGCGAAGATACAAGCGAACCTAATGCTGCCAACGCAGGAAAGAAACACTAGATTCCCCAGCCGCTGCCGCCCCAGCCGCTGCCGCCCCGGGCGCGGCTGGGATGATTTTGGGGGCTAGGCCGCGCTAGCAGTAGTTTCGCTACGGGCGTCGGCGGCGCGTAGCGCAGCCTGGTATTCAGCCTCGTCGGGGGTAATGGGGGCCGGGCACGTTGATGGAGCGTGCAGCTCCGCGCATAGCGTTTACCTGAAATTGCAGCTTGTGCCACTCCACAGGCTGGTAATCAGGGCCTCTTTGCCGGGGCCATCCAGGAGGCCGTACAGGCCGGCAGTGGTGGAAAACTCCTGCCCCAGCGTCGATTTAGCAACCTTGACGGCGTAGGCCGCTTCCAGTGCTGCCCGGGTAGACCCAATGCCGACCCCGGCCATGGTGGCTACTTTGGGCGCTGCGCCACTGGCCGCCCCCGCGTACCAGCCCACAAATTGCCACTCCCTGGCGGCCCCGGCTTTCTTCTCCTGAAACACCAGGGTTAATCCGTTGCTCCACGAAGCCATTTTCAGGGGGCCGGCCCCGCATTCGGTATTAATGCCGATGCGCTTGGGTTTGGCTTGCAGCACTCTGCTGATTATCTCAATTAACTCCCCCTGCGGCATTCCAAAGGGTATTTCCCGGGTAGAGCCCGTCGGCTGGCTCACCAGTTGCAGCGCATTTGAGGTCAGGGCCAGCAACGGCGGGCTTGCCGAAACGCTGTCCCGGGTCGCGGCGCTTTGCGTTGGCCGGGCTGAGCCCGGCGCGGCCATTTCTGGTGGGGCATTTTGCGCGGCGTCCGGACTAGGCTGACAGGCAGTGAGAGAAGAAACGAGTAGCAGAGCGAGTGCGAGGTGTTTCATAATGGTAGCGTATACTGCTTTTGCCCGGCGCAAGGTTGGCCCCCGGTAGCGGCTGGTGGGCGGTTGGGCTGTTTGTGCTTTGGCCACCGGGCCGCCCATCTGCTTACGGCGCGCCCAGGCCGTATGGCTCCAATAATTTGCCTGTTCTGCCGCATGTATTGCTGGCATTGGTGTCGAATCGAAGAGTTATTCCTTCATCACCCGCTGGGTTTTCCGGTAGTTGGTGCCGCGCAGCCTCAGCTCGTAAATGCCCGGTGCCAGGTGCGCCGTGTAGCTATTGAGCTGGTTTTCCAGCATGGCGGGGGTGCCGTGCAGCGAGAGCATGCGCGGCCCCTGGGGCAGGAAAAAGTCGATGGTGAGGGCCCCGGCGCGGGCGGGTATGCCGGTCAGGCTAAACGCCTCAAGCCCCGCCGGTGGGCCTGGGTACTCAAACAGGCGGTTTTGCGGCTTGTAGGTGGAATTGCGGATGCCCGCAAAATTGACGCCGATGAGTACCGGGTCGTGGTCGGAGGAACGGAAGGGCGAGGTGAGGTCGGTGGCTTCGCCGGCCTGGTCGTATTCCAGCACGCTGGGCTCGGCCGAGTTGATGTGCCACTTCTGCACGTCGATAAAGCCCACCAGGTTGGGCGTAATCACGGCGTGGTCGAGCGAGCCGGTGAGGCCCCTGAACACGTACGACGCGCTGGTGGGCGGGGTGGCCGGCACCAGCCCAGCGGCCCGCAGCAGGTCGATGGGGTCTTCCTCGTAATTGGCGTTGTAGTCGCCCACGCTCACCACCCGCGCGGCCCCGGCCGGAATCACCTGGTCGTTGATGAAGCCCACCAGGGCCTGGGCCTGGGCCTTGCGGCGCGGGTTGGAGCCGCCCTGGCCGTCGTTCTGGTCGGCTTCGGGTCCGCTGCCGCTGCTCTTGCTCTTGAAATGGTTGACGATGAAGCCCAGCGTATCGGGACGCTCCCGGCGGCGGGTGATAAAAATCTGGGCCAGCGGCGGCCGCTCAAACACGCCCGGCACGTCGAATATCAGGGGCGGGCCCATGGGCCGCACCACGGCCGGCTTGTAAATAATAGCGCAGTGGATGAGGTCGGTGTTGTTGGGCTGCTGCACGGCGTTGCCGTCGTTCACAAAAATGTAGGTGCCGGCCCCCATCACCTTGTTTAGCCCGTCCACCAGGTCCTGAACAGCCGAGGCAGTGCTGGTGCCGTCGTTCTCAATCTCGGTGAGGCCCACCACGTCGGCATTCATTTGCCGGAGGGCGAGGATGATTTTGGTGCGCTGGCGTTCGAAATCAGCCGGCGTTTTGGCCCCGCGGGCGGTGGGAAAGCCGCCGCCCGCCCCGTCGCCGTTGAAGTAATTGAGCACGTTGAAACTGGCCAGCTTCAGGTCGAGCGGGCCGAAGATGGGCGGGGCCAGGGGCCGCACCACGCGCAGCATGGGCGCTTCGGCCCCGGCCAGGGGCTGCAAGCGCCAGTGGCCATCGCCGAAGCCCAGAATGCCGCCCAGGTTGGCCAGCGTGCTGCCCACGCGCACGGTGTGGTAGCGGGCATCGAGGTAGGGCGTGGGGGTGGGGGCGGTGGCCGAGGTGCCGTCGTCGAGCACCAGGCTTTTGTTGTCGTTGGCGGCTTGGTAGGCCGTCACGGCGGCCAGGTTGGTGGTGCCGGCGCTGTGGGTGCCGGTGGCGGGGCTGTCGTTGGGGTCGATGAACTGCGTGGCCTGGTACGTGAGGCCGGCCACCGAAACCGTGAGCTCGCCGCGCTGCTTCAGGTTGTAGTTCTCCGTCACGGTGAGGGGGGCGGCAAACTGCACGCGCATGCCTTCGTAGCGCTCGGCGTCGGCCGCCGAAAATGCGCTGTTTTCAAGGCGGGTGAAGGCTGGCAGCGCCTGCCCCGCCGCCAGCACCGTGATGGCCGGCGCGGTGAGCACGGCTTGGTTGAACGAGGGCGCGGCCGCCTCTTCGCTCACCACCCCCGTGATGCGCACGCGGTCGCCCACTTTCACGGTAGGGTCGGGCTGCACCACAAACAGCGCATCGGAGGTGGCGGGGTTGCCGTCGGTCGTAGCCTTGTCGTCTTGCACGTAAAAACCGGCCGGTTGCAGGCCCGCATACACGCCCGTCACCACGGCTTCGATGGTGTAGGTGCCGGCCCTGGCTGCTTTGCCCGCGCCCTGAATGGTGCCAATGGGCGTGGCGTCAGCCAAATGGGCCGCCAGGAGCAGGACGGTGCAAAGGACGGGTTTGTAGTACATCGCGAAGGTAAAAGTGAACATAAACGGGGAGGTAAAGATATTCGAAAGTCCGGCATTACCTTTTTCGTATCGATTGATTAGCTACCGTACCCGGTCGACGCGCCCGGCATGTATGGGCAAACGGGGGCAAAAAGTCGGCCGCGAAACATGGTAGCTCGCCAAACAAGCCGTATAATGCAGCCTATGATTCCGCTGATAACCCACACCCCCCGCCTCCTAATCCTCGCCGCCAGCCGGGCCTTGCTCACGGCCGAACTCTACAAACCGCAGTATTTCCCTGTGCTGCTGGGCGCGGCCCTGCCCACCGACTGGCCCCCCGGCGAATACGACCGCGAGGCCATGACTTATTTCCTGGAGCAGCTCACGGCCGGTGGCCGCGACGCGGCGGGCTGGTATGGCTGGTACGCCCTGCGCAAAGCCGACGACACCGCCCCGCGCACCCTGGTGGGCGCGGGCGGCTTCATGGGCCCGCCCGATGCGGCGGGGACGGCCGAAATCGGCTACTCCATTGCGGCCGACTGGCGTGGGCAGGGCCTCGGCACCGAGCTGGTAGCCGGGCTGGTGCAGCAAGCCGCCAACACGGGCCTGGTGCGCCGCCTGCTGGCCCACACCGCGGCCGCCAACGGGCCTGCCCGGCAGGTCCTGCTACGCAATGCGTTCGAACCCGCGGGTGCCGACGCTGAGGGCCGCCTACGCTTCGAGCGCGCCGTGGAGCCGGCCGAACCCGTGGTTTAGTAAGGAGTGCGGTGGCAGCCATGAGTAGGGTAGTATTGCGCTACTTGATGCTTTTGGCCGTGATTTTTTCTCAGTAAAAATCCCGCGACAACGCCGAAGGTGAGCGCTAGGTACACCCGCTTGAAAACCGCTACGAAAGTCCGGGTGGCCTCGCAGGCAGCTAATTGGCAGTGAAAGCCGTAGAAGGCCCGCGTGACTTTTTCCTTCTCTCACTTTCAACCGCTGAGCTATGCAACGTCTTCTGTTTTTTGCCTTTTTATTCTTCGCGGCGGGGCTTAGGCAGCCTGCCCTGGCCCAAACCGATGGCCTGCCCGCCCGGCCCACCCCTTTCAGATTCGTGAACGATGAGGCCCAGCTCATGCAGCCGGCCGATGCCAAAAAGCTGGAAAGCGGCCTGCGCCGCTACGCCGATAATACCGGCACGCAGGTTGTGGTCGTGACCGTGCCCTCCCTGGGCGGCCGCACCGTGGCCGATTACGGCCGGGCGTTGGGTACGGCCTGGGGCGTGGGCCAGCGCGACAAGAACAATGGCGTGGTGGTGCTGGTGAGCAAGGCCGAGCGCCAGGTGACCATTCAGCCCGGCAGTGGGTTGGCCAGCGTTATCACGCCGGCCGTCACCAGCCGCGTTATTGGCGAAATGACGCCGGGCTTCAAGCAGGGTAACTATTTTGCTGGCCTGCGGGCGGGCCTGAACACGCTGATGGTGACGGCCAACCCCAATTCGAACTCGGATAAAAACCAGGCTGCCGCTACCGGCTCCGCCACGGGCGCTGTCGGCGCAGGCCCCACGGCCACGGAGCCTTCCTCCGCCAACCTCTCGGAAGGCGTGCAAACCCAGGCCCCCACCGGCGAACCCGTGCTGACGCCGCCTGCCGACTCGGCTCCCTCGGGCCCGGGCATGGGCACGCTGCTGGTTGGCGCGCTGGTGATTGGTGGCATTCTGTGGTTTGTAGTACGAATGTTCCGCAATCGTGGCGCGGCGGCCAGCTCGGGGAACAGCAGCACCCCCGATTTCCTGCCGAACCGGCCCAACGGCCCCACCGGCGGCAACTTCGGGGGCGGCGGCAACTTCAATAACAACGGCGGCAACTACGGCGGCCAAAATACCGGCGGGGGCATGGGCATGGGCGGCATGCTGGCCACCGGCGCGGCCGCCGCCGCCGGCGCTTACCTCGGCAACCGCATGGCCTCGGGCCACGACACCGCGGGCCAGAATCTGGCGGGCGACGGCAGCAACAGCAACTTCGGGGCAGGTACGGCCGCCGGGGCTGGTGCGGCCGGGGCCGCCGGCACCGGCGCGGCCAGCGACTACTTCTCCGGGCGTGAGGGCGGCGGGGCCGATACGTCTTCGCCCGATTATTTCTCCGACGCCAACACGGCCGCGGACAACAATTCCGACTACTTTTCTGCCGACGACAATAATTCGTCCTACGACGATACGTCCTCCAACGACACCGGCGGCGGCGGCTTCGACAGCACCGACGACAACAGCGGCTCGTTTTAAGCCGGCCCCCGAACCCAACGTGGACCGACAGGCTCCCGTGCTGCCCGGCACGGGAGCCTTTTGGCTTCCTCAAAGCCGGTTGTTTGCCCGGCGGGCCGTAAGTTGCGCCATGTCGTCGTCTCCTGTTCCGTTGCCGGCCGTGCCCGTGCTGGAAACCCCTCGTTTGCTGATGCGCGGCTACCGCGCCGATGACCTCGCACCCTTTTTGGCCATGGGGCAGGACCCGGCCTACTACCGTTACCTCAGCGGCACCCCGATGCCTTCGGAAGAGCTTTGGAAGCTGCTGCTGCGCAACGCCGGCCACTGGGCCCTGATGGGCTACGGCCCCTGGGCCATCGAAGAGAAAGCCAGCGGCCAGTTTATTGGCACCGTGGGCCTGTTTGATTTCAAGCGCAACATTGAGCCGGCCCTGGGCAACGCGCCCGAAGTGGGCTGGGTGCTGGCCCCCCGCGTCCACGGCCAGGGCTACGCCTCCGAAGCCGTGGCCGCCGCCCTGGCCTGGGCCGAAAACTACCTTGGCCCGGTGCGCATGGTCTGCCTTATTCATCCCGAAAACGTGCCTTCGCTGCGCGTGGCGGCGAAATTTGGCTTCCGTGAATACGCCCGCACCACGTATAAGGGCGGGCCCGGCGTGCTGCTGGAGCGGCCAGGGATTCAGGTATAAGTCAAAAGTGAAGAGGTAAAACCGAGTCTAGTTTTTACTTTTAACGCTCAACTTTTAACCCAAACTAAAATCGTGCACCCCCGTCCCTACGTGCTCGCCGAAACCACCTGGAAAACCGTGCAGTCGACCCGCTACGAAGTGGTGGTGCTGCCCTGGGGGGCCACCGAAGCGCACAACTACCACCTGCCCTACGCCACCGACAATGTGCAGGTGGAATACGTAGCTGCCGAGGCCGTCCGCAAGGCCTGGGAGCAGGGCGCTAGCGTGGTGCTGCTGCCCAATATTCCGTTTGGGGTGAACACCGGCCAGCTCGACATCACGCTGGACATGAACCTAAATCCCAGCACGCAGCTGGCCATTCTGCGCGACCTGGTGCGGGTGCTGGCCCGCCAGGGTATTCCGAAACTGGTGGTGCTGAACGGCCACGGCGGCAACGATTTCCGGCAAATCCTGCGCGAGCTGCAAGCCGAATTCCCCACCGTATTCCTGAGCACGCTCACCTGGTTTCGGGCCGCCGACCGCAACCAGTACTTCGCCGCGGCCGGCGACCACGCCGATGAGATGGAAACCAGCGCCATGCTGCACATTGCCCCCCACCTGGTGCGCCCGCTGGCCGAAGCCGGCCCCGGCGCGGCGCGGCAGTTCCGCATCGCGGCCCTGCGCCAGGGCTGGGCCTGGGCCCAGCGCGAGTGGAGCAAGGTTACGGCCGATACCGGCTCGGGCGACCCCGCCGCCGCCACCGCCGAAAAAGGCGCGGCCTTTCTGAAAGCCGTGACCACCAACATCGGCCAGTTTCTGGTGGAGCTGGCCGCCGCCGACCCGCGGGATTTGTACGAGTAGTTAACCTGCGCGCTGGCGGCCCTCATGGCTTCGTCAGTCCCTTAATCCGCTTCCATGCCCGCCCAATTTGATAGTGTAATCTTCGACCTCGACGGGACCCTCTGGGACGCTTCGGTGGCCATCACCCAGGCTTTCCAAGCGGCCAAAGCCAGCGTCGACTACATCGAAAACGACGTGACCCTGGCCCAGGTGCAGGCCGTGACCGGCCAGCCCTACACCGTGGCGTATGAACGCCTGTTCCCCGGCCTGCCCGTTGATAAAATGGAGGAATACCGCGCCCTCTGTTCCCGTCAGGAGCTGGCCGCCGCGCAGCAGCACGGCGGCGCGCCCTACCCCGGCCTGGAAAGCACGTTGCGCTACCTGCTCAACCAAGGCTACCGGCTGTTCATCGTCAGCAACTGCCAGGTGGGCTACGTGGAGGCCTTTTTCGAGTGCACTAAGTTGGGGCATTTCTTCGAGGGGCACCAATGCTTTGGCACCAAGGGCCTGCCCAAGTCGGAAAACATTCGCGAAATAATGGCGCAGTACGAGTTACAAACGCCCGTGTACGTGGGCGACACACCCGGCGACCTGGCCGCCAGCCAGGCAGCGAACGTGCCGTTCATCTTCGCCACCTACGGTTTTGGCCACCTCAGCCCCGCCGAAGCGCCCGCGCGCATCGACGAGCCTGAGCAGTTATTACGCTTTCTGTAGCGGCAGTTGACGGGCAAAGCGCGTTACACCCTGCTGCGTAACGTCGGGTTAGGGAAGTAATCCATGATTTTTATCGCTGACTCTCAATTGTTTGCATGGGCGTGGCCACTTCCACGTTCGAGGTATTTGGGAAGGCCAGGAAATGGGTGATGCGGGGCTCATTCGGACCGGCGTGGAATTGCCGCACCTGCGCCTCCACCAGTTGGTCTTCGCGGGTGAAGCGGTGGTGCTGGCGCTGGTGCTCGCCCCAGGTAGCCACGTAAAAAAACTCGGTGATGAGCGTGGGGTTGGCCACGTCGGAGAACACGCCGGCCCGGAGCGCCCCATCGCGCAGGCGCAGGCGCTTGAGCTGCTCGGCCGCCAGGCGGAAGGCGGCCCAGTCGGCGCGCTCCACCTGGTACTCAATCATTACCACCACGGGGCCGTCGTCGGGGTCGATATCGCCGGGCAGCTGCGCGTCGAGCAGGGGTTCGGCGGGGTCTAGGTTCAGGCCCTCGGCCGAGCGCATGGGGAAGGGAATGGCCAGCAGCACGCTCAGCAGCATCCAGCCGGCGGCGGCCAACAGGGAGATATGCAGCGTGAGGTGGTCGGCCAGCTCGCCCCAGACCAGGCTGCCCACCGAGAGGCCCGCCTGAAACACCAGCATGTACACGCTAATCACGCGGGCCTGAACCCACTTGGGCACGCTCAGCTGCACGATGGTGCTGAAGCTGGTCATGACAATGAGCCAGCCAATGCCGGAAACGAACATCACGGCGTATAGCACATA
>JBBQSQ010000119.1:0-14401 GCA_038213745.1 Cytophagales bacterium
TAGTCCCAAACAAATCCTGCCAAGCCTGTCGAATGTCGTACGCTTCACCGCAGTACGCGCCTAACAACAGCTTCGTGGGGCAGCTCCTAAGGCTGCCCACATTCGGCCAGGTCTTACTCTAAGGAGCGGACGCCGGAACTGTACCCCAGTTTCGCCGCTTGGTAAGATTTGAAGGATTAGATGCCCGGTTTGCCCAGCCGCCCTTTAGTGGGACGGCAGAGGCAGGCCGGGCATCGCTGCGTTTAAGGGGAGGTGGTGAAATGGTGCGTTTTATGTTCCAATGGCGCAAGTGGCGCAAACAGAACATCAAACTCACCATTTCACCTTACAACACGCGCCGCACTTGCATGAAGCGCCGCTCGTAGTCGGTGGTTTCTACCTGGCTCACCTTCACAAACGGCTCGCGGCGGGAGGAGGAGGCGTGGACAAACCGCAACGGCAGCTCGCCCCGGCGGGAGATAACAATGCCCGCGTGGCCCGGCGTGGTGCTGGTTTCGGCCGTGCCCGTGAATACCACAATATCGCCGGGTTGGGCCTCGGCGCGAGTCACGGGCCGGCCCACGGCAATGAGCAGCGCCGTGGAGTGCGGCACGGCCACGTTGAAATGGGCAAAGGTGTACATGATAAAGCCCGAGCAGTCGAAGCCCGTGAGGGGTGATACCCCGGCGTAGGTGTAAGGTGTGCCTTGCTGGGCCAGGCCAAAGGCCACCACACTATCGGCGCGGGCGGAGGGCGGTACAATGCGTAACGAAGCGAAAGCCGAGGCGCGTGGAGCCGCCACAACGGACGTTCTGGGAGCACTTAGCGAGTGCCGGAGGCGCGGCAAGGCAATGGCCATTGCCACTAACAAGCCTAGAAAAACCAACCAAATGACGCGCATAAGCAAACTGAAATTCGATTTGAGCAGCGAAAATAAGCGCCACCCTGGTTGCTAACGGCCCGGCGGCTGCTAGGTTAGAGGCAGCCCGCGGGCCTTTCTTTGTGCCCTTGCTCTTCTTCACAAACCCCATCCATGCACAAACATTCCCCTTTGACGCTTTGCGCCGCGTCGTTGGCGTCGCTGCTAACCGGTATATCGCCCGCTATTGGGCAGTCGGCGGCTAAGCCGGCGGCGGTGGCGGGCCCGGCCACGCTCCGCTACACGCTGGCCATGCCGGCCCCAAAATCCCATTATTTCGAAGTGAAAATGGAGCTCGGCGGCTTCCCGGCCGAATACACGGATGTGAAGCTGCCCGTGTGGGCTCCCGGCTCCTATCTGGTGCGCGAATACGCGAAAAACGTGGAGGGTTTTGAGGCGCGTACGGCGAGCGGGCAGCCCCTGGCGGCGGAAAAAATCAACAAAAACACGTGGCGGGTGCGCCATGCCAAGCAAGCCAATTTCCAGGTGAGCTACCGGGTATACGCGTTTGAGCTGAGCGTGCGGACGTCCTTTATTGATGCGGACCATGGCTACGTCAATGGCAGCAACGTGTTCATGTACCCGGCCGAGAACAAGAAGCTGGGCAGCACCGTGGTGGTGCAGCCGGCCGCTGGCTGGGCGCAGGTAAGCACCGCGTTGCGCCCCGCGCCGGGTCAGTTCATCTACAAAGCCGCCAGCTACGACGAGCTGGCCGACTCGCCGATTGAAATCGGTAACCAGAAAGTTTTGGAGTTCACCGCCAACGGCACGCCGCACCAGGTGGCCATGTACGGCACCTACACCGCCGACGAGACCAAGCTGCTGGCCGACCTGAAGCGGGTGTGCGAAGAAGCGCACCGCGTGGTGGGCCAGAATCCGCTCGACCATTACCTCTTCATCGTGCACAACCTGGAGCGCGGCGGCGGCGGCTTGGAGCACCTCTATTCCACTACGCTGGAGGTGGGCCGCACCACCTACGGCACCGATGCCGGCATGAAGTCCTTTCTGGGCCTGGTGGCGCACGAGTATTTTCACCTCTGGAACGTGAAGCGTATCCGGCCGGTGGCGCTGGGGCCGTTCAACTACGACCAGGAGAACTATACGCACATGCTCTGGGTGAGCGAGGGCATGACCGAATATTACTCGAAGCAGATTCTGGCGCGGGCCGGCGTGCTCAGCCGCGAAGAGTACCTGGGCAAGCTGGGCAATGCCATAACAGAGGTGGAAAACACGCCTGGCAACCGCATTCAGTCGGCTGCGGAATCCAGTTTTGATGCCTGGATTAAGTATTACCGGCCCAATGAGAATGCCAGCAATACCCAAATCAGCTACTACTCCAAGGGCGACCTGATTGGTACTTGGCTCGACCTGAACATTGCCCAGGCCACCAACGGCGCAAAGCACCTTGACGATGTGTTCCGCTTGCTTTACGACACGTATTACAAGAAGGCTGGCCGGGGCTTCACCGACCAGGAATTCCAGGATGCCGTGGCCACCGTGGCCGGCCGCCGCTTCGATGAGTTCTTTAAAAACAGTGTGTACGACACCAAGCCCATCGACTTTGCCACCGCCCTCGGCTACGCGGGCCTGACGCTGACGAGCGCGCCGCTGAGCACCGAAGGCACGATTGGGGCCACCTTCTCCAACCGCACGGGCAAGCTGCTCGTGACCAGTGTGGTGCGCGATGGTGCCGCCTGGAACACCGGCCTCAGCGCCACCGATGAGGTCCTGCTCATTAACGGGGCCGCCCCCAGCGAAGAAACGGTGAAAGCCCTGGTTTCCAGCCCCGTGGGCACCGATGTGAAGCTGCAAGTGCGCCGCGATGGCCTCACCCGCGACATCACCTTAAAAGCCTTGCCCAACCCAGACCGCAAGTTCACGGTGCAACCCGTGGCCAGCCCAACGCCGGCGCAACAGCGTGTATTGGCGAAATGGCTGGGACCGCAGATTTAGCGGATTTTAACGGATTGGGGCAGATTTTTTGTGCTCTTGCTCATTCGTCTTATCACAGTCAGCCAAAGAAAAAGCCGCCCAAGTGGGCGGCTTTTTTTGATTCATCGACTGCGTTCAATGCCGGAGCGGGACCACAAAAATCCGTCTCAATCCGTTAAAATCCGTTAAATCTGCGGTCCTATTTGATGCGCTTCAGCGCCACTTCGCGCACGGGCGTAATCACCAGCGGCACCTTTTCCACCTTCACTGAGGAAGTGTCCAGGCCAAAGTATTGGTCTTCGGAGGCGATGAACTGGCGGATGTAGAAGTAGGCCTGCATCACGAGCTTCTCCAAGGTCGGGAAGTCGTTCTCGATGCTGAGGAATTTTTCCAGCACTACGAAGCGGAAATCGCCGGTGACGTGCTGCTTGCTCAGCGACTCGTAGCGTGAGGTAATGTCCACTTCCTTGTTGCGCACCAGGTCCTCAATCACCTTGCGGAAGTACAGGTTGATGCGCTGCTGCACCCGGAAACCGAGGCGGAAGTTGATGCGAAACACGTCGTCCTTGGCCACTTCGGTGACCTTGTACTCCATCGTGTAGGGCTCATCGGTGGTATCGACGTGGATGAACCAGTAGATATCCGCCCGCTTCGGCCGTTTCTGAAAGATGGAGTAGATGATTTTCTGCTCGATTTCGGAGCTCCGCTCGGCCGATGTCAGGAACACCAGGTGGGTCGAGTACTTAGGGATGGATTCGTCGTCGCTAAGCTGCTTGAGGGCGTCCACGTACGGTTCCAAACGTACAAATTCGGTGAGGCGGCGCTTGATGTAGAAGGCCTTGAGCCAGACGTACATCACGGCCATTAGCGTGCCGCCGATGGCCAGCGACACCCAGCCGCCGTGCGGAAACTTCTTCATGTTGGCAATCAGAAATGCTCCCTCAATAATGCCATACAGGACGGCAAAACCAATAACCAGCGGCAAGGCCACTCTTTTGGCCCGCAGCCAGACCGTGAGCAGGATGGTGGTCATGAGCATGGTGAGCGTAATGGCCAAGCCGTAAGCCGCTTCCATGTTGGTCGACTCCTGGAAGTAGAGCACCACCCCAATGCACCCCAGCAGCAGCAGCCGGTTCATGCTGGGCACGAAGAGCTGTCCCTTCACATCGGTGGGGTAATTCAGCTTCACTTTGGGCCACATATTCAGGCGGATGGCCTCGGCTACCAGCGTGAACGAGCCGGTGATGAGGGCCTGCGAGGCAATAATGGCCGCCACCGTAGCAATGCTAATCCCGATGAGCAGAAACCATTGCGGCATGAGGGCATAAAACGGGTTTTTACCGCCCAGCGGCTCGCCTTGGTGGGCCAGTAGCCAGGCCCCTTGGCCCAGGTAGTTGAGCAGCAGCGTGGTTTTGACAAAAGTCCAGCTAATGCGAATGTTCCCTTTGCCGCAGTGGCCCAGGTCCGAATACAACGCCTCGGCCCCCGTGGTGCAGAGGAACACCGAGCCCAGCAGCCAGAACCCGCTGGGGTAATGCACCAGCAGGTCGTAGGCGTAATATGGGTTGAAGGCCTTGAGGATGACGGGGTTCTGCACAATCCAGCTGGTGCCCAGCACGCCCAGCATGGTGAACCACAGCAGCATAATGGGCCCAAAGGCCTTGCCCACAATCTGAGTACCGAAGCTTTGCAGTAGAAACAACCCGGCAATAATGCCAATGACAATGTAGACGATAACGCCCTGGGTGAGGGTCGGAAATACGTTTTTCAGCCCTTCCACCGCCGACGATACCGAGATGGGGGGCGTAATCACGCCGTCGGCCAGCAGGGCCGACCCGCCGATAATGGCCACGGCCGAGAGCCAGGCCCCGCGGCGCCGCACCAGCGCATACAAGGAGAAAATACCGCCTTCGCCGTTGTTGTCGGCGTTGAGGGTGAGCAGGACGTACTTGACGGTGGTTTGCAGCGTGAGCGTCCAAATCACGCACGAAATGCCGCCGAGTACCAAGTGCGGGTCAATGACCGGGGCATCTTTCAGGATGGATGACATCACGTAGAGCGGCGAAGTCCCGATGTCGCCGTAAATAATGCCGAGGGCAATCAGCAAGCCCGCCCCGGAAATGGCGGTATGCGAATGTTTGGAATCCATGCGTTGAGTAAAATAATTATCGGCAGCGGAAGGCTACAAGTGAATTACGGGGCGCGAAGGTAGCAGCCAAGCCACCGGAAAGTGCTTACGGCAATGGCCCGTAAAAGTAGGGTTAGCTGTCGGCCAACGGGTTGTCTTTTGTATTTCCGCCTTCATCGGCGGCTTGTTGGGCGGCGAGTGCGGCCTGGCGCACGGCTTCATCGGCGGCGGCGAGCAGGTAAGCGGCTTCCCGGGCGGCGTGGTCGTGCACGCGGAAGATGCGGCGGTTTACTTCGGCGGTGAGGCGCTGCCAGGGCGGGGTTTCGCCGGGTAGGGCAAAATTGGCCACTTCGCGGCCCAGGCGGTGCAGGCGCAGGCGGTTAGTACCGCGGTGCCCGTAGGCCAGCAGCAGTGCCGTGGTGGCCATGCCGAGCATGGCCGGGCCGGTGCGCAGCCAGTTTTGCAAAAAGGCTATCATCACCACGGCCAAACCCAGGCCACCCAGCAGGTACCACAGTATCCAATGCACATGGGCTACGTCGGCCCGCTCCAGTTCGCGGAGCGCAAACTCCCGGCCTTCCACCACCACGGTGGTACTGGTGAGCATGAGGCGGCCGTCGTCAGATTTCACCGTGGGCAGGGGCAGTAGCTCGGGCACCGGTTGGGGCTCCGGCTCGGGGAGCGGGGAATGCGGGAGCCCGGCCGGCTTGGTCAGCAAAGCGGCCCCGGAAGGTTGTTCCGGGGCCACGGGGGGCTGGTCAGCGGGCGGCTGGGCTTCGAGGTCGTTCATGTGCTCAGCAACAGCCGGTTTGGTCGTGGTGGGCCGCGCCCAGGTGGGGGCGGCCGTGGTAGTTGCGGCGGAAACGAAAGCCCTTCCCGCCGCAACGACTCCTCAGTTGTTCACTTTCAGCAGCTCCACGTCGAAAATCAACGCGGTATCGCCGGGAATGTCGCGGCCCGCGCCCCGCTTGCCGTAGGCCAGGTCCGAGGGGATGTAGAGGCGGTACTTCGCGCCTTCGCCCATAAGCTGGAGGGCTTCTGTCCAGCCGGCAATCACGCCGTTGACGGGGAAGGTGGCGGGCTGGCCGCGCTGGTAGCTGCTGTCGAACACGGTGCCGTTAATCAGGGTGCCGTGGTAGTGCGTCGTGACCGACGATTTCAGGCTGGGCTTGGCACCGCTACCTTCGGTCAGTACTTCGTACTGCAGGCCGCTGGGCAGGGTGGTCACGCCGGCTTTTTGGGCGTTTTGGGCGAGGAAGGCTTCGCCTTCGGCTTTGTTGTTGCTCATGTCGGTGTCGTTGGTTTCTTGGTTGGTGTCGTCTTCGGGGCCACCCATTTGCTCTTGCAGCTGCTGCATGGCAGCCTGCATTTGTTCCTGGGTGAGGCGGCTGGGGAGGCCCTGGAGGCCTTCTTTCAGCGCCTCGGCCAGGGTATCCACGTCCAGTTCGAGGCCCTGCTGGGCGAAGTTGCGGGCCAGGTCGCGGCCGATGATGTAGCTCACCTGAGCTTGGTGGGAATCGAGGTTCATAAAACCAAGGTGGGGGTAGGGGCTGCGGTCAGGTTGTGCTAAAACGGCGGCCGGCAGCCAGTGAAAAAATAGCTCAACGGATTACGCCGTTGCGGGAGCAAGGTTCCAAAAGCCGCGCCGAACCGGCCCAGCCCGCCGCAATGGCCGGGCCCATAACCAAAAAACCCGGCTAAAGGGCCGGGCTTCTCACAAATAATAGCTTGGAATAGTGGGCTAGGATGCGACGTAACGATAAAATAGCGGTTAGCTGTACTGGTGGTGGTCGTCGTCGCCGTGGAAGAAGAAGGTCAGGTCCAGGCCGGCCAGTTTGGCAGCCAGGTAGGTTACGCCGCCCAACAGCAGCAGCGAGGAGAACGAGAAGGCAGTGGTCTTTTTCATGTCAATACGGAGATAGCCTGGTGGCTAATTCTAATACAAAGATACGAAATCCAGCTAATAATGTTATGCATGCAGCATAAATTAATGTAGAATTAATGAAACAGTCACGGCTAAAATCTTGACTAACATTGAATAAAGTAAAATTAAAATACATTCACTTTTTAACTCTCATCTTCTTCTGCATCATGGAGCTACGCATTCGAAACCTTTCCAAAACCTACGGCAACGGGCTGCGCGCCCTGCGCGACGTATCGCTCACCATTCCCAGCAGCATGTTTGGGCTGTTGGGCCCCAATGGCGTGGGCAAAACCAATCGATTGAGTTACTGCCGCACATGAGACGCCTTGGCTCCGCTCGGCATGACGTTCGGTGTTAGTCCGCCTCTGCTGTCTCCAGCCCAAAATCCGGCACTTCTACCACTGCGCCCGGCGCTAAGTCGCCCAGCCAGATGGCACCCACCCGCACCCGGATGAGCCGGAGCGTGGGAAAGCCTACGGCGGCCGTCATCTTGCGGACTTGCCGGAATTTGCCTTCCGTGAGCGTGATGGAAACCCAAGAGGTGGGCCCGTGGCGGTCGTCGCGGATTTTGCGGGTGCGGGGGGCGAAAGCGGGGGCGGAGTCGAGCCGGCGGGCCACGCAGGGACTGGTCTGATATTTCTCGTTGTGAATCCCGATTTCAACCCCGGCCTGCATCCTAGCAATGGCGGGCTCGTCCATTAGGCCGTCGACCTGGGCGTAGTACTCCTTCTCAATTTTCCGGCTGCGCACCAAGTCGCTCATCTTGCCGTCGGTGGTGAGCAGGAGCAGGCCCTCGCTCTCCTCATCGAGCCGGCCGATGGACATGGTGCCGGCCGGAAAGTCGTAAAACCTGCCCAGCATCGTCTTTTTCGCTTCGCCCGAAAACTGGCTGGTGAACTGGCTAAGGCAGCCGTAAGGCTTGTGGATGAGGAAGTGGCGGTGCGGCATGGAAACAAAGACGCCGGCGCACGTTTGGCAAACGCGCGCCGGCAATGGAGCGTTGAGCCCGCAAATTTAGCTGCGGCCGCACTGGTCGATGCCGCAACCCAACTTGTGCGTTTGCGCTTCGTCGCGGTGGCTACCCCAGTTCCGCCATGTCCGCCGGACTCAGCTGGATTTGAGCGGCCTTCAAATTCTCCCGCAGGTGCGCCAGCGACGAGGTGCCCGGAATTGGCAGAATCCAGGGCGACTTATGCAGCAGCCAGGCAATGTTCAGCTGGGCTTGGGTGGCGTTGTGCTTTTGGGCAATTTTCGCCAGTTTGTTGCCGGCATTGGGCAGGCCGTGTACCAGCGAGAAGAAGGGAATGAGCGGAATACCGTGCTGTTCGCACAGGGCCAGCACTTCTTCGCCGCCGCGGGTTTCGCCGTGTGCCTCGCGCAGGGTGGTGCGCTGGGCGTAGCCGTACATGTTTTCTACGGTGGCAATTTCGCCCAGCTGCAAGCCGGCGGTCAGTTCCTCAGGGCTCACGTTGCTGAGCCCGACGTGCCGGATTTTGCCTTCTTTCTGCATCTCAAACATGGCCCCCAGCTGCTCGGCCAGCGGCACCGCGCCGTGGCCCATCAGCCGCAGGTGCACCAGTTGAATCTGCTCTTGCTTTAGCGTGCGCAGGTTGTTCTCAATGCTGGTGCGCAGGTTTTCGGGGGTGTTGAAGGGCAGCCAGCTTTTGTCGGGCCGGCGGGTGGCCCCCACTTTGGTGCAAATCACGAGGCCGGCCGGGTAGGGATGTAGCGCCTCAACAATAAGGCGATTGGTAACGTCCTCGCCGTAATAGTCGGCCGTGTCGAGAAAGTTGACGCCCGCTGCCACGGCGGTTTTCAGGATTTCCAGGGCCTGGGGCCGGTCGGCCGGCTCTCCCCAAATTTCGGGCCCGGTGAGGCGCATGGTGCCATAGCCAAGGCGTGAAACGGTGAGGGGATGGGCAGAATTTTGGGCGATGGTAATCGAGGACATCAGCTAAGAAATTAGGTTTGTAGAATCCAGAAGACGCATTGCACTGCTTAATGTTTGGCCGCCCGCGTAAAACAGCCCGCACCACCACTTCGGCAGCAGGCTCAAATCAGCGAATCGGGCCTGAATCATCGCTCACCAGGGCGCACATTATAATTTGGGGCGCGGGCCATTTCAGCCACGACGTCCTTTGTTCCGATTACCCCCCCGAGGGCCGTTTGGCCGGTAGCGGGAGGCGTGTTGCTGATTTCACCTTTTCCGCTTTTCGTGTATGCGTCGAATCTTACGCCCGCTGCTGCTGCCGCATTGGTGGCAGGATGCCCTCCTGGCCCTGCCCCGCGTGGTGTGCGGCTACTTGCTCACTTCCGACTTCGGAGCCGCCAAGTTTGGCCTGCCCTGGTCGCCGCCCGACAACAACCTGGGCCTGTTTGAGGTGGCCTTCTGGTTTCCGCACGACGTGGCCGCCTACGGGGGCGTGTTTGCCCTGTTCCCGGCCTTCTTCGCTTTGATGGGCGGCTTCAGCGAGGCGGTGGGTGGGTTGCTGCTGGCCCTGGGTCTGCTTACCCGCCCGGCGGCCTTCCTGGTGTGCTGCACCATGCTGGTGGCCATGTTTATGCAGCAGCTCCAGCAGGGGCTGTGGAACATGCTGCCGGCGGCCGGCTTTCTGTGGGCCGCCCTGCCGGCGCTGGTGCTGGGTTCGGGCCGCTTCGGGCTCGATTACTTGCTCACCGAATCGGCCGCGCTGCGCCCCAAGCCCCGCCTGTTGGCGCTGGCGCTGGCCGGCCTGCTGCTGCCCGGCTGCGTGCAAAAAGCTTCCGACAAAACCGTTGTTTATCTGCTCGATGTGAGCGGCCATCCCAACGTGGGGCAGGTAGGGTTGCGCGGCCGCGACAAGCCCCTGAGCTGGGATTACGACCTGCCGCTTATGCCCGTTAAGAAAGACAGCCTCTACCGCGTCGTCGTCACCACCCACACCGGTTACAAGGCCACGGAAGTAAAATTCACCATCAACGGCGACTTCGAGCTAAAAGAAAAGGACAACCGCCGCGTCGAGTTCGGGGTTGGTGATACTACCGTTTACCGGGCGCGCTTCGATGTGGTGCCCCGGTAAGCCGGCCTGCGGAGTGAGCAAACTAGCCATTGGCTGCCGGGTTTTTTTGTTTATATCTTCGCCCGTTCATTAATTCCGAGCCTGTTGCTGATGTCTGCCACGCCCGCTCATCCCGCCAATAGTTCCGGGGTGGCCGCTGCCAGCCCCGCCGTCCGGGTGCCTTCGCCGTCCGGTTCGGGCCGGCGGAGCCATCGTCTCAGCCTCACGGGCGCGGTAGCCACCACGGCCACCAAGCTGCTGCCGCTGGTGGCGCTGCTCGATGCCATTCAGCCCTCGGTCAGCAAGGAGTCGATTTTTCGCATTCATCGCGCCCAGCGCCAGGCCGTAGGGTGCCACGGCCCGCCACTGCGCAGGCTACAACTGCCCTCGGCCACGGCCGCGCCGCCCTGCATGATAATAGAGAGCAGCACGGCGGGTACGGCAGGCATGGAAAAGCGGGCGTAATCGGGCATAATCGGGAATAGATGACGGACGGAGGTCAGCGGAAGCGCAAATTGCATGGCGAGCAAAAGCCAAAAGCGGCTCCGCTGGTAAGGGCTTGCCAGCGTTAGCGATGTTCGTTTACGCGCGAAATCCTGCTTCCCTGACGTTGGTAAAGTAAGAGCCGGGGGCTGAATTTTCAGGCCTCAAGAACGAGGATTGCGAAAGCTAAAAGCTGCCCAGAAGCTGTTCGGAACAGTCGAGCTTAGTCAAATGTGTTCAGTGTGGGTATACCACCATCTTTTGGTCAGGTATTACACCCTGGCCCTTTGCCAACCGGCCGTTTCAGGGGTAATAGCCCAGCGAAAATACTGAAAATAGTAAGCAGAAGAATGGACTTGAAATAATCTAAAAACGTATTCTTCGGGAAATGCCTAAGCGGAAATACGGCTTCCAATAATGCCGAAATGACTGGTTATGATTACTTGAGCTTATTAGGCGGGAAAAGGAAATTTTATAAACAAAACAGGAAATTGGGCGTATTTATTTGGGTGAACCAGTCAGCATGTGGCTGGTAAAGTAAGCATTCTTAACCCATTCCATCGCCATGAAAACCATCCATTCCATCCTGCTTTTCGCGTCACTCACCCTGGCCGCCACCGGTTGCGCCAACGAATCGGGCGTCACGGTCGGGAGCGACCAGCGCGGAACCAACCCAGCCGCCACCAACGCGGGCTACATCAGCACTTCTGCCGAGCAGCCCGACTTCAGCAAGTATAAAAGCTATTCGTGGTCCTCGCAGGTAGTCGACCCCCAGAATAGCATCTTTTTTTTGAATGACCTGATATTCAAGGGTCAGATACGCGACGCGGTGGAACACGAAATGGCTGCGAAAGGCTACACCTACCAGCCCGAAAACGGTGACCTGATAGTTAATTTCCGCACCTTCGACCAGCCCGTTGAGCTTGCAAGCAACGACAACCTGGGTTCCGGCTATTGGTCTGCCAATGAGCAGTATGCCTACAACAACCGGAACAAGGTAAAGCTTGACCGGGGCAGCATTCTGGTGCAATTGGCCGACCGGCAGAAGGGTGAGCAGGTGTGGCAAGGCTACGCTTCGGGCCTCACCGATGGCAACGTATTCGATAAAAACAAAGACAAAGTGTACGTTGCCATCGGCCAGATTTTCCAGGGCTACGACCACCGCGCCGATAAGCTGTAATGAAGCGCAACAGGCCTAACTAAAAAACCGCCGGATGTGCATCCGGCGGTTTTTTAGTTAGGCCTGTGCCTGCTCCGGACTGGCTTAAACCTGCGCCAGCTTTGGGCCCGGGTGCTACATGGAGCGGTGCTTGGCCGTGCGTTTGCGCAGGGCTTCGTAGCTGGCGGCGGCTACGGCGTCGATTTTGCGGGGCTCCAGGAAATTGGTTTTGATTTGCGCCTCGCGCTCGGCCCCACCCATGATGACGTTGATTTCCCCGGCCAGCAGGCCCGCTATAGAAGCTTTGGCCACGTCTTCGGCCGAGTCCATGCCCTTCACCACGGCGGTTTTCATCATGTCGGTATCGGTAGCGGAGGGGTACACGGTCATCACGTGCAACGGGTGCTGAAACAGCTCGCGGCGCATGGCGTCGGAAAACTGGCGGATGGCGGCCTTAGTGGCGGCATACACGCTGTAGAAGGGCATGGCCAGGTAGCCGTAGCCGGAAGAAATGTTCATTAGCGCCCCATCGGAGCTCTTCAATAGCAGCGGCAGAGCTTTCTTGGTGAGTAAAATCAGGCCGGTTAGGTTGATGTTGATTTGGCCGATGATGTCGTCGTCGGACTGGTCGGCGAGCAGGCCAGCGCTCACCACCCCCGCGTTGTTCACCAGGATGTCGAGCCCGCCCCATTCGCGGGTGATGGTGGCCACGGCGCGGTCGAGGTCGGCGGGCTGGCCCACATCGCCGGCCATGAGCAGCAGCCGGGCCTCGGGGAACTCCTGCTTCAGGGCATCGAGGGCTTCCTGTTTGCGGCCCATCACGGCAATGTCGCGCACGCCGTGCCGACTGAATTCGGCCAGCAGCGCTTTGCCAATGCCGGCGCTGCCGCCGGTGATAAATACTTTCTTGCTTGCTAATTCCATGGGGTTCAGGCTGACGGATTGGTGGACGTGCAGCCGGATTGGTTTTACCAGTGCGGCCCCCGAAAGGTTAGGTTGCCGGCTTGTGGCTATTCCTGGCTAAAGTGATTCCAGGTATGGGTCGGCTGCGCTGGAACTCGTGTCGGCGCAGCCGTAACTCGTGCCGGCCTAAGTCATTTCATTTAGAACAGCATCCATAAATTAGCCTTCACGATTAATAGCTGCTGGGCTACAGCAGTGCTCACTTCCCCCAAACCTGCCTTTGTAATGAATCAACCCACATTTGCGCTCCCGGTATTTGCGCAGCTCTACAAACGCGACTATTTTATTGATAATGCGGTGCTGCGCGAGATTCTGGCGCTGGGGCCCGAAACGGCCGTGCCGGAGCTGCTGAAAATAACCGGCCACACGCTGGATAACTTCGACTACGATGACATAGATGGCGGCGACTGGTTCGAAAATTACCACTTTATGCACGCCCTGTACCTATTGCACGACCTGCACGCTCCCGAGGTCCTGGACGTGTACCGCCGCCTGCTGCGCCTCGACTCGGCCAGTACCGAATTTTGGTTTGGCGACGAGTTGTTTGAGGAAGTTCCGGGCCTCCTGGCCCGCGCCGGCCAGACGCGCCTGCCCGAGTTGCTGGCCATGCTCGAAGACCCGGAAATGCTGCTTCAGCATCGGCTGGTGGCTTCCGATGCCATCTCGCGGCTAGCCCGCGAGCAGGCTGAATTGCGGCCCGCCATCAGCGCGTTTATGCAGGCCTACCTGCGCCACATCATCGCGCACGCCGACCAGGCGGCCCAGCTTTTCCCGACCGACGCCGACGAATACGGCTATGCCCTGGAAGATTACCTGGGCGGGCTGCTGACCGACGTGCAGGAAGCGGGCCTGCGCGAGCTGGAACCCGAAATACGTGAGCTGCACCGCCTGGGCCTGGTGGACGAAAGCATCGCTGGCGGGGCCGACGACATTAATTTCGACGAGTCGTATCCGTTGCGGCCTTCTCCCGACATCTTCACCCGCTACCAGCAGCTGCGCGCCCTGCCCGACAACTACTCGCCCTTTCACCCCGACGCGGCCGGCATGGCCCGGCGCCGGGCCGAGGAGGAGGCCAAATACGCCAGACTCCGGAACGAAGCCCTGTCCCAGCAGCCCCGGCAGGTACTGCCCAAAATCGGCCGCAACGACCCGTGTCCCTGCGGCAGCGGCAAGAAGTATAAGAAGTGCTGCGGGGCATAGCGGGCGTGGGCTGCGGGATTCAGTGCAAGGCTTCCCCAAAGCCGCTGCCGAAGCTTATCGCGGCTCGGAGTAGCAGGTGGCTGTCGCGGGTGGACAAAAAGAAGTAGAAAGTCAGCTCGCGTAGTAAACAGTTGCCGGCCCTTTGCCTTCCTTCGTGATTCGCTGCTGCACCAGTAAATCAGCCAGGATGCGCTTCACCGAGGGCGAAGGAATAGCCAGCTTTTCAGCTATCTGGCCCGATTTGCAACCGGGATAATTCCCGATAAATGCCAGCACCGCCTTTTCACGCGGCGACGACTGCAATTCTGTTTCGCGCACCGTCAGCTTCTGTAGTAACTGGTGCTGCACTTTCAGCAAAGCATCAAAAAAGAAGGTTATCCACGACGAAATATTCTCACCCGGCCGTTGCGCCTGAAACCTTTGCAACTCGCGGTAATATTCCGTTTTGCGGCTCTCAATTTCGTGCTCCAGGCTCACGTACTGAATCCAGACGTAGCCATTCAGGAGCAGGAGCAGGGTGGCCAGCAGCCGGCTCAGGCGGCCGTTGCCGTCCTGAAACGGGTGGATACTTACAAAGTCGTAGCAAAACAGCGCGCATTTCACCAGCGGGTGCGTGGCCTCGTCGGCGTGGTACCAGGCCAGCAGCCCGCGCATGGCATCCTCGGTGGCAAAGCCG
>JBBQSQ010000120.1:0-14232 GCA_038213745.1 Cytophagales bacterium
CCGAAGCGGTTGATGTAAATCTGGAGGTGCTGCGGGCCGCCAAAGTGGGCAATGCGCCGGCAGCCCTGCTCCAGCAAGTGCCTGGTGGACTGGTAGCCGCCCTGGAAATCGTCGAGCTCCACGGCGTTGAGCGTGGCCCCGTCCGGGATGCGGTCGAAAAACACCAGCGGAATGTCGCGCTTCCGAATCTTGTCGAAGTGCGTGAAATCGTGCGTGCTGCGCGCCACCGATACCAGCACGCCGTCGACCTGCGCGTTGATGAGCGTGTCCACGTTCTTCTGTTCCTGGCCGTAATCTTCGTTCGACTGGCAGAGCAGCACGTTGAAGCCGGCCCCGGTGGCCAGGGCTTCGGCCCCCTTCATCACCTGCGAAAAAAAGTGACCGTCGATGTGGGGCACAATCACGCCCAGCGTGTTGCTGCGCCCCTTGCGCAGGGCGGCCGCCAGGTGGTTGGGCTGGTAGTTGAGCTGCTCGGCCAGCTTCCACACCCGCTTGCGGGTGGCTTCGCTGATGCGGGAATGGCCACTCAGCGCCCGCGAAACGGTGGACACAGCGAGGTTCAGTTCCTTGGCAATGTCCGAGATGGAGGCGCGTTTTTGAGCCAAGTGACGGGGGATTGATTGGTGGGGAACGTCAAAAGTAAAGCAGTAAGGCTGTTTGCGCGATGAAGCCGCCGGGCCGAGCGCCGCACCTCACCCCCAGCCCCTCTCCCTAGGAGAGGGGAGCCTGACGATTGCTAACATCTGCGCCGCCGTGGCTCCCCTCTCTTTTGGAGAGGGGTCGGGGGTGAGGTTACCCGGCCACCACCCCCTTGTAGTGCACTTCCGATTGCTCCCGCAAGCGGCCGGCGCTGAACTCCGGCGTGATGTCGCGCTGCGGGTCGCCCAGCATTTCGTAGCCCACCATGAACTTGCGCACCGTTGCCGAGCGCAGCAGCGGCGGGTAGAAATGCATGTGCAGGTGCCATTCGGGGTGTTCCTGGCCGTCCGTCGGGCGCTGGTGCAGGCCGGAGGAATACGGGAAAGAGATGTTGAACAGGTTGTCGTAGCGAATGGTGAGGCGGCGCAGCACGTCGGCCAGGGCATCGCGCTCGGCGGGGGTGAGTTGGGTGATGTCCTGCACCGGGCGGCGGGCGATGACGATGGTTTCGAAGGGCCACACGGCCCAGAAGGGCACCAGCACCACAAAATGCGCGTTTTCGAGCACCACCCGCTCCTTCTTTTCCAACTCAATGGCCAGGTAGTCGCTCAGCAGCGTGCGGCCGTGCGCCTGGAAATAGGCCAGCTGCTGCGCGGTTTCCTTGGCGGGCTCGCCGGGCACGGTGCGCTGCGCCCAAATCTGGCCGTGCGGGTGCGGGTTCGAGCAGCCCATCATCGGGCCCTTGTTCTCGAAAATCTGCACGTAGTTAATGTCCGGCCGGGCCCCGAGGGTCTGGAACTCCGTCACCCACAAATCCACCACCTTGCGGATGGCCCCGGTGGTCATCTGGGGCAGCGTGAGGTCGTGGCGCGGCGAAAAACAGAGGACCCGGCAGATGCCCGACTCGGCTTCGGCCCGCAGCAAGCCGCCTTCGTTGAGGCCACCGGCGGGCACGTCGGGGGTCAGGGCCCCGAAGTCGTTGTTGAAGACGAAGGTGTCCGGGTAGGTCGGGTTCACGTCGCCGCCCACCCGGTTGTTGCCGGGGCAGAGGTAGCAGGTGGGGTCGTAGGCGGGGCGCTGGTCCTGCTCGGTTTCTTCCTGCTGGCCCTGCCAGGGGCGCTTGGAGCGGTGCGGCGACACGAGTACCCACTCGCCAGCCAGGGCATTGAAGCGGCGGTGCGGGTGCTCGGTGGAATCGAAGGCGGTGGGCATGAGAAATATTGTTTCGTTCAACGGTTCGCCTCACCCCCCTCTCCGATGGAGAGGGGGAGCCACGGCGGCGCGGGTAATTATATGGGTTGGTAAACTGTCGTCAGGCCCCCCTCTCCATCGGAGAGGGGGCCGGCCCCGGAGGGGTCTCGTGAGGCGAACCGTTAGGCCATTACCCCTACCCCGGCCACAATGGTCGTCTGGTAGGTCTCCAGCTCCCGCCCAAATTTCTCCTGATACACCTTGCTCACGCTGGCGATGAAGGCATCGACTTGGTCCGGGGCCACCAGGTTGATGGTGCAGCCGCCGAAGCCGCCGCCCATCATGCGGGAGCCGAACACGCCGGGCGCGGCCTGGGCGGCTTCGACCAGGGCATCGAGTTCGATGCAACTCACTTCGTAGTCGTCGCGCAGGCCGGCGTGGGAAGCGTACATCTCCTGGCCGAAGGCGGCGAGGTCGTTGGCTTCGAGGTGGCGGCAGGCGGCTTCGACGCGGGCATTTTCCTGCACCACGTAGGCGCAGCGCCGGAACACCACGGGGCCCAGCGCGTCGCGGTGGGCGTCGAGCTGTTCCAGCGTGGCATCGCGCAGGCTGGCCACGGCGGGGTGGTCCCGCTGGAGCACCGCTACGCCGCGCTCGCACTCCTGGCGGCGGGTGTTGTAGGCCGTGCTGGCCAGGCTGTGCTTCACGCCCGAGTTGCAGAGCACAATGCGGCTGGCCGTGGTATCGAAGGGGAAATAGGCGTAGTCGAGGGAGCGGCAGTCGAGGCGCACCACGTGGCCGGCGCGCCCGTAGAGGCTGGCAAACTGGTCCATGATGCCGCACTGCACGCCGGCGTAGGTGTGCTCGGCAAACTGGGCAATGCGGGCCAGCTCCAGCTTATCGAGGCCGGTTTTCAGGAAATGGTTGAGGGCGAACGCCAGGCCGCACTCCACCGCGGCCGACGACGACATGCCTGCGCCCATGGGCACGGTGCCGGCAAACACGCAGTCGAACCCCGGCACGGCGTGGCCGCGCAGCTGGAACTGGGCCGCCACGCCCAGCAGGTAGTTGGCCCAATGCGTGGCGCTGGGGCTGATTTCGGCGGCGTTGGCCAACTCGAAAGTTTCGTTTAAGTCGTAGGCAACCAGGCGAATCCGGGTGCCCCCGTTCAGGCCCACGGCGAATACCATTTCCTTGTCCACGGCGGCCGGGAGCACGAAGCCGCCGTTGTAGTCGGTGTGCTCGCCAATGAGGTTCACGCGGCCGGGGGCGCGCACCAGGAGCGGCGCGTAGCCAAACCGTTGGTGGAAAGCGGCATGAACCGCTTGGGCAAAGGGAGCAGACATAAGCAAGCACGAAAGAGGACGGAGGAAGGAGCCGGCGTAAACCGGGGCCATGACGAGGTACGCAATTCGGAGCGGGGCGGCCAGCCGCTGGCTTTTGCGGCCCGAAAGTAACGGGTGCCCCGCAGACCACCGGTAGCGTTTGCCTAAATCATTTGCCGCCGTGGCTTCCGCTGCTTGGCGGCCGCGCCGCTTAGGTATTGTTCGGGGGTCGTTCAACGCCGAGACGCGATGGGTCGCGTCTCTACACCGTTTTCACAAACGAATTCGTGAGAAGTATAATTGCCGCGCTGGTCTAGCTTTGGCCAGCGCCCCGGCGCGCTGCCCGCCCCTGAAATGCGCAGCGCCTTTCGCGCCGCGCAACAGCTTTGGCTGGGCATTCGCTTCCTGTTTCAGCGCGCGCTTTCCTTTGTTTTTTTACTTTTTATTCCCTCCGCATGCCCGTTCGCGCTACGCTGCTTTTGCTGCTTACCTGCTTTTTCCACCCCTTCGGCCCGCCCGCGGCCACGGCGCAGCCCACGGCCCAGGAGCCCAGTGGCGACGTGTTCGTGGACGGCCAGGGCGTGCTGCGCTGGCAGCAGACCAAGCGCGAAGTGGCCCTGTTCGGCGTGAACTACACCACCCCCTTCGCCTACGCCTACCGGGCGCACCAGAAGCTGGGCGTGAACCTGGAGCAGGCCATCCGGCAGGACGTGTACCACCTGGCCCGGCTGGGCGTCGACGCCTTTCGGGTGCACGTGTGGGACGTGGAAATCACGGACACGGCCGGCAATTTGCTGGCCAATGAGCACCTGCGCCTTCTCGATTTTCTGGTGAGCGAGCTCAAGCAGCGCGGCATCAAAATCATCCTCACGCCCATTGCCTACTGGAACAACGGCTACCCGGAACCGGACACCGGCACGGGCTTTTCCAGCATTTTTTCGAAGGACCAAGCCTACACCAACCCGCGCGCCATTGCGGCCCAGGCGCGCTACCTCACGCAGTTCCTCAACCACCGCAACCCCTACACCAAGAATCTCAACCGCGAAGACCGCGACATTCTGGCCTTTGAGGTTTGCAACGAGCCGCACTACGGCCAGCCCGAGGCCCCGGTCACCGCCTTTGCCGACCGCATGGCCGCCGCCATTCGGGCCACGGGCTGCCGCAAGCCGGTGTTCTACAACGTGTCGGAAAACCCCGACGTGTACCAGGCCGTGCTCAATGCCCAGGTCGATGGCCTCACCTACCAGTGGTACCCGCAGGGCTTGGTGAGCAACCACGCGCTGCGCGGCAATTTCCTGCCCTACGTCGACCAGTACCCCATTCCCTACCGCACCGACGCCCGCTTCGCGCGCAAGGCCCGGATGGTGTACGAGTTCGAGTCGGCCGATATTATTCAGCCGGTGATGTACCCGATGATGGCCCGCAGCTTCCGGGAGGCGGGTTTCCAGTGGGCCACGCAGTTTGCCTACGACCCGCTGGCCCTGGCCTACGCCAACACCGAATACCAGACCCACTACCTGAACCTGGCCTACACCCCGGCCAAGGCCCTGAGCCTGCTCATTGCGGGCAAGGTGTTCCGCGGCGTGCGGCGCGGGCAGTCGTTTGGGCGCTACCCGCAGGACTCGGTGTTTGGGGCCTTCCGCGTGAGCTACCGGCAGCAGCTAAGCGAGATGAACACGGCCGAGGAATTTTACTACACCGCCAACACCAGCACCACGCCGAAACAGGCGGCCCGGCTACGGCACGTGGCGGGCGTGGGCTCGTCGCCAGTGGTAGGCTACGGCGGCACCGGCGCGTACTTCCTCGACCGGCTGGCCCCCGGCGTGTGGCGGCTGGAGGTGCTGCCCGACGCCGTGGCCATCCGCGACCCGTTTGAAAAAGCCTCGCTAAGCAAGCCCGTGACGCAGATTTTGTGGAACGAGCAGCCGCTGCAAGTCTCGCTGAGTGACCTGGGCCGCGGCTTTTCCCTCAAAGGGCTGAACGACGGCAACCCCGCCCAAACCCTGGCCACCAACGGCCGCCTCACCGTGCGGCCCGGCGCGTACCTGCTGGCGGCAGCTGGCAAATCCACGGCCGCCTTCACCGCCCAAACGGTGGTCGACCACCGCCGGCTGGGCGAATTTGTGGCCCCCGCCCCCACCGACCTGGGCCCACAAATCCGCCACACGCCGCAAATCCAGGCCACGGCCGGCCAGCCCCTGCGCATCCGGGCCACGCTCACCGGCCTGGCCCCGGCCGATAGCGTATTTCTGGTGGCCCAGCACTACTACGGCCGCACCCGCACCGTGCCCATGGCCACTACCCGCTACGCCACCGTGGAAGCCCGCGTGCCCGATGAGCTGCTCTACCTCGGCGAGCTGCGCTACTGGCTGGTGCTGAAACACGGCCCGCAAGCCACTACTTTCCCCGGCGGCTTTGCCGGCCAGCCCCGCGACTGGGACTACGCGCACGCCGAGCATTACGCCCTGCCCCTTGTGCTGGCCAACGCGCCGCTGCCGCTCTACCAGGCCAGCCGCGACCAGGACCAAATCGAAGCCCGCGGCCTAAACCCAAACGCCTGGACCGAATACGTGCCGCTGCCCGACGGCCCCCTGGCGCTACGCCTGGTGCAAGGCCCGCCGCACGCCGGCCAGCCCGCCGCCACCGGCCCAGCCGCCAGCCTGCGGGCTTTTTTCGGCGACAAGCTGGTGGGCCGGCCCGAGGATTTGGCGCGCTTTACCGAAGTGGTGGTGCGGGCCCGCTGCAGCCAGCCCGATGCGCAGCTGAAAGTGACGCTCACTACCAAAGATGCCGTGACGTACTCGGCGCCGCTGCCGCTGGGCGCGGCGGTGCAGGACGTGCACATTCCACTCAGCGCCTTCCGGCCCGATGCGCTGCTGCTGCTGCCCCGCCCCTACCCCGGCTTCCTGCCGCTGCGCTACCAGCCGGCCACTGCCCCCGCGCTGCGCATTAGCGATGCCGAAGTGCTTCAAGTGCAATGGGAGGCGGCCCCCGTCACCGGCAGCCCGGTTAGCGTTGATATTGAGTCGGTTTCTTTGCGCTAAGAGCTTATCTGAACAGGAAAAAACGGTCATGCTGAGTGGGGCCAAAGCATGACGTCCCGACGTCTTCCGAGCAATTTCCCAAGCATTATTCCCATCATTTTTGACTCATGAGAACAGCTCTACTATTCCTATTCACCCTGGGCTTGCTGCCAGGATTGGTGCCCCGCGTCGCCAGCCAAACGCCCGCCCCATTCGCCAAGGGAGCCGATGTGAGCTGGATTACCCAGATGGAGCAGGCCAACTACCGCTTCTACAACGAGGGAGGCACCCAGCAGGACTTGTTGCAGCTGCTGCGCGACCACGATATGAACACAATTCGGCTGCGGGTGTGGGTGAACCCGGCCGGCGGCTGGAGCGGCAAAAACGACGTCATCGCCAAGGCCATTCGGGCGCGCAACCTGGGCTTTCGGCTGCTGATTGACTTTCACTACAGCGATTCCTTTGCCGACCCCGGCCAGCAAACCAAGCCCGCCGCCTGGGCCGGCCACTCCTTCGCCCAGCTGCTGACGGATGTGTACCGCCACACCTACGACGTACTGGACTCACTGAAGAAAAACAACATCGTGCCCGAGTGGGTGCAGGTGGGCAACGAAACCAACGATGGCATGCTATGGCCCGAAGGCCGCGCCTCGGCCAACATGGCCAACTTCGCCCAGCTCGTGGACCGGGGCTACGCCGCCGTAAAGGCCGTAAACCCCGCTTCTAAGGTCGTGGTGCACTGTTCCAATGGCTTCGACAACGGCCTGTTTCGCTACCTCTTCGATGGCCTGACCGCCAACAACGCCCGGTTCGACGTCATCGGCCTATCGCTCTACCCCGGCATCAGCGACTGGCCTACCCGCACAGCCCAGTGCCAGGCCAACATGAACGATATGGTGGCCCGCTACCCCGGCAAAGAGGTAATGGTAGTGGAAACCGGCATGCCCGCCGATGCCCCCCTGCCCACCCAGCAAATGCTCCTCGACCTGCTGGTCAAAGTGCGCGCCGTGCCCAACAGCAAGGGCCTGGGCGTACTCTACTGGGAGCCGCAGGCCTACAACTGGATGAACTACGGCCTGGGCCTGTGGAATCCCACCGGCCAGCCCACCGCCGCCCTCAGCGCCTTCCTGAACACGCCCCCCGCCCGCGGGCTGGTCGACAACCCCGGTTTTGAGTACACCGGCCCCACGGCCACGCCCCTGGGCTGGAGCACCGCCGGCGACAGCGACGCCGACTTCACCCAAGTGCCCGGCGCGGGCGGCTACTACCAGCTCACGCACCAAAAGGCCGCTGCCTACCAGGTGCGCACCTACCAGCTGCTCACCACCGTGCCCAACGGCACCTACACCCTGCGCGCCCAGGCCCAGAGCAGCGGCGGCCAAGCCCAGTGCCAGCTCTACGCCAACGGCTTTGGCGGGGCCGAAATCGCCGCCACGCTGCCCGCTTCGGCCACCTGGGTACCGATGCAGGTGAGCGGCATTGTGGTGCGCAACGGGCAGTGCGAAATTGGCCTGCGCTCCACCGCCGGGGCCGGCCAGACCGCCCGCCTCGACGACGTGGAACTGGTGAGCGACACTGCCGCCACCCCGCAGTTCACGCTGGATGGCCAGGCCACGGCCGCCGAAATCGGCACCGGACCGGGCCAGTACCAGCTGGCCGCCACCTACACCGGCAACCACCTCGACGCCGACCGCGGCCTGAACGCGCTCTACGTGGGCTCCACCGCCACCACCCTCAACCTGCTGCTGGCCGGCTCGGCCGAATCGGCCGCGGGCGGCTACCGCGCGCTCGTGCTCTACCTGAACACGCCGGGCCGCCCCGGGGCCCCGGCGGGCACTCCGCTCCTGGGCGGCAACAACCCGCCTTCGCCCCTCAAGCACAAGCCCACGCTGGACATGCCCACCGATTACGGCTTTCGCGTATCGGTGGGCCCCACCACGGCCACGGCCGCCGACGTGTATTTCAGCCGCGTGTCGTACGTGACGGGCAACGCCGTGCCCCCCGGCACCGACACCTACCTTGGGGCGGGCACCAAGGGCGGCGGGCTGGTGACGGCCCCGGCCCCGCTGGACCTGGGCGGCAGCAAATTCGCCTACGCCAACACGGCTTCCCTCGCCGCCAACACAACCAACGCGGGCCTGGAAATTGAGATTCCGCTGGCGGCGCTGAGCACGGCCGCTGCCCCGGTGGGGGCCGGCAGCCGCATCGAGCTTTTTGCCGCCTACACCGATGCCGACGACGGATTCTTCACCGATGTTATTCCGACCATTCCGGGCCGCGGGGCCGCGCTCGGCCCCGACCCCAACTTCGCCGCCATTCCCGGCAACCAGTTCGTGAGCTTCGTGCTGAGCGCGGGCGTACTGGCCACCCGCCCCGCCGGGGCCGCGGCCTTCGATTTGCAGGTGTACCCCAACCCCACTGCCGCCGCGGCCACGGTGGCCTACACCGCGCCCACCAGCCCGCAGCCCGCCGAGCTGAGCGTGTACAATGCGCTGGGGCAGCGCGTGCGCACGGTGGTACCCGCAGGGCAAGCGGGCCCGCAGCACGTGGTCCTTAGCGGCCTGGCGGCCGGCGCTTACCTCATAAAGTTGACAATCGGCAGCCAGCTGAGTAGCCGCCAGCTGCTGGTGCGGTAGGCAAGCCGTGGGTTGAACCGCGCTGGCGGTGGAGCTGCTAGGCTAGCGGCTGAATCTCGAAGCCGGCGTCCTGCACGGCTTTTAGTACTTGGGCGGGCGTGGCCTGCGCCGCGTGCACGGTCAGAATCTTGTCGGCATTGGCGGTGTCTACCTGCCAGTTGCCGGCCCCCACTTCCTGGTTGAGGGTGGGCGTCACGGCCTTGATGCAGCCGCCGCAATTGATGGTGGTTTTGAAACGAAGCGTTGACATAACGAAGAGTTTGAGTGGCCGTTCAAAAGTGAACGGGTTATTAGTTGTCAGTTATCAGTTGCTATTTGTCAGTCAAGCGATTACAAAAGTCTGACAACTGACAACTAATGACTGACAACTTAAGCGAGGCAGCCGGCGCAGCACAAAGCTACCGCCCGGTTGGTGGCCGGCTCGCACAGCATTAGCATCCAAACCGGCAACATTTTGGCCACCGGGGCGCGAAAGGCGCGCGGCGTTGTGGGGTGCTTGCGGACGGCCCGGCGCAGCCGTTGGCCCCGGCCGTTGCGGGCCTCAGGCCACGTCCAGCTCGAAGCTGATGATGGTGCCCTGGCCCAGGCGCGACGCCACCAGCAGCTCGCCGCCCAGCAGGTCTACGCGGTTGCGCACCCCCGACAGGCCGATGCCCGCCAGCGGCTGCGTGGCCAGCGCCGCCGGCACAAAGCCGCAGCCGTTGTCTTCCACGCTCACTGCGAGGCGGTGGTTTTCGTGCGCCACGTGCACTTCCACCTCGGTGGCCCCGGTGGCGTGCTTCATCACGTTGTTGAGCAGCTCCTGCACCACGCGGTACACCGCAATTTCTACTTTCGGGGCCAGGCGCTGGTCCAGGTTGGCCAGGTGCAGGTGCACGGGCAGGCCCACCGGGGCCAGGCGCTTCACCAGCTCTTCCAGGGCAATGCGCAGCCCAAAATCTTCCAGAATGCCGGGCGTGAGCTCGAAGGAAATGGTGCGGGTGGTCCGGATGGCTTCGTCCAGCAGCTTGAGGGTGTCGCGGGGGTTGCTGGGCGCGGGGCCGCGGCCTTCCAGGCTCAGCTTGGTGGCGTAGAGCAGCTGGCCCAGGCCGTTGTGAATGGCTTCGGCAATGCGCTTGCGCTCAGTTTCCTGGGTGGTGAGAATGGCGGCCAGCACCTCCTGCTGCTGGCGCAGGCGCTGCTGGGTGGCCTCCTCGGCCAGCTGGTTGCGCTCCGTCACGTCGCGGATGATGATGAGCACGCCGCCGGGCTCGGGCTCGGCCTTGTTTTGCAGGGGCACGAAGTAGGCATCGTAGTGCCCCGGCCGGTGCCTAAAAGGCTGCCCCAGGCGGATGACGCGCTCGCCGGCCAGGGCCCACGCCAGGTTGTGCTGGGCCACGTCATCAAAATAGGGGGCCACCTCCGCCAGCGGGCGGCCCAGCACGGCGGCGGCCGGCTGGCCCACGTAGCGGGCGGCTTCCGCGTTCCAGGCCGTGATGCGCAGCCCGCGGTCGAGGGCAATGATGCCGTCCACGGTGTTTTCGAGCAGGCTTTCGGTGAATTCCTTTTCCTGGCGCAGGGCGTTGGAGGCTTCGTGGCGGGCCGTCACGTCGCGCACGATGCCAATGAGCTGGGCCGGCTGGTTGTGCTCGTCGTAGAGGCCCTTGCCCAGCGCGGCCACGTAGCGCACCCGGCCGTCGGGCCAGCAAATGCGGTGCTCCAGTGCGAAGGGCGTGTGGGTGGCGAAGGCGTGCTGCACGCCTGCCAGCACGGCCGGCAAGTCGTCGGGGTGCGCCGTACTGCGCAGCACGTCGAACGGCACCGGCTCGGGCTGGTAGGGCACCCCAAACACGGCCTGGGCTTTGGCGTCCCAGTGCAGCTGGTTGGCGGCCACGTCCCACAGCCACACGCCGCTTTCGGCGGCTTCCAGGGCCATTTGCAGGCGTGCCTGGCTGTTTTCCAGCGCCTCCTGGGCCGCGCGCGCCGCCGTGATGTCGCGCCACACCATGTGCACCAGGGGCGTGGGGCCGCCCAGCTCGATGGGCGTGAGCACGGCTTCCACCCAAATTTCCTCGCCCGTGAACCGGCGCATGCGGGCCTCGCAGCGCTGCGAGCCCGTGCGGATGGCCGCCGCCACCGTTTCGCGGAACAGCTCGACGGTGCGGCGGCCGTCGGGCTGGTGCTCGGGGCTGTGGTACCAGGCGGGCCGGCCCACGATGTCGGCCCGGTGCGGGGTGCCCAGCAGGCGCAGGGCGGCATCGTTGCAGTCCACGTACTGGGGTCCCTGGAGCAGCACCACGGCGTCGCTGCTGTCGGCGAAGAGCCGGCGGAAGCGGGCCTCGCCGGCGGCCAGGGCCTCGGTGGCCTGGCGGCGGGCGGTGGTGTCCACCACCACCAGCCGGCACTGGGGAGGGGCCGGCGCGGGGGCGCGCAGGCCCTCCAGCTGGGCGTAGAAGGTGGTGCCGTCGTCGCGCAGCAGGGCCAGCTCGCAGCTCTGGGTGGTGTCGGCGCGGAACACGCGGGCCAGAAACTGCCCAAACGCCAGGCGGTCGGCCGGGGCCACGAACAGGGCGAAGCGCCGCCCCACCAGCCGCTGCCGCTCGGTGCCCAGCTGCTGGCTGCCGCACAGGTTGAGCTGCACCAGCAGGCCGGTATCGGTGAGGGTGAAGTAGCCCACGGGGGCAAAATCGTAGAGGTCGACGTACTCGGCGCGGGCCGTTTGCAGCTCGGTTTGGGCCAGCAGCAGCTCCTCGTACTGCATTTCGAGCTCAATCTGGTGCACTTGCAGCTCCTGCACCAGGCGCTGGTTTTCTTCCGGGGAGTGGCGTTCGGGGGCTTGCGTGACGAGGTGGCGGCGCTGCTCGGCGCGGGCCCGCAGGGCCAGCAGGGTTTCGTGCAGGCTTTCGGGAACGGGGGCAGGATTTTCGGAAGGAAGCATTGCACAAAACTGGATAGGCAGTGAAGATAGGCACCCGGCGGGGCTGCCGCCGCCTGCCCAAGTCTACGGCCGCAAACGGGGTAGCGACGCCTCCTTGCGCCTCGTCGTTGAACGGGACCGGGCAATGGTTTACGGACGGGTGATGTAACGCCAACTTTCAATTGGAGATGGGACCGCGCCAAGCGGGCAATCTGCTCCGGTGCAATGATTCTCCAACTGAAAGTTGGCGTTATACTCGTCACGAAGTGATTTGCGAGAACGATGTAGCGACGCGACCCCTCGCGTCTCGGCGTTCGCGCCGTTCAGGCGTCGTTCAGGCATCGTTCAACGCCGAGACGCGACCCATCGCGTCGCGGCGTTCGCATCGTTCAGGCATCGTTCAACGCCGAGACGCGATGGGTCGCGTCTCTACACCGGCCGGTGGGTTTTCGCAATCTACTTCGTGATGAAGTTACATCGCCCGTCCGTAAACCATTGCCCGGTTTCGTTCAGCGACGAGGCGCGAGGAGGCGTCGCTACAACCTAACGGCCGCTCCGAGGCCTTGCCAAACCCCGCACCACCCCGCGGCGAACCGCCTACTTGGCGGGGGCCTGCAACCAGGCCACGGCTTCGGCCTCGGTCATGAAGATGGCGGTGCGGTAGGGCTGGGTGGCCGCGATGGCGTTCTGCACGGCCGGGGTCACGGCCGCGTCGGTGCGCAGCTGCTCCAGGCGCTGCATCGAGCTGAACACGGCCAGCCGCAGGGGGCGCGGGGCCAGCTGCGCCACGGCGGCCGGGAAGAATTCGTGGGTGAGCCAGGCAGTTTCAACCAGGTCGAGGGGGCCGCAGCGGCGCGAGTCGAGCAGCCAGTTGCCGCAGCCGTGGGCGCGGGCCAGCGCCAGGGCTGCCTCATACGAGGCTTGCGTTTCGGCCAGGGCTTCGGGGCGTAGCCAGCGCAAAAACAAAATGTCGAGGTCGGGCCGGTAGGTCAGGGTATAGGTATCCATGCGAGGAAGTAGTAGCAGACGTGAGGCATAACGCCGGGCCTGCCATTATGTTCGGGCCGTTTTTCGGGTTTTGGCCGGGGGCGGCAGCAGCGGGGCCTGCAAGGCCCGGTACTGTTGGAACAGGAATTCGAGCCGGCTGAGCTCGGTGGGGAACGCGGCCGGGCGGTAGCATTGGTCCACGGCCCGGTCCAGGGCAGAATGGGCCCGCACCAGGGCCGGGGGCATGGTGAGGGGGTCGTAGAGGGTGGCCAGGCTTTCGGTGGGGAATTCGGCCCGCTCTGCCAACACCTGCTGCGCGGCGGCTTCCACGGCGGCGGCTTGCTTCGGGCTGGGCGACGGGGGGAAGGGGAAGTTGTTGTAGACGAGGGTGCCGGAGTAACGGTAGCGGCTTTCAAGGCGACCACAGATTTGGCGCATCCAAGCCATGTGCATGGCTGAAGTGAATACGCCAAATAAGTAGGGTGTCGCATTTGGGATAGTGCGACACAAATCAGTGGCAATTATTTCTTTCGAAATGAAGCCTACAGGAATGTATTTGCGATTTTCAGAAGTGACACCAGGAATTAATAAGTAGTCGTTGTCCGGCTGTCTGTCCTCAGTGAAGAGTTGGGGAAAATCAGCCCATTTCCGAGTTGATTCTTTGGAACTGGCTAGGCGCATTTCTCTCACTCTTTGCACTCGTTCACGAACCAAAGGCATCCCTTTTAATTCAGATGGGCTAGCGCCTTTCAGCCATAAACACCACCTGGGCTCATTGTAGAGAAATTCGCGAGCACCCAGTATCGGCCTGATAAAAGCTGCTGCTTGCGGCTCTTTGGCTACTAATTCTTCCTTGTCCGAATCAGAAAGCAACAAGTTTCCACCATCTGTTGGTTGGCTCCCTTTAATCATTGGCGGGACGCTGCTAATCGGCTTGGTCCTATCAGCAATCCAAACATCTTCGGTATCTACCAAATATGCGTTGATACGTTGTACTGGCCTTGCTTGAGCTTCAGATTTAGGCGTGGCATAATCAAAAAGGATAGGGTTGACTGGGATTTCCAAGCCAAATCCGACAATGACACAGTAAACAGCTGCATTGTTCTTTGCTTCATTTCCCCATTTGAATGTGCGGTGTGCAAAACGAATTTTCACCCCGTAACGACGCACCAATTCGCCCCACAAGACATGCACATGCTCCCCTTGTGTAATTGAATTAGTAGAAACGAAGGCCACTCTAATAGATGTGTCCTGTATGTAGCGCGCTGCTTTTAGAAACCAACCTGAGACATAGTCCAATATCCCCGCTGATTTCATATTACCAGCAATTGCAGCCAATTCTGCGCGCTGGACTTTGCTTTGCCACGACTGCCCGATGAACGGCGGATTGCCCAAAATGTAGCTCAGCTGCTCCTTGGGGCACACGGCTTCCCAGTCGGTGGTGAGGGCGTTGCCGTGCACGATTTTGGCGGTGCGGGTGAGGGGCAGGCGCAGGTAGAGGTTGCCGAAGGCTTCGGAGAGGCGCAGGTTGAGCT
>JBBQSQ010000121.1:0-14048 GCA_038213745.1 Cytophagales bacterium
CGTTTAGGGGGCCGGGCGCCCCGGCAACGCGCTTTTGGCGGGGGGGGTTAAATTGGGTTTGTTGGTTTGGGGGGTGGGGGGTTTGGGGTTATTCTAAGGTCTCGTTGCCCCCATACCCTCATACCCTAAAAGACCCTCAACCTTCCAGCCAGCGGCGGAACTCGGGAGTTTGGGCGGCGCTCGTGGTGAGGATGATGCCGGGCGAGCGGAGCTTCACGGCCAAGCGGTTGTTGAAATAAGGCTCGGCCCGCTCGATGAAGGCGACGTTGACCAGCTCGGAGCGGTTGAGGCGGCCGAAGCGGCTGGGGTCGAGCTGGCGCTCCAGTTCCGCCAGCGTGCCGCTTAGGGGATAGCGGACGCTGGCGGCATCGATGGCGAAGGTTATTCCTTCGTCGGCTTGCAGGTAAGCAATGTCGGCGGTTTGGAGCAGGTAGAGGCCGTTGCGCATCCGCACCGAAAAGCGCTGCTTGTAGGCGGGCTGGCTGTGCTGGCGCAGGGCCTGGGTGAGCTCGCGCATCACGTCGGGGGGCAGGCTGGGCGCGGTTGGGGGCGGCGCGAGGCTGGTGCGCAGCCGCTCGTATTTGGCCAGGGCGGCTTGCAGCTGCTCCAGGGTGAAGGGCTTGAGCAGGTAGGCAATGCCGTTGCCTCGGAACGCGGCCAGCAAATACTGGTCGTAAGCGGTGGTGAAGATGACGGGGCAGGTGACGGGAAATTGCTCGTAGAGCGAAAAAACATTACCGTCGAGCAGCTCAATATCCGACAAAATCAGGTCGGGCAGGGAGTTGGCTTGAAGCCAGGCCAGGGCTTTTTCCACGCTACGCAGCACGGGTGGCGGGGTGGCGTGCCCGGCCTGGGCCAGCAGCTGCGTGAGCTGGCGGGCGGCGGGCTCTTCGTCTTCCAGAATCAGAATGTTCATGCGCTAACGAGCGGCTGGGCTACCGCGGCCCGGCGGGCCTGGCGCAGCAGCGGGATGGTGACCGTGAACGTATCAGGAAGGACTTCGACCCGGATTTCCTGCTGAAACAACAGCCGGTACCGCTCGCGCAGGTTGGCCAGGCCTGTGCCGGCCGACTCTACGGGCGTGCGCTTGGGGCGGCGGGCGTGGTGCACGGTGAGGGCCGTGGCCGTGGCTTCGAGGCAAATGAGCAGAGGCGCGTCCTCGTTGCCGGCGTTGTGCTTGATGGCGTTTTCGAGCAGCAGCTGAATGGTGCCGGGCACCAGCAGCAGCTCGGCCACGTCGGCGGCCGGGGGTAGCTGCTGCCGAAATTCGTAGGCCGTGCCGAAGCGGTGGCGCAGCAGGTACACGTACTCGTCGGCAAACTGCAGCTCCTCGGCCAGGGGCACCACGTCTTCGTGCTGGTGCCGGATGAGGAAGCGGTAAAGTGCCGCCAGCCGGGTCACGAACTCGTTGGCGCCCGCCGGGTCTTCCTGAATAAGGCCGCGCAGCACGTTGAGGTTATTGAACAGAAAGTGCGGGTCGAGCTGGGCCTTGAGGTTGCGCAGGGCGCTTTCGGCCTGGGCTTTTTGCAGCAGCAGCACGTGGCGCTGGGCTTCGAAATAGCGCTTGCCGGTGAGCAGCACGGCCAGCAGGCCGTAGCTTTTGGCGTGGGCCACCGCCCCCAGCACCACCCGCGCGCCCGTCAGCGGGGCCGCGTTCCCCAGCAGCCAATCGTAGAGGCCGAAATAGGCGCTGCCGCTGGCCAACACGAACAAGGGCACCAGCACCGCCCCCAGCCAGGGCCGTCGGCCCAGCAGCAGCGGCAGCAGCCCGCCCACCACCAGGGCCACGGTGGCGGTATCGAACAGCACCGTGGCGGCTACCCGCGGGGCCACTTGCAGGACGGTGTGGTTGCTGGTGTCGGCGGCGTATTGCAGCAGTAGCACCGGGGCCACCACCAGCCAGTAGGCCGCCACCAAGAGCAGGTCGGAGCGGGACGGTTTGGGACTGGTGAAGAAAGAATTCATGCTGAAAAGAAAGTGCAAGATGCATCGGGCCGGGTCGCTGTTCGGTGCCTGGGGTTGGCGTCAAAATAATCTTCATCGGTTCAACAGTGAAAGCGCTGCCCGGCCAGGAAACGCCTGGCATGCGTCCGGCCGCTTATTCCCGGTCCGTTTTCACGCGGCCGCGCTCGTCGTCGAGGCCGGTGGCGCGCTTGCGGGCGGCGGCCAGTTGTTGGTTGCCAAACTTGTAGCTGAGGCTCAGCCGCAGCTGCCGCGACTCGTTTTGAGTGAAAAACCGCACGTCCAGGTCCTGGTAGCGCACCGTGCCGCGCTGCTTGTTGGTAAACAGCACGTCGGAAGCCACGAGGCGCACTTGCAGCTGGTCCTTCCAAAAGGCTTTTTGCAGGCCCAGTGTGGCCGAGCCGAAGGCTTGGAACGCAATCAGCCCGTTGAGGCCGCCGCTGTGGAAAAAGCCCGAAACTTCGAGGCGCACGCCCTGCGGCAGGCGTACGGTGCTTTGCAGGTACACGATGGCCGACAGCCTGCTGGCGCGGTAGTCGCCGCTCAGGTACTGGCCTTGGTAGCGGTTATAAAACACGTTGGTGCCGCCGTAGCCGCTTACCAGCTTGCCCAGGCTCACCGGGAAATTGAGGGTGGCGCTGTAGTGGTCGAGGCGGCCCAGGTTGGTGGTGGTCGAGTATACTACGCTGTCCTGCTGAGCTGTGGCCAGGCTGATAGCATCGGTGGTGCGGTCGTAAGCCAGCAGCAGCACGGGCTGTTTCTGGTAGGTGAGGGCCGCGCTGTAGGCGTGGGTGAGCTCGGGCTTCAGGAACGGGTTGCCGCGCTGCTGGCTGTAGGGGTCGAGGTACACGATGCTGGGGTTCAAATCCTGGTAGCTGGGCCGGTCGATGCGCCGCCCGTAGCCCAGGCTCAGGCCCAGCTTCTTGGTCAGGTCCTGGTCCACCGATACGCTGGGGAAGAGCTGGAAATAGTCGCGGGCGATGGCGCGGCCCAGGGCCACGGAAGTGGCCGCCGAGTGGGTTTGCTCGCCCCGCAGGCCGGCCTGCACCCGCACGCCGCCCCACTGCTTATCGAGGCTCAGGTAGCCGGCCGAAATTTGCTCGTCGTAGCGAAAATGGTCAGAGCGGCCTGGCTCAGGCAGCCATTCGCCTAGGGCGAGGCGGCCAAAATCGAGCCGGCTGTCGATGGCAGCGGCGCTGATTTTGGCCCCCATTTCCAGCTTGGCGGTGCCGAGCGGCTGGTGGTAATCGGCCTTGGCCGAGCGCAGCTGAATAGCGGTTTGCTGGTCGAAGCGCAGCTGCTTCGCCGGGGCTCCGTCCGCGACGTTGGCCAGCCGGCTATCGTTGCCCGAGCGGTAGTCCGAATAGTTGGCATCGAGCAGCAGCTCGCGCCCGGCCGAGTCCAGCGCCAGCCGGTAGTTCAGGTTGCCGGCGTAGGTGTCGGTGCGCCGCTGGATGGTGTTGCGCGTGGTGTTTTGCAGCAGCCGGCCGGTGGCGCGCACGTCGATGCTGTTTTCGGCCGCCACGTCGGTGCGGGCGGTGTAGCCGGTGAGCAGCGCGCCCAGCGTCTGGCGTTTCGTCAGGGCAATATCGGCCCCAGCGCGCAGGGTGTGCACGTCCGAGGTGCGCGGCTGGAAGCTGCGTTGGGCATAGGCCACGGCGCGGGAGCCTTCGCCCACCACGCGGTCGGTGTTCAGCTCCTCAAAGGTTTGGCGGTGGTTGAAGCCGTAGTTGCCGAACAGGTTCAGCCCCGCCCGCGTGCGGTGGTTGAGGTCGAGGGCCGTGCCCCCTTTGCCAAAGCGGCCGTAGCCGGCCGTGAGGGTGGCGCTGCCGTTGGTGCCCAGGTCGGCGGTTTTCTTGAGGATGATGTTGATGATGCCCGCGCTGCCGGCCGCGTCGTAGGCGGCCCCGGGGCGTGTCACTACCTCAATCCGCTCGATGTTGCCGCCGGGGAAGTCTTTCAGCACACTCACCACGTCGGTGTACTGGGTGGGGCGGCCGTCCAGCAAAATGGTCACGCCCTCGCGCCCGGCCAGGCTAATGCGGTCATTCAGCACCACCAGCCCCGGCACCTGTTGCAATAGTTCGACGGCCGTGGCCCCGGCGGCGATGGGGCTGTCGGCCACGTTGAGCACCATTTTGCCCGGCTGCATTTCCAGCAGCGGCTTCTGGCCCACCACCTCCACGCCCTTCAGCTGCTGGGCCACCGGGGCCAGTTGAATGGCAGGTAGCTGCACGCCGGCCGCGGCCACCGCAAACGGGGCCGAGCGGTGCGGCCGGTAGCCCAGCATGAGCACCGTAACGCGGTATTGCCCCGCTGGCACCGTAGCAAACGTGTAGCGGCCGTCGGCTTTGGCCACTTCGCCCCGCACCTTGGTGGTGTCGTCCACCGGGCGCAGCAGCACCGTGGCAAACGGCAGCGGCCGGCGCTGCTCGTCGAGCAGCTGGCCGGTAACCGGGCCAGCAGTTTGGGCCTGGCTATGGAAGAAGGGCGCTGGCACGCCCAGAAAAATCAGCAATAACGAATACAGGAGTTTCATGGCTTTCGATAAGAAGGGTTGGAAAACGCCCAAAACAGGGGCTGCTTTCCCCGAAAGCCCAGCAGAAATCAGCGAACCAAATGAAAAACCAGATGAAGCGCGTGAAAGTAAAATTGAGTTAGGGTAGGCGCGCCGCGCAAAGGCACCCCGCACGCGCTGCATCGCGGTTCCGTTGTTCTTTTGTAACCCGTCCCTTCTTACCGCTTCACCTGCCGCACGTGTCCCGCAAGTTTCTCGAAACAGAAAGCCCGGCCTGGGTCGCCGAAGGCCTCATCAGCGCCGCGCAGCAGCAACAGCTGCTGGCCCGCTACCCGCCGGAAGTCCCGGCGCTGGGCCTGCTGCCGGTGCTGGGCAGCGTGCTGGTGGGCCTCAGCGGCCTGAGTTTGGTGGCCGCCAACTGGCAGGCCCTACCCGCCGCGTTCCGCCTGGCGCTGCTGCTGGGCAGCTTGGTGGGGGCCTACGGGGGTGGGAATTACTTCCTGCGGCGCGGCAATGCCGATTTGGGCCACGGCCTCATGGGCCTGGGGCTGTTGCTGTTCGGGGCCAGCATCATCCTCACCAGCCAGCTCTACCAGCTGGTGGGCTACGATGCCAGCGGCCTGCTGGCCTGGGTGGTGGCCGGCACGGCCCTGAGCTACCTGTACGGCTCGCGCCTGCTGGTGCTACTCACGGTACTGATTGGGGCCGGTGTGCAAACCTATTGCGTGGAAGTGCTGGGTAGTTTCAGCTACGCCACGGCGGGGCTGGTGGCCGGCGGGCTGGGCTATTACTGGTGGCGGCGGCCCGACACCGTGGGCAGCACCGTGCTGGCGGTGGGGTTGCTCTGGCAGGCGGGGCTGCTGGTCATCGTGCTCCACTCCAAAATTACCTGGTTTTTTGTGCCCGCCATGGCCATTTACGCGGCCGGCGACTGGCAAGCCAACCGCGCCGGGGGCCGGGCCTTACAGGCCCCGTCGCTGGTGGCGGCCTACCTGTTCATGTTCGGGCTGGCCACGTTTGGCGAAACCGATGCCTACGCCCACGTGCTGCGGCCGCCGCTGCTGCCCTACCTGCTGGCGCTGGCGGCGGTATTTGGCCTGTCGGTGCTGGGCAAGCGGGCGCGCGGCCGCCTCGATACCCTGCCCGACTGGCTGCTGCTGCTGCCGGGCTTCTACCTGCCGGGCGGCCTGCCGCTGGCCGTGGCCACGCTGGTGGTGCTGTACGCCCACGCCGGCTCGGTGCTGGCCCGCGCCCATCGCGCCCAGGATGCCGACCAACTCACCGTGGGCGCGGTGCTGTTTGTGGCCGCCACCGCCGTGGCCTATTTCAAGCTAACCTGGGGCTTCTTCGACAAGTCCCTGTTCTTCCTGGTCGGGGGCGTGCTGCTGCTGAGCCTGAGCTGGTACCTGCGCCGCCGCAATGCGCAGGTAGTGGCCGCCTCCGGCCCGGCCGTGGCCCAGCAAGCCGGCACGCCACCCATCGCCACCCATAAAACTGAGGTGCCGAAACCAACGCATAATTCATAATTCAAAACTCATAATTCCAGCATGCCTGACCTGCTCACGTGGTTTTCGGACCCGGCGCGCCGCCGGCCCCTGCTGCGCCTGCTGGTGGCGGCGCAGGTGCTCTACGTGCTGGGCGTGGCCGCGGCGGGCTACGCCACCACGGCGCTGGGGCAGCACATCATCCTGGCCACAGCCCCCGTCGACTTGCGCAATTTGGTGACCAACGATTTCGTGCGGCTGCGCTACCGCATCAGCGATAACGCCTTGGCAATGTGGCACGGCGACGCCCCGCCCCGCCGCCGCCAGGGCGTGTTTGTGCTGCTGGCTCCCGGCCCGGACAGCCTCAGCACGGCCGTGGGCGTCTACGCCACGGCCCCCAAGCCCGGCCCCACCCAAGCCGTGCTGCGCGCCTGGGTCACCGATGTTTACCGGGGCTCCTTCGCCCTGCGCTTCAACCTGGAGCGCTACTACGTGCCCGATGGCAGCCCCCTGCGCAAGCAGAAGGCCGGCCGCCTGCTGCTCCCGTTGCGGGTGCGGGTCAGCATCGCGCCCTGGGGCCAGGCCCGCATCGCGGGCGTGGCGGAGGAAGTGAAATAAAGCAAACCCCCCAAACCAAGCCGATGAGGCTGATTTGGAGGGCGGTGCAGCGGGCTGTAGGAAAAGCAGCTATCGAATCTTGAAGGAAACAGGTACGGTGAAGGCGACGCTCACAGCCCGGCCATTTTGCTTGCCGGGGATAAACCTGGGCAGGCTTTTTACGGCCCGTACGGTTTCCTCATCGAGGCCGTAGCCCAGGCCCTGCACCACCTTCACCTCGGAAACTTCGCCCTGCGGGTTCACCACGAAGCTCACGAAAATGCGACCCTCTATCTGGTTGCTCAGGGCCGGAGCCGGGTATCGGGCCGCCTTCTGAATAGCCGCCACAATGGCCGCAGTGCCGCCGCCGCCCGGCAGCTGGGGCATTTGTTCCACGTAGGTGTAGGGTTTCTCGGCCACGGTTTCCCCAACGTCCGCGCCGCTCCCCGTGCTGGGTTTTAGGTCGCGGAGGTCGGCATCGAGGTCGGCCCCGGGTTTGCCCGCCGCGGTTACCAGGCCGGGGGCTTTGTCAATGAGGTCTTCGTGGTTAGGCACCTCGCTTTGTTCGGGGGCTTTTTTGTCGTCCACCACCACCGGCACCAAATCCTTGACTGTCGGCGGCTGTGGGGGTTGCACCGGCGGCTTGGCGGCGGCCGGGGGGGGCGGCGTCACCACCGCATCGGGGGCCAAGGGCGGGGGCATAAGGGTTTGGCCCGCTATTGGTTTAGCCACCACCACGGGCGTCTTGTCTTTCAGCAGCTGCGCAACGAGCGGAAACGCCAGCAGCAGCGCGCACATGGCCGTGGCAATGACGAGCGCGCGGCTCATGTGGCGCTGGTAGAGGGCGCGGAGCTCGTAAGCCCCGTACCCGCGGTTGCGCCCATCGAACACGATGTCGTCGAGGCTGGCCGTGGCCAGCTGGGTATTGGTCATCATAAGGCGGCGGTTTTAAGGAGGGTGAGGTCGTCCTGCGTGATTTTCACCAGGGCGTATTTTTTCTGGTTTGTGATGCTCATTTCGTCCAGTATGTCCACCATGTCCTGGTATTTGGAGTCGGCGCTGGGCTTGATGAGAACGACCAAATCCGGCTGGTGCTGCCGCCGCGCCAGCAGGGCCTGCCGAATGCCGCTGGCGGCGAAGCTGGTGGTTTCGAGGGCGGGCGCGGGCACGCCTTTATCCTGCGGCGCATTCAGCCCGAAGAAGTAGTGCACCCGGTGGCCCTTGCCCAGAATGACGGTCATGGCCTTCGACATGGCCACGGGGGTTCGGTCGTCGCCTTCCACGGGCATCTGCAAGTCCAGTGCGTAGGGCTTAGCAAACGTGGTGGTGAGCATGAAAAAGGTGAGCAGCAGAAACGCCAGGTCCACCATCGGGGTCATGTCGATGCGGGTCGACATTTTCTTCGCTCGTCGTTTGCCGGGCTTGGCCGGGACGGCCGCATTTTGCTGGATTTCTGCCATGGGTTCTTTCCGTTTTAGGTGAGAGATACCCGGCCAACGCCCTGTTCGAAGCGCTTATTGTGAGTGATTTACCTTGAAAAAATAATTTTTCAAGCACATATCAGAATCCCTGAAAACTGCGTTTCTTCCGGATGCTTCAGAAGCGCCAAACCTGGCTTGGTGTGAGGGTGGCCGTGAGTGCCACATCGGTGGGCCGCACATCGGCAATGCCTGCCAGGGGTGCCTCATCCAATACATTGAGGCCGATAAACTGCGTGCCTGGCCGGCACTGGGCCAAAAACCGGTCATAAAAGCCGCCCCCGTAGCCCACGCGGTGGCCGGCCGCATCCACGGCCAGCAGCGGCACCAGCACGGCATCGAAAGCCGCGGGCAACACCTCCGTAGCGGTAGTGGCTTCCGGCTCCGGGATGCCCCAGCGGTTGAGGTGCAGGGGCGTATCGGGCGTCAGCTCATAATGTTTAAGGGAAGCGCCATCGGGTTGCACCACCGGCACGGCCAGGCGCACGGCCAGCCCCTCGGCCCAAATACGGCGGGTAATCAGCCAGGTATCGGGCTCGTTGAGTTGGGCCAACGGCAGAAACAGGTGCAGCCAGCGCCACTCCGCCACTGGGAAATGCTGGAATAGCTGGTCGCACAGCATCTGGCTGCGCTGGGCTATTTCGGCTGCCGGCAGGGCCTGGCGGCGCGCCAGGGCAGCGCGGCGGATTGTTTCCTTCGTGAAATCTTCCATCAAACGAATGGTTTCGGCGGAGTAAGGCTACCCATCAGTCGTTCACCGTCACGTAGAAGCTCAGGCGGGGCTGCATGCCGGCCAGCAGGGCTCCGACCGAGCTTCGCACCCACGGTGCCTGGCTAGCAAAGCGGCGGTATATTTCGTTGTGGAAATAGCCCAGCGAAGCGGAGAAGGCGAACTCGGCCCCAGTCGGCGTGGCGTTGTCCCACTTCAACAACTCGATGGCGAGAAAAAAATCTTCGTTCAGCACCAGCTGGTCGGCACTCAAATCGACGGTGATGGGGCCGTGTACAATGGGACTGGTCACGATGACATTACGTGACAACAGCTTGACTTCAGTCGGCAGCCCATCGAGTCCCAGCCGGTAAATGTTAACCCGAAAAGTAACCTGCCCCGGTGAGCGGCGTGCGATGTTGAACACGGCATTCACGAGGCGGGTAGGCTTCCGGCCAAGCTTGATGACCGTACCAACCTGTGCGCCCAAGCTCGTGTTGGTAAGCGTGTTGGTGGCCATTTCGGCGTTGCCGGTATTGCCCAGCGTATGAGTGCGGCGAAATTGCGGCTTACCGCGCACCTGCACCTCCGCCAGCGGCACAGCTCCCGGCGTGAGGGCGACATTGGGCTGGGCGGCCAGTTCGGCCAGCGTAAGGTTGCGCGGTGCGTAACCCAGGCTGGAGATGCGCACCGTTTCGGCCGCCAGGGATTGCTGAAAAGCCAGCGTGTAGCGGCCCTGCTCATCGGCCACGGTGCCCAGGTCCTTGCCTGCTACGCCAATGTTCACGTAAGGCAGCGCCGCGTGGGTGCGGCTGTCTGTAATGCGGCTGGTAATGGGCTGGGCTACGGCCGGGGCAACGAGCAGCAGGCAGAAAAGGGTAAGCAGACGTTTCACGCGGCGAAAGGCACGAATAGCGGTGGAAAGGATGCCTCGCCAGATGCGCAAGCCAGTTGTCGGGTTGCCTGGGATGTTACCTCAATGTGGTGCTAAGGTCGCGTTAGCGGGCTATCCAGTAGCTGCATGTTCTTCACCGTCACCCGCTCCGCTGCAATGTGGCCGCTCACACCGTAGCACGGCTCAATATCGCAGATAATCAACTCGGCTTCCTGGCTGAAGCCGAGACTGAAAACCACGTTTTGGTGGTTGAAGCCATGCAACTCGTGGTCGTGCACGCCCGCGAACATCAGCTCAATAAGAAAGTGCCTGGCGGGCGTGCCAGTCATTCTATCAAACCCGCCTATCGCCTCAATGCGCAGGGTGATAACCGGCCAGTACCCCGGTTCGGCCCGCTCGAAAAGCATGCTGACGACTTCAGCATCGTGAAAAGATGGCCAACTACCCAAATGCGCCACCACCAATTCCTGGTTTTCAATGCCAATGCCTTCCATTGCCTACTGGTAATAGTTTATTCCTCCTCCAGCACCGTAAACGCCAGGGCCAGCGGCTCAAACGCGGCAATCAACTGCTTAATAAAGTCGGGGTTATTAATCAGAATGCTGAGCACGTTTTCGCTACGCTCCTGCAAGCCACCGCTGGGGAACAGCTTTTCCTTGAGCGCAGCCAGTTGGGTGTAGGCGGTTTCGTGCTTGGTTTCGGCGGCTTTGCTGAGGCGCTTTTCGAGACCGGCGAGGCCGGCGGCGGCTTTCTGGGCTTCGGCAGCTACGGTGCGTACCAGGGTGGGGTCGAGGCGCTGGGCCACGTCCTGCACCTGCTGGAAGGCGGCGGCCAAGGCGGTCTGTTGGTCTTTTAGGCTGATTTCTTCCTGGCCTAGGGCCGCGCCGACCTGCTTTTTGAGCTCGGGCAGCGGACGGAAAATCTCGTGCGAGGTCAGCCCCAGCTTCTTCAGCTTACCCGCGTTGGCCCGGCTGATGTACTCGGCCGAGTTGCGGGGCAACACGATGGGATAAGGCACGCCAAACGCCGCAAACACCTCTTTCAGCTGGAACCAGTACGCCACCTCGGCCCCACCGCCGATGTAGACCAGGTTGGGCAGCAGCATTTCCTGGTACACCGGCCGCAGCACCACGTTGGGGCTGAACTGTTCGGGGTGCGCCTGGGCCAGGGCCAGCAGCTCGGCCTGGCTGTGGCACTTGGCGGTGTTGCGGATGGTCACTTCCACGCAGTCGGCCCCGCTGGCATCGGGCTCCAGGCGCTCGCGCTTGCCTTCGTCGGTGATGAAAAACAGGTTGATGGGCCGTGAATACACCTGCGGCTTGTAGCCGGCCGCCACCAGCCGCTCATTGGTGGCCTGCACGCCAGTATTCGAAACCTGCGCCCCGATTTCCTTAGCCAGCAACGGCACCATAGCCTGTTTCAGGGCCGGGCGGTCGGCATCCAGCGTCACCAGCCCGAACGCGCCAAACAGCGAATCGGCCAGCTTGCGGGTGGCTTCGGCCAGGTTCTTCGACGTGGAATACGCTTCGTGGAAAGCGGCGGGCACCTCGGGCGGCAGCTGGCTCAGCAGCTGCTCACTCAGGCCGTCGAGTGGCAGGCGGCCCACCGGGCCGCCGGTGCCGGCCGCGTCCCACGCATACGTTTTGCCGAACAGCGAGAAGTGGTTGATTTCGGCAAAGTCGTGGTCCTCGGTGGCCATCCAGTACACCGGCACGAAATCGTACTGCGGGTATTTTGCCTTCAGTTCCCGGCTCAGTTTGATGGCCGACACGATTTTGTAGATGAAGTACAACGGCCCGGTGAGCAGGTTGAGCTGGTGGCCGGTGGTGACGGTAAACGTCGTTTCCTGCGTCAGTAATTGAATGTTGGCTTCAATGGCCGAAAAAGGGCCTGGACCGTACTGCTCGTGCAAGGCGGTCACCAGCCGCTGCCGCGCCTCGGGCGAGTAAGCGGCTTGCTTTTCCTCAATCTGGGCGGCGAAGTTTTCCAGCGCCGGCCAGCGGTTATAAAAAGGGGCCAGCGCAGGATTTTGGGCGATATAGTCAGTCAGCAGGCCCGAGAAAGCGCCGGTCTCGGCGTAAGAAATTGTCTGAACCACGGATTAGTCGGATTAGTCGGATTTGGCAGTCGGCACCAGCGACGCCAGTGCGAAGGTCGGGCTTAAACAAGAAAGGCAGCCGATTGGCTGCCTATCGAGCACATAAAATCCAAAACCAGCCAATCGCCCACAAAATCCGACCACTCCGACTAATCCGATAAATCCGCGGTTCAGACAAGCTTGCCGTACAAATCGAAGTCCGTGGCGGCCGTAATTTTCACGTTCGCAAAGTCGCCGAGGCGCACGAACGTGTCGCGTTCCACCGGCACCAGCACTTCGTTGTCCACCTCGGGCGAGTCGAACTCCGTGCGGCCCACGAAATGGCCACTTTCCTTGCGGTCGAACAGCACCTTGTAGGTCTGGCCCACCCGCGCCTCGTTCAGCTCCATCGAAATGCCCTGCTGCAGCTCCATGATGGCGTCGGCGCGCTCCTGCTTCAGCTCGGCCGGCACGTCATCCACCAAGGTATGCGAGTGCGTGTTTTCCTCGTGCGAGTAGGTGAAGATGCCCAGGCGCTCAAACCGGGTCTGCTCCACAAAATCATACATTTCCCGGAAGTCCTGCTCCGTTTCGCCGGGATGGCCGGCAATGAGCGTGGTGCGCAGCGCAATGCCCGGCACGCGCTGCCGAATGGTGTCCACCAGCTCAATCGTGCGGCGCTTGGTGATGCCGCGGCGCATGCTTTTCAGCATGGCGTCGGAGCCGTGCTGCAGGGGCATATCCAGGTATTTGCAGATATTTTCGCGCTCGGCCATCACGTCCAGCGCATCGAGCGGGAACTGCGAGGGGTAGGCGTATTGCAGGCGAATCCAGTCGATGCCGTTCACGTCCGAGAGGTTGCGAAGCAGGTCGGCCAGCTTGCGCTCACCGTAGGCTTCCAGGCCGTAGTACGTCAGGTCCTGGGCAATGAGAATCAGCTCCTTGGTACCCTGAGCGGCGAGGCGCTTGGCTTCCTTCACCAGGTCCTCAATGGTGCGGTCAACGTGCTTGCCGCGCATCAGCGGGATGGCGCAGAACGAGCAGGGGCGGTTGCAGCCCTCCGCGATTTTGAAGTAGGCGTAGTGCTTGGGCGTGGTAATGAGGCGCTCGCCGATGAGCTCGTGCTTGTAGTCGGCGTTGAGCACCTTCAACATCTGGGGCAGCTCCAGGGTGCCGAAATAAGCATCTACCTGCGGGATTTCCACTTCCAGCTCGTCCTTGTAGCGCTGCGAGAGGCAGCCCGTCACGTAGAGCTTATCGAGCCGGCCGGCCTCCTTCTCATCCGCGTAACGCAGGATGGTATCAATGCTTTCCTGCTTGGCGTTATCGATAAACCCGCAGGTGTTAATGATGACGATGTTGGCGTCGGATTTCTCGGCCTCGTGGGTTACGTCGAAGTCGTTGGCCACGAGCTGGCCCATCAGCACCTCGCTGTCTACGATGTTCTTCGAGCAGCCGAGGGTGATGACGTTTACTTTATTGGTGGTCTGATTTCTAACTTTCACAATCGCTGATTTATACTGCTTAACCGTGGTTCCGCTGATTCTTATGTGCTCAGCGAAGCGGGAATATTTTTTAGTTTTTAAAATTTTTAGCGGAGCGTTGCCAGCGGAAACGCGAAGCCCGGCAGCACGTCTTCGCCGCTCAGGGTTTCGGCGAAGGACTTGGCCACGCTCACCGAGCCATCGGTGCGGAACACGCGGGCAGTTTCGGTTTTGGGGTCGATGAGCCAGGCCAGGCGGCAGCCGTTGGCGAGGTATTCCTGCATTTTGATGATGGTGCCGGTGAGGCTGTCGGAAGGGCTTACTAACTCCACTACAAAATCAGGACAGAGCGGCGGAAACTTATCCTGCTGTTCCGGAGAAAGCTGTTGCCACGCTTCATTGCGCACCCATGCCGCATCGGGCGAGCGCACCGCCCCGTTGGGCAAAAGAAATCCGGTAGAAGAATCAAATGCCAAGCCCGTAACATTTTCTTCTGCCCACGTTCCCACCCGGATGGCTAGCTTCAGGCTGCGATTACCCGTTTTTCCTCCGGTCATAGATACAATCTCGATGGTGCCATCGGCGCGGCGCTCAAATTTTTGCTCACGGTTTTGCTGGCAAAAGGCGTAAAACTCGTCTTCGCTGAGGTGCTGAAAATACTCGGCCAGCGTTTGGCGCGAGGGCGGAGCAGCTTCCAAATCCGGCGGTGGAACGGGGTGCATAACAGTCATAGCTTCGACAACAAGCGCCTGATTACAAATGATTCACCGGAGAATTTACAGCGCCTCAAACTGCCGCAGGAAGCGCATGTCGTTCTCCGTAAACAGGCGCAGGTCCTTAATCT
>JBBQSQ010000122.1:0-13903 GCA_038213745.1 Cytophagales bacterium
CACTATTTTACCGGAAACGGTTAGCAAAGCGTCCGAATGAGGTCCTTGTTCAGGCAGTGTTAAGCCTATTTGCACTTTTCCGTTTTGTTTAATCTGAAAACGGACCTCAATATTACTTGGACTAAAGTGTGTATAAAACAAATGAGCAATCGCATTTGGGTCCGGTGAATACCCCGCAAGGTATGCTACACTTCCTGCACGTTGCGTAAAGCTGTTGTTACTGTTAACAAATTCGAGATAAGGGCCATCGATACCATTTGGTGCTGAGAAAATGCGAAAAGGAATACTTCCTTGATTTCCTTGTATGAAACTAGGCCCAAAAAAGGGGGCTTGAGCATTGGCTTTTTGCATACCCAGCAAACCGAGGAGAAGAGCTGCAGCTGATTTAAGTAGAACGTTGCTTTTCATACTGTGGGACTGTTTAGGAAAAAATTTAGGAAAAAGGAGTGAGTGTTTCTGCTAATCGGTAATTCCAGCTGTTAAACGGCATGTTTTCAAATGGAAAGAGCAATTAAAAATTAGTGGGTAACGCTGTGGTAAAATTGATTATTTCATGGTTCACTTAAAAAAGTGAAAATGCTCATTGGCTCACGCAGATTTAATTCAACAACACGTAAACAGCGACCATGAAGCGCAATTAAATTTGCATTGTTTACATTGCTACTATATTGACCTTTTTAAGAACCCAACGGCGTTAACTATTCTGTTCGAAGTGCAAAATCTTTCCAATGGCGCATAAAAGCGCCTTGAGCAAAGCTTTTGACTTGCGAAGAGAGTTGGCGTGAACCCGACGAATTGGTGCGCTAAATGGGAGTTAACCGGAAGCCGGTGCGTAATGCCCACAAGGGTATGCAGCCGAAATGGCTGTAAGGAGCACACGAAGGTTGTACGCCATTAAAAAAACGGCAAATCTCGACAAGCAGGTGTAATGCTAGCAGAGTTGAACAAGTCCTTCAGTGGACGTAGGAAAAGGAAGTAATGCCGTAAAGTAATGGTTAAAAAATCTTTCTACAAGCTCGATTGAAAAATATATATTTTTTCTTTACATTACTATTTTTGCATTGGCTTAATAGACAGTAATTTGTCGAATAAACTAGCATAAAATGTCCTTCATTTACCAGGCGATGGGTGTGGTGATATCCGCCGAATAGGATAGAATGCCGCAATGCCAAACCCTATTGATTGGATTACTTACGCGGCAGAGATGCTTCGGCTGCGCGGACGCCAGATGAGGCATGACGGTCCATTAGCTTCCAAAAACCGTGGCAATACCCCGCCGCAACCCGCGCAACTGCCGTTCCTGCGCAAGGTACAGCGCCTGCGCCTCGGCCAGTGATACCTCCGCAAACTGAATGCGCGCGCCCGGCCGCACCTGCGCCAACGCCGATAAGTCGGCCGTGATAACCTGCGCCAGGCGCGGGTAGCCGCCAATGGTTTGGCGGTCAGCCATCAGCACGATGGCCTGGCCGCCGGCCGGCACCTGCACCGTGCCGAACGTGACGGCGCTGGACAGCAGCTCGGTTTCTATCGGCCGCGCTAGTGCAGGCCCGTGCAGGCGGTAGCCCATGCGGTCGGCCTCGGGCGTGACGGTGAACGGCTCGTGCCAAAAAGCCCGCTGGCTGGCTTCGGAAAACAACTCGTATTCCGGCCCCCGCACGGCGCGGATGACCGGATTGGGGTGCGGTGTCGGGCAAAGGGCCGGCCCCGGCGTCCAGCGGGCCGGCACCCAACTGCTGTGCGACAGGCGCTGCGCCAGCTGCTGCCGCAGCTTCTCACCAATGGCTGAGAACTGGCCCACCGACAGCACATCACCGGCTTGCAGCGCCCGGCCCTGGAACCCCCCAAAGCCTGCCCGCAGATAGGTGGACTGGCTGCCCAGCACCGGGGCCAGGGCAAAGCCGCCCGCCACGGCCAGGTAGGCCCTGCTCCCCGCCAAGGCCCGCCCGAAGGCCAGCTCCGTCCCGGCCGCCACCCACACCGGCCGGTTCAGGCCCACCGGCTGGCCGTTGAGGGTGGGGGAGAGGTGCGCGCCGGTGAGGGCCACGAGACAGTCGGTTTCGAAGCGAATTTTGGGGCCCAGCAGCGTGATTTCGAGGCCGGCCGTGGTTTCGGGGTTGCCCACCAGCAGGTTGGCCACGCGCAGGGCGGTGGCATCCATGGCCCCGCTCACGATGATGCCGTCCTGCTGGTAGCCGTGCCGGCCCAGGTCTTGCACGGTGGTAAGCAGGCCGGGGCGCAGGATGCTAAGACTCATGCCGCTGGTGCTGAGCATATTCGGCGGCGCTGATGGCCACAAACCGCAGCCGCTGGCCCGCCCGCAGCCGGCTGGGCTGCGCCCACTCCGGATTGAACAGCCGCAGCGGCGTGCGGCCGATGAGCTGCCAGCCGCCCGGAGTGGGCAGCGAGTAAATCCCCGTTTGCGCCCCCGCGATGCCCACCGTGCCGGCGGGCACCAGCGGGCGCGGCTGCGGCCTGCGGGGGGTGGCCAGCCGCGCATCCAGCCCACCCAGGTACGGGAAGCCGGGCGCGAAGCCAATCATGTGCACCAGGTAGCTGGGGGCGGTGTGCCGGGCAATGACTTCCGCCACGCCGAGCCCGGTATGGGCTGCTACGAATGCCAAATCCGGCCCGAACGCGCCGCCGTAGCACACCGGAATTTCTACGACTTCGGTTGCCGGGGCCGCTGCGGTTTCTGCCGTGCCGGCCAGCAGCGCTCGGAGCTGGGCGGCCACCCGCTCGTAAGGCGCGTGCCGGCCGTTTTCGCTCACCAGCCAGGGGTCGTAATAGGCGGTGAGGGTGGTAAAGGCGGGTACCACCTCGCGCAAGCCCACAAACGGCCGCCGGGCCAGCCGGGCGCTGAAATCCGCAATGGCGCGGTGCGTAGCCGGGCTGATGCTGTCGCCGAATTCGAGCACCACGGCGGCATCGCCCAGCGGGTAGAGGCGCACCGGCGGCGGGACAGCGGGCAGCAGCAAGTCGGTACTCACGAAGCGGCGGCTACTTTTGAAGCTCTTAGCACTGGCCTATTCCAATGACAATTCGCTTTCGTAAATATGGCAGGGCCGGCGGCTTTCTGCTCGCCCTGCTCGCCGCCGCCTGCCAGCGTGCGCCCATGTTCAGCACGCCCGCAACGGCCCCCGCGCAACCCGCGGCGCTGGCCCCGCCCACCGAGCCCGACCCGCCCGTGACCACCGGCGTATCCGAAACGCTGGCCGTGGCGCGCAAGGCCACCATCAGCGGCGTGGCCTATGAGTTGAATCTGACCATTCCGGCCCGTAAAACAGCGGCCATTGCAGCAACTGAACAGGTTTCATTCAACCTGAAAGACAACCGAAATCCGGTACAGGTGGACTTCAAAGCCAGCGCTGACCACCTGCACAAACTGCTGGTAAATGGCCAGCCCGTCGAAATCGACTACCGCAACGAGCACCTCGTGTTGCCAGTCGCGGCACTGAAAACGGGGCGCAACGTGGCCGAAATCCAGCTCACGGCCGGCGAGCAGTCGCTCAACCGCAACGACGACTACCTCTACACGCTGCTGGTGCCCGACCGCGCCCGCACCGTCGTGCCCGTCTTCGACCAGCCCGATTTGAAGGCCACGTTTACGCTAACGCTCACTGTGCCTCGACGATGGCAGGCCGTAGCTAATGCGCCGCTGATTGATTCTGTAGTAATACGTGACGGTTTATTGCCCGGAATAAAAACCTACCGTTTCGCCCCTTCCGACAGCATCAGCACCTATTTGTTTTCCTTCGCGGCGGGCAAGTTCTCGCGGGTGAACCGCACGCTGAACGGCCGCGCCATGAGCTTTCTGCACCGCGAAACCGACCCGGCTAAGCTGCGCCTGAGCCTCGGCCCCATCTTTCAGCTGCACGCCGACGCGCTAGCCTTTATGGAGCAATACACCGGCCTGCCGTACCCGTTCCAGAAACTTGATTTCGTGGCCATTCCCGACTTCCAATACGGTGGGATGGAGCACGTGGGGGCCATTGATTACAAGGCCTCGACCTTGTTTTTAGACGAGGGCGCGACGCAGGACCAAATCCTGGCCCGCTCGAACCTGACTTCGCACGAAACCGCCCACATGTGGTTCGGCGATTTGGTGACCATGCAGTGGTTCAACGACGTGTGGATGAAGGAGGTATTTGCCAACTTCATGGCCGATAAAATCACGCAGGTAGCGGTCAAAAATTCCAATTACGACCTCAAGTTTGTCATCGACCACTACCCCGCCGCCTACGGCATCGACCGCACGGCCGGGGCCAACCCCATCCGGCAGCCGCTGGCCAATCTGCAGGACGCGGGCTCGCTCTACGGCAACATCATCTACCACAAAGCACCCATTATGATGCGGCAGCTGGAACGCCTGATGGGGCCCGAAGCCTTCCAGGAAGGTCTGCGCGAATACCTGCGCAAATACGCCCACGGCAACGCCACCTGGCTCGACCTCATTGGCATCCTCGATGCCCGCACGCCCGCCGACCTGCAAGCCTGGAACCAGGTGTGGGTGAACGAGCCCGGTCGCCCCGTCTTCAGCTACGACCTCCAAACCAGTGCCGGTAAAATCACGGGTCTCACCCTGACCCAGCGCGCCGAAGACGGTTCCGCCCGCCTCTGGCCCCAGCTCTTCGAAATCCTGCTGGCCTACCCCGACGGCCACACCAACGAGCTGACCGTGAACATGAACCAGGGCACTGTGGCGCTGCCCGCCGCCGTGGGCGAGGCCGCCCCCAGCTTTATCCTTTTCAACGCTACGGGCCTGGGCTACGGCGTGTTCCCGGTGGCCCGGCAGCTCACTACGCAGCTGGCGGGGCTGAAGAACCCCGTGGCCCGCGCCGCCGCCTACGTCAACCTCTACGAGAATATGCTCAACGGCCAGGTCATCAAGCCCCAAGCGTTGCTCGGCGTGTGCCGCCAGGCCCTCACCCGCGAGCCCGAGGAGCTGAACCTGAAGCTGCTCACGGGCCAGGTCAGCGACATTTTCTGGCACTTCCTCAGCCCGGCGCAGCGGCTGGCTCTGGTGCCCGCCCTGGAAAAAGACCTGTGGACGGCCTTGCAGAAAAACCCGGCCGCCAACGCCAAAAAACTGCTCTTCAAAACCTATCAATCCATCGCCCTCACCCCACCGGCGCAGGCCCGCCTCTACCAAATCTGGCGCACGGAAAAAGCCCCCACCGGCGTGAAACTCACCGAGGACGACTACACCGCCCTGGCCCTGGCGCTGGCCGTGCGCGATTATGCTACCGGACAGGGGGCTGCGCCCGCGCCCATCCTCCCCCAGCAGCTCGCCCGCATCAAAAACGTGGACCGCCGCCAGCGCCTGCAGTTTCTCCTGCCTGCCCTTGCGCCCGATGCGGCCACCCGCGACACCTTTTTTTTCAGTCTGAAAGACAAAACCGGCCGCGCCAAAGAAGCCTGGGTCACGGCCGCGCTGGGCTACCTGCACCACCCGCTACGCCAGGCCACCTCCGAAAAGTACCTGCCCGCCAGCTTGGAATTGCTCGAAGAAATTCAACTCACCGGCGACATCTTCTTTCCCTATTCCTGGCTGCAAGCCACGCTGGGCAGCTACCAGACCGCCAGCGCCGCCAGCACCGTGCGGGCTTTCCTGCAAGCCCACCCCGACTACAACCCCAAGCTGCGCGCCAAGCTCCTGCAAGCGGCCGACGACTTGTTTCGGGCGGAGAAGCTGTTGCAGTAATACGATGGAATTCAAGCTAATGCAGTGGTTTGATTTTTAGGGCCGTCGTGCCTTCAGCAGGTATGGTTTTACTTTGCCACTGCCCGCATGAGTTTGCCTAAATCCTATTATCCCGCCCTGACTGGTTTGCGCGCCCTGGCGGCTTACCTGGTTTTCTTTTGTCACAATGCTCCCGACCGTATCGACTGGCACTGGCTGCCCATGCACTCGTGGCTATCGTTGTTTATGGAAGAGTGGGGGGTGGGCGTTTCCATCTTTTTCGTATTGAGTGGGTTTTTAATTGCGACGCGCTACCAAGCGCATGTGGTACTCACGGCGGTTTGGTGGCGGCAGTACCTGCGCAGTCGGTTTGCGCGCATCTACCCGATGTATGCACTATTAACCCTAGTCACGTTTGTTCTAGCAATTCAGCCGGGCGACTGGACAACAAACGCTGGCTTTTCGAACGATGGCAGTACCTGGCTGCTCAAATTGGGCCTGAATCTGACTTTTCTTAAGGGCTTTTTCGATACGTACAAGTTCTCCGGTTTGCCGCAAGGATGGTCGCTCACCACGGAGGAGTGCTTTTACGTCGCGGCTCCTTTTCTGTTGGTTGGCTTGCGCAGTAAGGCTTGGATGTTGCTTTTGTACGCGGCCGGCCTGCTCGGTCTGGGGGCTGCCCTGCTCGGCGTGGGCCAGGCCCTAAAATCAGTGCCTGTGCTGGGGACGGCAGGCTTTATGAATTCGCCCTACTTCGTGCTTACGTACACCTTTTTTGGCCGGTGCATCGAGTTTTTAGCGGGCATTGGCTTAGCAGGGTTTCTGCGAAAATTTCCCGCCAAACAGCGCCCGTCCCGCGGAGTAACTACTTTGGGACTGCTCTGGCTAGTGGCCTGCACGGGGCTGATGGCAATTGTCAAGGTGAAGTTGGGTGCCAGCTGGGAAACCAAGAATTACGTCTGCATCGCCATCAATAATGTGGTGCTGCCCGTTGGTATCGTGCTGCTGCTCTACGGCCTGATGTTTGAGCGTAGCTGGCTGCGTACTCTGTTGGAAACCAAACTCTTTGACCTACTCGGTCGCAGCTCCTATGTGTTTTACCTTATTCACATGGGTTTCATCGGCAGCTTCATTAGCGTTCACCTGATTGGGCACCCGCCCGTAAAATTGGTGGAGTTGATTTTGGTAGCCATTGTGCTGTATGTCCTACTTGAGGAGCCCCTGCGCCGACGACTGACATGCTCTGCGCCTACGCCCTCCTTTTCGGGCACCCACGAAATCACCACAAAGTGAGCCGCGGAGACTGGGTGCCAAGATGTTTGTTTTCATCCTAAAGCAGGACCCGTGGACCGCCCTGCAGAAAAACCGGCGGCCAAATCCAAAAAGCAGTTCTTCAAAACCTGCCAGTCGGTGGCCCTTATCCCGCCGACACAGGCCCGCCCCTAGCACATCTGGCTCAAGGTAGAAGCTCCACCGGCGTGAAGCTCACCGGCGACATCTTCTTTCCCTATTCCTGGCTACAAGCCACGCTGGGCAGCTACCAAACCGCCAGCGCCGCCAGCACCGTGCGGGCTTTCCTGCAAGCCCACCCCGACTACAACCCCAAGCTGCGCGCCAAGCTCCTGCAAGCGGCCGACGACTTGTTTCGGGCGGAGAAGCTGGTGCCCTTAGCCAATACGGCAAGCACCCCGAGGCAGTAGGCATCGTGGCGCTACACAAAAAAGGCCCCCGCTACTGCGGGGGCCTTTTTTGTGTAGCGCTGGCGTAGGTCAGCTTATTTCTTCTCTACGCGGCGTAGGGCCGTTACGTCACCTTGGCGTACCTCCAGCAGGTAGATGCCAGCGGCGAGCGTAGCAGGCAGCTGCAGCTGCTTGTCAGCTGCGAGGGGAGCCATGGGTACGACCACGCGGCCGGTGAGGTCGCGCAGGGCTACCGTGGCAGCACCAGCCTGGGGCAGGCTCACCGTCAGGCGGTCCTGGAACGGGTTGGGGTACACCGAGAGGCCGGGCAGGGCTTTGCCAGCCAGCGTGGCCGACACCAGGTTGAACGTAGTACTGCTCGTGGCCGAACCAGCCGGCGTCACCACCGTAATGAAGCCGCTCACGCTGCCGCTGCCCGTGGGCAGTACGGCCGTGATGCTCGTGGCCGAAACCACCGTGAAGCTGGCCACCGCGAAGGTGCCAATCGTCACGGCCGTAGCGCCCGTGAAATTGGTGCCCGTGATGGTAATCGCGGTGCTGGGGCCGCCCGAGGTAGGCGTGAAGCTGGCGATGGTGGGGGCCGCGGCCGTTACCACAAACGCCACACCCGCCGAAGTGCCCCCGCCAGGAGCCGCGTTGGTCACCGTTACCTGGAAGCTACCCGCCGAGGCAACTGCCGAAGCCGGAACCGCCGCCGTGAGTTGGGTGGCCGACACGAAGGTGGTAGTCAGGGCCGTGCCGTTGAAGTTCACCACCGAGCCATTGAGGAAGCCGGTGCCGTTCACCGTCAGGGTAAAGCCGGCGCTGCCAGCTACGGCCGTGGCCGGAGCAATGCCCGTAATGGCCGGGGCCGGGTTGGGCACGGTTACCGTGAAGGCCGTGGTGCTGGTGGCCGTGCCACCAGGTGTGGTAACGGCGATGGGGCCACTGGTAGCACCAGCGGGCACCGTGAAGGTGATGGTCGTGGCGTTCACGACGGTGAAGCCGGTGATGGCCGCGCCGTTGAGCGTTACCGCCGTGGCCCCGGTGAAGTCCGTGCCGGTGAGGGTAACGGTTGCACCCGCCAGGCCGTTGGTGGGCGTGAAGCTCGCAATGGTCGGAGCCGGAATAACCACCGGAGCCGTCACCGTGAACACGGCCGCTGTCGAGGTGCCGCCGCCCGGAGCGGGGTTGGTTACCGTCACATCAAACGCGCCGGCCGTGGCTAATGCCGTAGCCGGAACTGGGGCGGTAAGCTGGGTGGCCGATACGAAGGTGGTCGCCAAGGCGGCACCGTTAAAGTTCACTACCGAACCGCTAATGAAGTTCGTGCCATTCACCGTCAGGGTCAGGGCCGCCGCGCCGGCCACGGCCGTGGCCGGGGCTAGGCTGGTGATGGCCGGAACCGGGTTTGGCACGAGCACCGTGAAGGCCGTGGCGCTGGTGGCCGTGCCACTGGGTGTGGTAACGGCGATGGTGCCACTGGTAGCACCGGCGGGCACCGTGAAAGTGATGGAAGTAGCACTCACTACCGTGAAGCCGGTGATGGCCACGCCGTTGAGCGTCAGCGCCGTGGCTCCGGTGAAGTCGGTGCCGGTCAGCGTCACGACCGTGCCGGGAAGGGCACTGGCCGGCGTGAAGCTCGCAATGGTCGGAGCTGGAATAACTACCGGAGCCGTCACGGTGAACACGGCCGCTGCCGAGGTGCCGCCGCCCGGAGCGGGGTTGGTTACCGTTACATCAAACGCGCCGGCCGTGGCTAATGCCGTAGCCGGAACTGGGGCGGTAAGCTGGGTGGCCGATACGAAGGTGGTCGCCAAGGCGGCACCGTTAAAATTCACTATTGAAGCAGCCAGGAAGTTCGTGCCGTTCACCGTCAGGGTCAGGGCGGCCGCGCCGGCCACGGCCGTGTTGGGGGCCAGGCTGGTAATGGTGGCTATCGGGTTAGGCACGAGTACCGTGAACGTGGCCGTGCTGGTGGCCGTGCCGGTGGGCGTGGTCACCGCAATAACACCGGACGTGGCCGAAGCGGGCACTGCGAAAGTGATGGTCTGCGCGTCAACTATGGTGAAGCCGGTAATGGCCAAGCCGTTGAGCGTTACCGCCGTGGCCCCGGTGAAGTCCGTGCCGGTGAGGGTAACGGTTGCACCCGCCAGGCCGCTGGTGGGCGTGAAGCTCACGATGGTCGGAGCCGGGACCATGACGGTGAACGCCGCGTTGGCCGAAGTGCCGCCGCCAGGGGCCGCGTTGGTCACAGTGACGTTGTAGGTGCCCGCCATGGCCAGGGCCGAAGCCGGCACGGCCGCCGTGAGCTGGGTGGTCGACACGAAGGTGGTGGTCAGGGCCGTGCCGTTGAAGTTCACTACCGAACCGCTGATGAAGTTCGTGCCGGTTACCGTCAGGGTCAGGGCCGCTGCGCCGGCCACGGCCGTGGCCGGCGCAATGCTTGTAATCGTCGGAACCGGATTGTCGGGGATAACCGTGAAGGTGCCGGTGCTGGTGGCCGTGCCACCGGGCGTGGTGATGGCGATGGGGCCGCTGGTAGCACCCGCGGGCACCGTGAAAGTGATGGTTGTAGCATTCACCACGGCGAAGCCGGTGATGGCCGCACCGTTCAGCGTTAGGGCGGTTGCGCCCGTCAAGTCAGTGCCCGTAACGGTAACCGTGGTGCCGGCTGCGGCCGAAGTGGGCGTAAAGCTGGCGATGGTGGGGGCTGTCGTGAAGTTGGTGACGGAGATGTCGTCGATGCTGATGCGGGGATTCTGGCCAGCCACCGTATTGGTGCTGCTGACGCGGAAACGTACGTTACCAGCTTGGTTCACCGTGAAGGTATAGGCCTCAATCCTGGGGTTCAAGGTAGCCGGCGCGCCGGTTACGGTTGTGTATGTCGTGCCACCATTGGTGGAGATTTCCAGAATAAAGGAAGCACCTGTGTCGATATTGTAGAGACCGGCATTAACCGTTACAATGCCCGCGCCGGTAGGCTTGTCGAAGTTCATGGCGATAAAGCCGCCGCCACGAATCCGAGCGGACTGTAAGCCGTTGAACCTATCGGCGAACGTACTGCCCAACAGAGCGTTGTTCAATTTCCAGCTGCCGCTCGTTAGCGTCACGTCGTCCGTGCCCGTAGTATTAGTATAGCTAGCTTTGGTGCCGGTTTCGAAGTTTTCATAGGCCCCGGCCGTGCTTGGGTTGCTTACCACGAAGGTTAAGGTGCCCGAAGTGCCGCCCGTGCTGGTCACCGATACCATGTAGCTGCCGGCCGTGGCCACGGCGCTGGCCGGGATGGTTGTCGTCACTGAGTTGGCGGTGCTGGCGGTGGCCGGGTAGCTGACCGCGTTGAAGTTGACCGTTGAGCCAGCCGTGAAGTTTGTGCCCGTGATGGTCAGGTTCACATCAGCACCGCCGGCCACCTGGGCGACTGGCGCGAGCAGCGAGATAACGGGCGTCAGGAAGAAGCTCGCCGTGCTGGTAGCGGTGCCATCGGGGGTGGTTACCGAAATGGGGCCGTTGGTGCCAGTGGTGAGTACTCGGAAGGTGATGGTTTGGGCATCTACTACCGTGAAAGGACTAATGGCTGTGCCGTTGAGCTTGACCGCGGTGGCACCGGTAAAGTCGGTGCCCGTCACGGTTACCAGCGTGCCAGTAATGGCGGTCCCGCCTGGGCCGAAGGTAGGCGTGAAGCTGGTGATGGTGGGAGCCGCCGCAACGCCGCGCAGCTCCAATGTCGTGCGAATGCCCGCAGCAGCGCCGTGGGTTTCAAAGGCTTGGGCCGAAGTGCTGGCAACCATTAGCCCCAGTACGGCGGCGAATTTAGCCAGCTTCCTGCCGGGAAGCCAAGTGGTAGAAAAAATGGAAATGTGTTTCATACTCTTGAAAAAGTGAAAAAATAAGGAAGTTGAAAAATGTTAAAAATCAGCCAGGCAAGCAATTGGGGTAAGCCTCTGTTTGCGCGCTAATACGGGTAGAAAAAAGTCGTATAACCAGCTGGCTCCCGCCAAAAATCGTAAATAACAGAGCAAAGCTACCGCGCAGTTCAACAATAAAAAATACCATACCACTATTTTTTGATTCTTGGATATGTTCTATCCTGCAAATGGCTATCGTCGGGCCCGCGCACGGGCAAAGCGCAGCCCTCGGTAGGCCGTTGGCTGCACCCTGACCGGTTGTGTTGAGCATGCGTTGCACGGCCAAGCAAAGAAGCTTCTACCACGGCGGCATCTTTCAGCCCCGGCCGTTTCCACTGGTCTGTCCTTTAGCTGCTATGCTGCTCCCACCAAGGGCTTCTCAAGCATCCGCCGCGTGGGTACCGCGACCGCGGTGCGGACCTTCCTACAAGCGCATCCGGACCACCACCCCACGCTGCGCGCCAAGCTGTTGCGGGCCAGCAATGGCTTGTTCCGCTCCGAAAAGCTGGCGCGGTGAAGCCAACGCGCAGAGGGCGACTGCCCCTCGCGGTTTGCAGTTCCGATTCGGTGCTACTTTCGGGGAAGTCACCGTTCTGACTTCCCCCCTCCATTTGCTGTTCCCAATGAAAAAAGACGCTACCATGGGCCTGCTCGGTGCCGGGTTGCTGCTGGCCTTCCGCCCGGCCCTGCCGCCCACCGAAGCCCTCAAAACCGAAGCCCTGCAGGATTTGCAGGCCCACTACGCCGAATACCAGCAAGTGGCCCAGCGCATTTGGGGCTTTGCCGAGATGGGCTACAAGGAAACCAAAAGCGCGGCCCTGCTGCAGGAAACGCTGCGCAAAAACGGCTTCACGGTGCAGGCCGGCGTGGCCGATATCCCCACCGCTTTCGTGGCTACCTACGGCAGCGGCAAGCCGGTTATCGGCATCCTGGCCGAATATGATGCGCTGCCGGGGCTGGCCCAGCAGGCCGTGGCCGAGAAATCGCCCATCGCGGGCCAGAACGCGGGCCACGGCTGCGGCCACAACCTTTTCGGCACGGCCAGCGTGGCGGCTGGCATCGAAATTAAAAAGCTGATGAAAGAGGGCAAGCTGCACGGCACCGTGAAGGTGTATGGCTGCCCCGCCGAGGAGGGTGGCAGCGGCAAAGTGTACCTGGTGCGGGCCGGCTTATTTGAAGGCGTGGATGCGGTGGTGCACTGGCACCCCGGCAGCGAAAACGCCACGATGGTGGGCAAGTACATCGCCAATTCGTCGGCCAAATTCCGGTTCCACGGCGTGGCCGCGCACGCCGCCGCCGCGCCCGAGCGGGGCCGCAGCGCCCTCGACGCGGTAGAGGCGATGGACAACATGGTAAACATGATGCGTGAGCACGTACCCCAGGAAACCCGCATTCACTACGTCATCACCAACGGCGGCAAGGCCCCCAACGTGGTGCCCGACTTCGCCGAGGTGTACTACTACGTGCGCCACCCCAACCGGGCCGACGTAGAGGCCATCTTCGCCCGCGTGGTGAAAGCCGCCGAAGGTGCCGCCCTGGGCACCGGCACCACCATGGACTACGAGATTATCGGCGGTACCCACGATTTGCTCATCAACGAAACCCTGGCCCACGCCCTGCAGCGCAATCTGGAACAGGTGGGCGGCGTGACCTACTCGCCTGAGGAGGCCGCCTTCGGCCAGAAAATTCAGGCGTCGCTGGGGGTGCCAGCGCCGCCCGTGGCCCAGGCCGCCGAAGTAGCGCCTTACCTTGCCCGCGACCTGGGCGGCAGCTCCGACGTGGGCGACGTGAGCTACGTGGTGCCCACCGTGGGCCTGCAGGCCGCCACCTGGATACCCGGCACGCCCGCCCACAGCTGGCAGGCCGTGGCCTGCAGCGGCAAAGAAATCGGCAGCAAAGGCATGCTGGTAGCCGCCAAAACCATGGCCCTCACGGCCATCGACTTATTCACCGACGCCGAATTGGTGGCCAAGGCGAAAGCAGAGCTGAAGCAGAAGGTGGGCAGCTACGTGTATAAGCCCCTGCTCGGCGACCGCAAGCCCGCACTGAACTACCGCGACTAACGCGCCCGCTGCTTCGGAAGGAGGAGGGTGCCGTCTGTCATGCTGGAAACAGAACGTCATGCCGAGCGCAGCCGAGGCATCTCGCTTGGGGTAGCAACTCAATCGTGAGGACGATTCGAGCGAGATGCTTCGACAAGCTCCACATGACGTTCTTTACCACTATATTTTAATCGTCACTCGTCCCATGAAAAACCTCTCCTCCTGGCACCTGGCCCTGCTGTGGCTGCTGCTATTCCCTACGGCCGCCCTGCGCGCCCAGCAGCGGCCCTTTGAGCTGGGCGATTTGGCCAAAATAACCGGCCTGGCCGACCCGCAGTTTTCGCCCGATGGCAAGAGCATTGCCCTGGTCGTGACCACGCCCGACTACGCCGAAGACCGGTTCCTAACCAGCCTACTGCTGGTGAACCCCGCCACCGGCGAGCAGCGCGCCTTGCAAACCGGCCGCCCCGGCCTGACGCAGCCGCGCTGGTCGCCCAACGGGCAGGAGCTGGCTTACCTGGTGAAGACCGGGGCGGGCAAAGACTCGCTGCCGCAGCTGTTTGTGCAGGCCTTGCGCGGGGGCGAGCCGCGCCG
>JBBQSQ010000123.1:0-13582 GCA_038213745.1 Cytophagales bacterium
GGACAGCGCAGCCAAGTCACCTCACCCCCCGGCCCCCTCTCCTGCGGAGAGGGGGAGACTGGCGATGTTGCGACATGCTCAATTGGCGTATTATCCGGCGTGGCATTTGGCGCTTCCTCATCATCGTTCGTGAAGAAGGTATAGAGTACCGGCAGCACCAGCAGCGTGAGCAGCGTGGCCGTTATTAATCCGCCAATGACTACTGTGGCCAAGGGCTTTTGCACCTCCGCGCCGGCCGAAGTGGAAAGGGCCATGGGCAGAAAGCCCAGCGAAGCCACCGAGGCCGTGAGCAGCACCGGCCGGAACCGCTCGGCCGTGGCCCGGATTACCCGCTCCCGCACGTTCTTCACCCCTTCGGCGGCCAACTCGTTCAGGCTGGCCACCAGCACGATGCCATTGAGCACCGCCACGCCAAACAGGGCAATAAAGCCCACGCCCGCCGAAATGCTAAACGGCATGCCGCGCAGCCACAGCGCCGCAATTCCGCCAATCGTAGCCAGCGGAATACCCGTAAAAATCAGTCCGGCCTGCTTCACCGATTGAAACGACAGGTAAAGCAGTAAAAATATGAGCGCCAGCGAGATAGGCACCACGATTTCGAGGCGGGCGGTGGCGCGCTGCAGGTTCTCGAACGCCCCACCGTACTTGATGGTGTAGCCCGGCGGCAGCTTCACGCGGCTGAGCTTGCCCTGAATTTCCTGCACCAGGCTCTGCACATCGCGGCCCCGCACGTTCACGCCGATGTTGATGCGGCGGCGGGCATCATCGCGCGAAATCTGGGCCGGGGCGTTGCGGTAGGCCACGGTGGCCACTTCTTCGAGGGGGATTTTCTGGCCGGTGGGCGTGTCGACGTACAGGTTGCGCAAGTCGCCGAGGCCCTGGCGGCGGGTGCTGTCCAGGCGCACCACTAGGTCGTAGCGACGCTCGCCCTCATACACTTGCCCGGCCACGTCGCCGGCGAAGGAGGAGCGCAGCAGCGCGTTCAAATCGGAAATGCGCAGGCCGTACTGGGCCATTTTCTGGCGGTCGTAGGTGACGCGCAGCTGAGGTAGGGCCGCGATTTGCTCCACCTTGAGGTCGCCCACGCCGGCCAGCGGCCGGATGAGGGCCGCCGCCTGGTTGGCTTTTTCAAACAAAATGCCCAAATCATCGCCGTAAATCTTGATGCTGATGTCGGATTTCGCCCCCGAAATCAATTCGTTGAACCGCATCTGGATGGGCTGCTGAAACTCCATGTTCACGCCCGGCACGCTGGCCAGGGACTTTTGCATCTTGTCGGCCAGCTCCTCGCGGGAGCTGGCCGAGGTCCACTCCTTCTGGTCTTTGAGAATAACCATTTGGTCAGAATCCTCGAACGACATGGGGTCGGTAGGAATTTCGGACGTGCCGATTTTGCCCACAATCTGCACCACTTCGGGGAAATTCTTCATCAGAATCTGCTGCACTTTGGTGGTGGTGGCAATGCTTTGGCTGAGCGACGAGCCGGGAGCCAGCGTCACGTTCACGGCAAAGTCGCCCTCATCGAGCTGCGGAATAAACTCGCCGCCCAGGGTTCGGAACAGGAAAAAGGCCCCCACTAGCAGCGCCACGGCGGCCCCCACCACGGCCCAGCGCAACCGCAACGCCCCCTCGATGAGCGGCTTGTAGCCCCGGTACAAAAACTTCATGATGCGGTCGGCCACGGTGCCTTCCTCCTTGATGTCTTTGCGCAAGGCCCAGGCCGACACCGCCGGCACGTAGGTGAGGCACAGCACCATCGCCCCCAAAATGGCGAAGCTCACGGTGAGGGCCATGGGCCGAAACATCTTCCCTTCGATGCCCGTGAGGGCCAGAATCGGGAAGTAGACAATCAGAATAATAAACTGCCCAAACAGGGCCGAGCGCATTAGGCGGGTGGCGGCGGCTTCGGCCACTTGGTCCATGGTTTCATTCTCGGCCTGTTTTTGGGCGTGGACGATATGGAAAATCATTGCTTCCACGATAATCACGGCCCCGTCCACGATGAGGCCGAAGTCGAGCGCGCCCAGGCTCATCAGGTTGGCCGACACGCCGAAGGTCTTCATCATGCCCAGCGCGAAGAGCATGCAGAGCGGTATCATGCTGGCCACCACCAGCCCCGCGCGCCAGTTGCCGAGCAGCAGCAGCAATACCACCAGCACGATTACGGCCCCTTCGAGGAGGTTGCGGGCCACCGTTTCAATGGCTTTATCGATGAGCTTGGTGCGGTCGAGAAACGGCAGAATTTCGAGGCCGGCGGGCAGGGTTTTCTGGATTTCGGCCACCCGCTCCTTCACGCCCTTGATGGTTTGCTCGGAGCTCGCGCCCTTAAGCATGAGCACGATGCCGCCCACGGTTTCGCCGCGGCCGTTGCGCGTCATGGCCCCGTAGCGCATGGTGTGGCCGAAGCGCACGTCGGCCACGTCGCGCACCAGCAGCGGGGTGTTTTGGGCGGCTTGCTTGATAACGATGGTGCCGATGTCGGCCAGCGACGTTACCCGGCCCTCGCCCCGGATGAAGTAGGTGTTGGGGCCGCGCTCGAGGTAACTGCCGCCAGTGTTGGCGTTGTTGTCCTGCAGGGCCGCAAACAGTTCGGGCATGGTCACGCCGGCGGCGTTCAGGCGGTCGGGGTTCACGCTCACTTCGTATTGCCGCACGTAGCCGCCGAAGCTGCTCACGTCCACCACGCCGGGCACGCCAGCGAGCTGCCGCTTGATGAGCCAGTCCTGCACGTCGCGCAACTTGGAAAGCGGAAACTGCTTTTCGTAGCCCTTCTTAACGCGGATGCTGTACTGAAAAATTTCGCCCAGGCCGGTCGTTATCGGGGCCATTTGGGGCGTACCGGCCCCGGCCCCCAGGTCAGCCTGCGCGGTGGTCAGCTTTTCGGCCACGAGCTGCCGGGTGCGGTAGGTGTCGATTTTGTCGTCGAAAACGACCGTGATAACCGACAGCCCGAAGCGCGATATGGACCGGATTTCCGTGACGCCGGGCATGGTGCGCAGCTGCAATTCGAGGGGCACCGTGAGCAGCTGCTCCACCTCCTGGGCCGCCAGGGCGGGGCTTTGGGTGATGACCTGCACCTGGTTGTTGGTAACGTCCGGAATGGCATCGAGCGGCAAATTCAGCGCCGAGTAGCCGCCCCAGCCAACGAGGGCCAGCAGCATAAGTACCACCAGCAGCTTGTTGCGAATGCTGGCAGCTATGATTTTTTGAAGCATCGAAAGCGAAATAGGTGGCGGGCTGCCCTCGTGGACCGCACAAAGAACCGGGGCGCGGCTTACAGAAAGGTTAGCACCAGCTTAAAATCTTCTTAAGCTGGGCCTGAGTCACCATTAAGCCCAGGAAATACTTGATAAGCAGCCGAAAAGGGATGGTGGAGGGTCCCGGCATTTCACTAGCCGATTGGACCTGCCTCTTAACGCTTTGCCCTCAAAAGTAACCGGGCCGCGCATCTTAAAATCCGCTTAAAATGAAATTTGCGCTACCGGCTTTCGCATTTTAACCGCGACTATTGTTGTTGGCCGGGTAGCCCCGAAAGGTGTGGCCCTCGCTACGGTTTTGCCCACGGTTGCTCCCGCGCGTCGTAGCCGGCAGACTCACACCCCCCATTCCCCTTCTCCCATGCAGCTATTGGTTATTGAAGACGAGCCCGGCATTTCCCGATTCCTGAAGCAAGGCCTGGAAGAGGAAGCGTTTCTGGTGGACGTAGCCGACAATGGCACAACCGGCCTGCGCATGGCCCAAGCCCAGAAATACGACCTGCTGCTCGTCGACTGGATGCTGCCCGGCCTCAGCGGCCTCGAAGTGTGCCAGCAGCTGCGCGCCGCTCACAACCTTACGCCGCTCATCTTCCTCACCGCCAAGGACACCGTGCACGACACCATCGCGGGCCTGCAAGCCGGGGCCAACGACTACATCAAAAAACCCTTCCATTTCGAAGAACTGCTCGAACGCATTCGGGTGCAGCTGCGGCCTGCCGGAGAGCCGCCGGAACGATTTTCTGTCGGCCCCATCGTGCTCGACGTGGCCACTCACCAGGTGCACAAAGACGGCGAAGAAATTGCCCTGACGCAAAAGGAATTCGCGCTGCTGGAGTTTCTGTTGCGCCACAAAGGCAAGGTGTGCCGCCGCCAGAGCATCATCGAAAATGTGTGGGACATTCACTTCGAATACAACACCGGCGTGATTGATGTATACATGAATGCCCTGCGCAAGAAGTTAAAAATCAGCAAAGAAGACGAATACCTGCATACCATTCGCGGCATCGGCTACGTAGCTCGGGACTAAGGAGGGAGAAGTAAAGAGCAGAAAAAACAAGTAAAGAGAACGTCATGCTGAGCGCAGTCGAAGCATTTCGCGTGCCATCACTAATTCTCTTATCAACGATTGAATTACCATCACACGCGAGATGCTTCGACTGCGCTCAGCATGACGTTCTTTTCCCTTCCTACCCTCTTAACTAAATGAACCTCACTTTCAAAAGCCGTATTGCACTGCACTACATGCTGGCCACGGCCGCGCTGGTGGCGGCCGTGTACCTGGCCGTTTTTGGGGTGGTGCGGCATCGGGTGTACCAGGATTTGGATGCCAACCTCCACTTCGAGGCAGCCAAGCACATGCGGGAGGTGTCCGTTCAGGGGGGCGAGATTCGCTTTGCCAACAAGGGCGAGTGGCAGGAGCGGGAACACCGCGAGGTGCAGGTGAACCCGGTGTTTATTCAGGTGAATGACCTAGCGGGCCGGCTCATGGACCGGTCGCCCAACCTGAAAACCAATCAGTTGATTTTCTCATCGACCAAAGAGCTGCGGCCGCTGAATTCGATGTTGCGCGGCAAGGCCATTCGGCAAGTGCAGGTGCCGGTGGCGCACGAAGGCGCGCCGGTGGGCTACCTGCTGGCGGGCATTTCGTCGGAGGCCGCCCAGCATGTGCTCGACAGCCTCGAAATGGCCCTGTTGGTATCGTTCCCGCTGGTGCTGCTGGTGCTATTTGGCATTGCGCGGCTGCTGGCCGGGCGCAGCATCGCGCCCATCACCCAGATTACGGATGCCACCGACCGCATCACGCGCAACAACCTGGCCGAGCGTATTCCGCTGCCCCCGCGCCCCGACGAGCTGCACACCTTGGCCAGCGCCATCAACGGCCTGCTGCACCGCATCGAGCAGGCCGTGGTGCGCGAGAAGCAGTTCACCGCCGATGCCTCGCACGAGCTGCGCACCCCGCTGGCCGTGCTCAAGGGCACGCTGGAAGTGCTGGTGCGCAAGCCCCGCACTGCCCCGGAGTACGTGGAAAACATCACGCGCAGCATCCGCGAAATCGACCGGTTGAGCTACCTCGTGGACCAGCTGCTGCTGCTGGCCCGCTTCGACCACGACGCCCGGCCGGGGCCCCGCCAAGAGCTGGCCGTGCTCACCGGCGTGCACGACGTGCTGCACCGCCGCCGCGCCGACCTCAACGCCCAGCATATCCGGGTAGACGTTCAGGACGCCCAAACGCCGCCCATCACCTCCGACCCGCACCTTGTCGACTTGATTCTGGACAACGTGCTGGCCAATGCCATCAAGTATTCGCCGGCCGGCTCCACCATTACCGTGGGGCTGGCGGCGGCGGCGGGCGGCCTGCGCTGCTCCATTGCCGACCAGGGCATCGGCATTCGGCCCGAAGACCTGAACCGGATTTTCGACCCGCTCTACCGCTCCGATGCCCTGGAGCACAAGGAAATCGGGGGCACGGGCCTGGGCCTGTCCATCGTGGCCAAAGCCTGCGCCCGGCTGGGCATCGAGCTAAACGTGGCCAGCAAGCTGGGCCAGGGCACCACGTTCACGCTGCTGTTTCCGGCGTAGGGGGCGGTGCTGGCCGGGCCATGCCCGGCAGGGGTGCAGCGCACGCCGGAACGGTAGGCTTACCTATGCACAACTACTCAATCCAGAAAATCAATTCCCGGCATGCCGATGGGTGCGCCGGGCGGCATGCTCACGGCCGGCGGGGGCGTAAACTTGCTGGGGTCGGCCTTAAACCGGTCAATCTGCGAGAGGCCGAACAGCAGGTTGGCTTTTTGCGCGGGTTGGGCCCGTTTTGCCTGCGCCCGCATCCAGTTCTGCAAGTCTTCCACAGCCAGCAGGGCCTGGCCGCGCACGCTGGCGGCGGCCTGGTTATTGGCGGCTAGTTGCAGCAGGTACTTCAGGGTGAGGTTATTCACCACCGTTTGCAGGGCGGCGGCGTAGCCGGTTTCGGGGCGGGCACGCCAGGTGTGCGCCAGCAGCTGCTCCACCACCGGTCCAAAACCCGGCTGCTGGCCATCGCGGGCGTGGTACTCGATGAGGCGGGCGGCGCGCTCGGCATTCAGCAGGGAGGCGATGGTGGGGCCCGCGGCGGCTTCGGCGGCAGCCAATGGGTCGAAGGTGGGTCCGGTGTAGCCCGCGAAGGTTTCGACCGACCCCGGATACCCGGAGGGCCGGGGCGGAATCTTGGCAATGAGTGCTTCCGGGAGCTGCAGCGCCGCGGGCGTAAGGGTGGCGAGCAGGGCATCGAGGGCCTGTTGCTGCACGGCCGGGGCCACCATGGCGGTGGGGGCCTGGCCGTCGTTTTTGAGGGCATGGGTGAAGTACTGCCCGCCGATTGATTTGGCCACGGCTTCAATCTGGTAGCGCTGGAGCAGGTAGATGGGCACCAGCACTTCCTCCAGCGTGGCCAGGGGAGCACCTTGGCGAATGGCTTTTTCCGAGAAGCCGTCGAGTACGTGCCGCCGCACGGCCATCAGCTTGGTGAGCTGCGCCACGGGGTCCGGGCCCTCGTCCCACTGATTGGAGGTCGGGTGCACGTAGCCGCCAATGTCGGGGATGAAGCGGAAGCCCTGCTGCAAGGTTTCCTGCATAATCTTGTCGAGCGCAGTGTTTTCGTCGGTGCCTTTGGCAAAGTCGGCGTAGCCCCACAAAATGGCCCGCTTGTCCCAGGACCCAATGCCCGTGGCGTAGGCCTCCGACAAGTCGATGCGGCCGTCGGGCAGCAGGCTGAACCGCGGAAACGGGTAGTCCATCACCGACGCCCGCTCCCTGGTGCTGGCCGTGAAGTTGTGGTACAGACCCAGGGTGTGGCCAATCTCGTGGGCCGACAGCTGCCGGATGCGCGCCAACGCCAGCTGCTCCATTTGGTCGGAAACGGGCTTGCCGTCCTCGTAGGGCTGCAAGAGGCCTTCGGCGATGAGGTAGTCCTGGCGGTGCCGGTCGGCCCCAAGCGACACCACGCCCTTGATGATTTCGCCGGTGCGCGGGTCGATGTAGGCGTTGCCGTAGGAGAAGGCCCGCGGCGAGCCGGAGCGGTTTATCCAGTTCACCACGTTGTAGCGAATGTCCATGGGGTCGGCCCCTTCCGGCAGCACCCTCACCTGAAAAGCGTTGGTGTAGCCCGCCGCTTCGAAGGCTTGGTTCCACCACGCGCCGCCCTCCATCAGGGCTTTTTTGATGGCGGCCGGCGCGCCCCGGTCCACGTAGTAGACGATGGGCCGCACGGCCTCGCTGCTGGCCGCCGCGGGGTCCTTCTTGTCGAGCCGGTGGCGCACCGTGAACCGCTGCGCCAGCGGCTGATTGATGGGCGCGGAAAAATCCAGGTAGCTGAACTGGAAGAAGCCGGAGCGCGGGTCGAATTTGCGGGGGTGAAACCCCTTTTCGGGCAGCTCAATGAAGGCCTGGTGCATCTGCACCGTCACCGCGTTCGGGTCGGGCGAAAGGCCGGCTTCGTCGTCGCCGCTTCCCCCGCTCACCAAGGTTATCATGGCCTCGAATTCCGAGTTCTTGGGAAAGTTGCGGGTGTTTTCCAGGTACACGGCCGAGCGCGACTCGTCGAACTTGAAGCTGGCCGCCGGCTTGGCCCCCGCGCCGGGACTCAGCAGGCTCGCGCCAGGCCCGGAAAAGCCGCCGCTGCTCAGGCGCTCGGCTATTTTTTGGCTGTCGCGCACCAGGAAAGGTGTCAGGTCGATGAGGGATTTCGTACCCTCGGTGGCGACTGGCACAAAGCCCCAAATCACGGACTTGGCAAAGGCGTTGTCGACGGCCCGCTGCTCGTCGGCAGAGCCCGCTGTGGCCCGGTAGTCGTTGTTGGGCTCAATGAGCAGCATTTTGCCGCCCACCCGCACAAACCGGGCAATGGCCGACGTGCTTTGTCCCCGCTCAATCCCGTTGCCCACCCCGCTCGATAAGGAGCCGAAGTACAGAAAGTCCTCGTTTACCCGGCTTACTTCCAGCAGAATCTTGCCCGTTTTCGGGTCGTAGTAAAAGGGGAAATAGCCGTCAAACTTCTGCAGGCCTTTGGTCATTGAGGCCAGGGTTGGGGCCGGCTGGCCGGCGGCCGGGGCTTTGGCCGGCAGCTTCCCGGCCTGGCCGAAACAGTCAGGGTGCCAGGCCACTGCCGCGGCCAGTACGAGCGTATAAATCTTCATGCGGGGGCGCTTTCGTTGCAAATTGGATGCGGCAAGGTTACGCCAATTATCCTTACAAAAGACTATATTCTATCAATTTATAGCAATAGCTGCTAGCGAGTGCCCCGGCTGCCGTTGCCAGCAGCCGGGGCCGCGGGTTTGGCAAGCGCGCTGTTGGACAAGCGGGCCGATGCAGCCGGGCAGCCCACCACCGCAGCCCACCACTGGCTTTTCGAGCACCAGCCTTGATTCCAAGACACGTGCGCATTGGGCCAGTTCAGCGTGGGCTTGGCGTTGGTGATGATGTTTTGGCCACGGACTACTCCCCGTGGGGCCCCGAAAACCGCCCGCAGCTGCGGAGGCGAACGGAAAGATGACCCCGCCGGGGGCCTGCACTTGACGGATGTCATGCGATGAGGCAATTCTTGTCATGTGCGGGCGTGGAAGCCACGGGGAACTTTGCGGAAGGCTGCTTTCCAAGCCTTCCTTCTCTTTTCCCACCCCATTCCCACCCGCCATGCTCACCGCCCAGTTGTTCCCGCCGCCCGCCCCCACCGAGGGCCTCGCCGATGCCGACATCACGGCCGCCATCGAAACGCTGCTGGCCACCAAAAAAGGCCTTGCCGCCCACCATATTGCCGTGCACACCCGGGCGGGCATTGTGGCGCTGACCGGCTTCGTCGACAACCTACTGGCGGGGCAGCGAGCCGAAGAAATTGCGCTGGCCGTGCGCTGCGTGCAGGGCGTGCACAACGCCTTGGCTGTGCGCGCCGCCGAGGTGCCCGATGCCGAACTGCAGCACGCCGTGGCTCGTGCTCTGGCCGACGACCCGGCCACCGACGACTACCAGGTGCATTGCCTGGCCAGCCGCGGCGTGGTCACGCTCAGCGGCTTGGTGCAGACGTGGGCCGAGAAACAGCTGGTGCTGCGCGTGGTGCAGGGCGTGCGCGGGGTGCAGGGTTGCGAAGCCGGGCCGCTGATGATTCGCGGGGGTGCCATCCGGAATTCGGACGAGGAAATCACCACCCAAATCCGGGAGCGGCTCGACTGGGACATTCGCGTGAACGGGGCGCTGGTGGTGGTGCGCACCGCCGGGCAGGTGGTGCAGCTGTCGGGCACGGTGGGCACGGCCGCCGAAAAGGACCGCCTGGTGGCCATTGCCTACCAGGCCGGGGCCACCCGCGTGGATGCCCGCGACCTGTTTGTGGCCTACTGGGCGCTGGGCCGCGCCATCCGGCGCGAAAAATTCGCTCCCAGAACGGACGCCGCCATCGGGGCCGCCGTGCGCGCCACGCTCCGCTTCAACCCCCGGGTGCGCTCGGCCGAAACGCTGGTGCAGGTACTGGACGGGGTGGTGACGCTGGCCGGCACCGTGCGCACCCTGCGCACCCGGCAGGAGGCCGAACAGGACGCCCGCCACGTGGTGGGCGTGGCCAACGTGCACAACCTGCTCAAAGTGCGGCCCGCCCAGCTGGTGCCCGACGAGGACATTCGCCAGACCATCGCGGCCGCCCTGGCCCGCGACCCCTACCTGGACCACCTGGCATTTGGCGTGCAGGTGCACGGCGGGCAGGCCCTGCTCACGGGCTTGGTCGACACGCATTTTGAGCTGGAACACGCCGGCGAGGTGGCGGCTGGCGCAAGCGGCGTGCTCGACGTGAATAACCGGCTGGAAGTAGCGCGGGCCGCTCCGGAGGCCGGGGGCCCGTCGCCCGTTTCGGGGCCGGAACACGCCCGGCCGGACCTGGTCCCGCTCAGCCCCGACCTGGCCCTGGCCGCCCGGATTCGGGAGCGTTTCTGCTGGTCGGCGGGGCTGCATGACCAGGATGTGGCCGTGCAGGTGGCCGGCGGCCGGGCCACCCTCACCGGCACCGTCGATACCTGGCTTGACCGCAAGCTGGCGGCCGACGAGGCCCGCGATGCCGGTGCCCACGAAGTAAACAACCACCTGTGCGTGCTAATCAACGCGCCGCTCCGCAGCCCCCAAACCCTGACCGCCCATGAAATCGAAGCATAGCCCCAACCCACGCCGCGCCGAAAATTCGGCGTGGTTTATCAGCGCTGGCACGCGGCAGGGCGCGTGGGAAGCCGATGCGTGCATCGCGCCCGACGACTGGCTGTACGCCGCCCCCAGCCCGCCGCCGCGAGGGAAACCCCAAGCCACCGGTTCCCTTGCCCCTCCCCGGACTCCGGCGCGCTAATTTGTTCACCCTCCTTTTTCCCTTGCCATGATGCCTTCCATTGTTGTTCTGACCGATTTTTTCGCCGTTACCAACCGGGCTTTGTCGTATGCGGCCGGGCTGGCCGTGCCCCTGAATGCCAGCCTGCTCCTGCTGCACGCCCGCCACAACGAGCTGCTGGCCCCCACCGCATTTGCCAGCCGGCACACGACCGAGGGCGAGCAGAGAACATTGTACGCCATGGAAAAGCTGGCGGCCGACCAGCCCGTAGCCACGGCGGTAGATATTTCGAATTTCTCCCTGGCCGAAGCCGTGCGGGAAGTGGTGGGGCAGCGCCCGCCCCTGCTGGTGGTGCTGGGCCGGACCGGGGCTGAGCCTACCCCCGAAGACCTGGTGACGGCCACGGCCATGGACCTGCTGCGGCACACCCCCTACCCGCTGCTGGTGGTGCCGCCGGCCGGCTGGGACGCCTTCCCGCCCCGCCGCCTCCTGCTGGCCGTGGATGGCGAGCCCTTCAGCCTGGTGGAATACCGCGACGTACTTGGCCAGCTGCTACACGCCACCCACGGCACCCTCAGCCTGGTGCAGGTGATTGAGGACGGCGAAACGGGCCCGAGCGCGTCTGCCGTGCTGGACACCGTGCGCACCAATAATCTCGTGAACGAGCTGGCCGACAGCAGCCTGCGCCAGGTGTATCAAAACACGGTGGTGGGCGGTATCCTCCAGGAAGCCGCCGGGCAGCAGGCCGACATGCTGGTCATCATTGCGCGGCGCCACAGCCTGCTGGGCGGCTTGTTCCACCGCAGCGCAACGGCGCAGCTGCTGCGCGAAAGCGCCATTCCGGTGCTGGTGCTGCCAGCGGCGGGATAGGCTTCTGGGTTGAAACTGAACGTCATGCTTCATCTGGCGTCCGCTTGTCGAAGCATGACGTTCAATTTCCCGCAATACTCCCTTTCTCACCCCTTTCAAACCGCCTTCCGCCATGGCCCTCACCCTCGTTGTTTTCGCCGGCTTTTACGCCACCCCCCGCCACACGGTGCACTACGCCAACACCCTGGCCCAGGCCCTGCACGGCCAGCTGGTGCTGCTGCACGTCAACCGGGCGTCCATGTTCGACCCCTACGCCCTGATGGCCGAAAGCTACCACCAGGACGAGCTAAACCGCCAGACCGAAACCGCCGCCGCCCTCTACCGGCTGGCCGAGGAGCTGCACACCCAGCCCACCGTGGAGGTAGCCACCGACCTGCTGCCCGAAGTGGCCCAGGACCTGGCCAAACGCCACCACCCGGCCCTGTTCGTGCTCAGCCAGCCCGCCCCTGAGCGGACCGATAGCAACGTACCGCAGGCCTGCGCCGAGCTGCTGCGGGCCGGCCACTTCCCGCTGCTGCTGGTGCCGCCCACTGCCCCGACCGACCAGCCCCCGCGCCGCATCCTCATCGCCGCCGATGCCGAGCCCTTCGCCCTGGCCGCCAATGCCCAGCCCCTGCGCCAGCTGCTGGCCCTGCCCGGCGCGGCGCTCACCGTAGCCCACGTGTCGAGCGGGGTCGAAGACGATGCCGGGTGCAGCGCCGCCCTGCGGGCCGTGCAGCTCAGCGGCCTGGTGCAGGGCCTGCCCACGCCCGAGCTGCGCGGCTACGCGCACGACAATTACGCCGACGGCGTGCTGGCGGCCGTGCAGGATACGGAGGCCGATTTGGTCATCGTGCTGGCCCGCGAGCGCAGCTACCTCGGCGAGCTGTTCCACAAGAGCGTGACGGCTCATCTGCTGGCCCATTGCCCCGTGCCGGTGCTGGTGCTGCCGGTAGCCGCCCCCACCGCCGCCCCCGATTCCGGCCAGCTCGCCACCGCCGCCCAAATCACTAATTCGGTGATTTCCGGCTTGATGCCCGCCAGCTAATAGGCTGGTACGCCACCCTTTTTGCCCGGCGTTTTCGCTTGCTCATTTTTAATCCTGAATCCATGAAAAAGAAGCCCTTGCGCCCACCTGCCGCCACCCCCGCCGTGCCGGACCTGGCTACCGAAGCCCATGACGGCACGCCGCAATACGGCGACTACGGGCAGCCGTCGACCGAGCCCGCACCTGAGCCCACCCCCGACCACCGCGCCGAAGGCGGCAACGTGTTCGACCTGCGCAACGAGCAGACCACCCTCTAAGTTGTCAGGCATTAGTTGTCCGTTGTTAGCAACTTGCTAACCAGTTGATTAACAACTGACAACTAGCAACGAACAAGCCGTTTACGTTTGAACGACTACTTAATCTGTCCCCACCATGATAACGCCCGTAATAATGTTTTCGGTGATGCTGCTGGCCGTGTTGGCCCTGTTCAGCTCCTACTCCCGCGCCACGCGGATGCAGCCGCAGCCCGTTCGCCGATAAAGCCCCCGTCCTCATTTCCCAATGCAGCAGGAAGCCGCAAATGGCCGCGTGCTGCTGGCGCACCATGGGCTTGTCCCCCGCCGGTGGCCTGGTGATGGCACCCACCCCGGCGACCTCGACCCCGGCGTGACCAACTTCCTGCCGCACGCCGAAAAGCTCACCGCCCCGCAGCGCAACCACCTCCTCCTCAATCACGAATCCGGCCTACTCGGCATCTCCGAAACCCGCGCCGACATGCAAGGGCGTGGGGGCCTTCGCGGCTGTGCTGGGCGGGCTCGATACGCTGGTGTTTGCCGGCGGTATCGGCGAGCACGCAACCGAGGTACGGGCCGGCATCTGCCAGGGCCTGGAGTTTCTGGGCATTGAGCTGGATGCGGCGCGCAACGCGGCCCACGCGGGCGTGAAGCCGCGTGACGGTGCGCGTGATTCCAACGGATGAGGAGCGCATGATTGCCCGCACGATGGGGCGAGGTGCCGCGTGAACAACTATAAATCAAATCCAACCATGCAAACCGAAACCCTTCCCGCCGCCCCCGCCACCACGCCCCTCGCGCCAGAGCTGCTGCACCGCCTCGACGCCTACTGGCGGGCAGCCAACTACCTCTCGGTGGGCCAGAT
>JBBQSQ010000124.1:0-13531 GCA_038213745.1 Cytophagales bacterium
CTGCTGGCCGGGGCCTGGGGCGGCGAGCGCCGCATCGCCGTCACCCTCAAGTTTTTCCTCTACACCGTCGTCGGCTCGCTGCTGATGCTGGCCGGCTTCGTGTACCTGTACCTGCAAACCGGTCCGGCCGCCGGCTCGCTGGCCCAGCACTCCTCGGAACTCTCGGCTTTCTATAATTTGAAACTGAGCGCCGCCGAGCAGTCGTGGCTGTTCTGGCTGATTTTCGCGGCCTTCGCCGTGAAGATGCCCATCTTCCCCTTCCACACCTGGCAGACCGACACCAACACCGAAGAACCCGCCACCGCCACCATGCTGCTCGCGGGCATTATGCTGAAGATGGGCATCTACGGCACCTTGCGCTGGCTGCTGCCGGTGGTGCCGCTCGGCGTGAGCCAGTGGCAGAAGCCGGTTATCATCCTCTCCGTCATCGGCATTATCTACGGGGCCATCATCGCCATTCGGCAGCGCGACGTGAAGCGCCTCATCGCTTACTCGTCGCTCTCCCACGTGGGGCTGATGGCGGCCGGCGTGTTCTCGCTCACCCAAATTGGCCTGCAAGGGGCCGTTATCCAGATGCTGGCCCACGGCGTGAACGTGGTGGGCATGTTTTTCGTGGCCGACGCCATTGAGCGCCGCACCGGCACCCGCTTCATCCCCGACCTTGGCGGCCTCACCCGCCGCACGCCCCTGCTCTCGGTTTGCTTCCTGATAATGCTGCTCAGCACCGTGGCCCTGCCCCTCACCGGCGGCTTCGTGGGCGAATTCCTGCTGCTGGCCGGCGTCTACCAGTACAACGCCTGGGTGGGCGCGGTAGCGGGCCTCACCATCATTTTCTCGGCCGTGTACCTGCTGCGCATGTTCCAGCGCGTCATGCTGGGCCCCGATTCGTCGTTCTCCGAAACCATCACCGACCTCACCGGCGGCGAGCTGCTGGTGCTCGTGCCGCTCATCGCGCTGGTGTTCTGGCTGGGCTTGTTTCCGAACACATTCCTGCACATTTCGGAGCCCGCCGTGGCGAATATCCTGGCGATGGTTGGGCGGTAACGGAACGCCTCACCCCCGGCCCCTCTCTGTAGGAGAGGGGAGCCTGTCAAAATAACGATTCTAATTCAAGCGGAGGCTAACAATCCGGCTTCCAGACTGCTAAGTTTCCTCTAAATAAAAGCCCCCAACGTCGCCTGGCTCCCCCTCTCCATCGGAGAGGGGGCCGGGGGGTGAGGCGAACGCCAGAACAACATGACCTCCATCATTCTCCTCTCCGTCTTCGGCATCCTCAACCTGTTCCTGGGCTTCCTGCGCTCGAATAAGGTGCTGCTGCCCGGTGCCATGCTGTTGCTGCTGGCCGTGTTCGGGGCCAACTACGCCGACTGGAACGTGGTGCACGCCCCCTACTTCAACAACATGCTGGTGGTGGACAACTACACGGTGGCCTTCACGGGCATTGTGCTGCTCACCACCATCCTGCTGCTGCCCTTCTCGCGCAGCTACGTGGTTTCGGGCGAGCAAAACCTGGCCGAATATTATGCCCTGCTGCTGTTCTCGCTGGTAGGCGCAATCATGATGGTTGGCTACGACCACCTGCTGATGCTTTTCGTGGGCATTGAAATTTTGAGCATCTGCATGTACGTGCTGGCCGGCAGCAGCAAGCGCGACGCGCGCTCCAACGAAGCCGCCCTGAAATACTTCCTGATGGGCGCGTTTGCCACTGGCATCCTGCTCTTTGGCGTAGCGCTGCTCTACGGCGCTACCGGCACCTTCGCCCTCTCGCAGCTGGCGGCCGCCGTGGCCAACCCCGCCAACGCCAGCCTGCAGCCCATGCTCTACATCGGAATTCTGATGATGATTATCGGCATCGGCTTCAAGGTATCGGCCGCGCCGTTCCACTTCTGGACGCCCGACGTGTACGAGGGCACGCCCACCTTTTTCACCGCCTTCATGAGCACGGTGGTGAAAACGGCAGGCTTTGCCGCCTTCCTCAAGCTGCTGGCCGTGGCCCTGCCCGCTGCCCAGGGCTTCTGGATGCCCACCATTCAGGCCATGTGCGCCCTCACGCTGTTGCTCGGCAACGTGGGCGCGGCGGCCCAAACCACCACCAAGCGCATGCTGGCCTACTCCAGCGTGAGCCACGCCGGCTACCTGCTCATTGGCCTCGTAGCCAGCAAGGGCGTGCTCACCGGCGATGCCGCCAGCGGTATTTTCTTCTACTCGCTGGCTTATTCCATCGCCACCGTAGCCGCCTTCGGTGTGCTGAAACTAGTGGCCGACCACCGCCAGGAGGAACGGTACGCCGGCCTCAACGGCCTCGGCAAAACCAACCCGCTGCTGGCCTTCGTGATGACGGTGGCCATGCTCTCGCTGGCCGGTATTCCGCTCACGGGGGGCTTCTTCGGCAAATTTTTCCTGCTGGCAGCCGCCGTGGGCCAGGGCTACATTGGCCTCGTCGTATTTGCCGTCATCATGAGCATGGTCGGCCTGTATTACTACCTGCGGCCGATTATCGCTATGTACATGCAGCCCGCCCCCGAGGGTGCCACGCCCGTGCCGGTTGATGGCATTCAGACCGCGACGCTGGTGGTGCTGGCGCTGCTCACCATTGTGCTGGGCATTGCGCCGGGCTTCCTGAGCGGGATTTTGTAGAACCAATTAACTCACCAAAAAAAGCCTCCGTTTCGGAGGCTTTTTTATTGCCTAATTTGGTAATCGTATCCGTGATATTTCACCAAAACTCAGGCCTTATTCCATGCGTGCAGCTGAAAAGAACTACGTTGCCTTGCGGAAGATGTGGGGTTTTTGTGCCATTGTAGTAATTAGCAGCTGCGCCGCAAAACCACCCCTAGAAGCAGGGGTATTTAAAGCGTCAGAGTTGGTGGAGCTGCAACGCCTTGACCCGACCATTCAGCTGGATATTCGGTATGCTACCCCTAAAAACTTTACGGGCCGCCCCGTCTACACCCAAGCCCGGGCCTTTTTGCAACGCCCAGCCGCGGAGGCCTTGGTTAGGGTGAATAAGGAATTAGCACCGCTCGGCTACTATCTCCTGGTGTTTGATGGGTACCGCCCGTGGAGCGTGACCAAGCTCTTTTGGGATATTACGCCCAAGCAAAAAAAAGAATTTGTAGCCGACCCCAAGAAAGGCTCGCGCCACAACCGGGGCTGCGCCGTCGACGTGAGTCTGTGGAGCATCGCCGCGAGGCGCGAGGTCACCATGACGGGTGAATACGACGAAATGAGCCCCCGCTCCTACACCACCTATGCTGGCGGCACTCTGGAGCAACGCACCTTGCGCGACCTGCTCCGCAGCAAAATGGAACAGAACGGCTTCACGGTGCTGCCCGCCGAGTGGTGGCACTTCGACTACCAGGACTGGAAGTCTTATCCCATTCAGAATATTCCCTTCAACAAACTCTAATCACACCAAAGCGCCCCCGCAACTCGCGTTACGGGGGTGCTTTTAGTAGCAGACGCAGACAGCCGAAATTACGGGTTAGTTGACCACATGCCCGCCTCTTTAATAAAAATGCGGCGGTTCAATTTTAGTTGCGACACCATGAACTCGGCCAGGTCTTCGGGCTGCATTACTTTGTCGGGGTTGCCGTCGGTGAGGCCGTTGTTCAGGGCCAGGGGGGTGGCCACGGTGCTGGGCGTGAGGGCTGACACGCGGATATTGTGCTTGCGCACCTCCTGCATCAGGGCCTCGGTGAGGCCCATGATGGCAAACTTCGAGGCGCTGTAGGCGCTGCTGCCGGCGGCGGCACGCAGGCCGGATGTGGAGGAAATATTGATGATGTCGCCGGTTTGGCGCGCAATCATCACGGGCAACACGGCGCGGGTCACGTAATAGGTACCCATCAGGTTCACCTGGATGATGTGCTCCCACTGCTCGGGCTCCATCTCCAAGAACTTGGCGAAGCTGCCAATGCCGGCGTTGTTGATGAGGATGTCAATCGGGCCGAGCTCTTGGTGGATTTTGGCCACGGCCAGGTTTACGGCGGTGCGTTCGGCCACATCGGCTACAACGGTGAGCACGGTGCCACCGGCAGCAATAATTTCGGCGGCTACTTCAAGTAAGTCGCTTTCGGTGCGGGCCAACAGGCCAACGTGCACGCCTTCGGCGGCCAGGGCCAGGGCCACGGCGCGGCCGATGCCTTTGCCCGCGCCCGTAATGAGGGCAACTTTTCCTTGGAGGGATTCCATATTTTTTCGGGGATTGTGAGGGGGTAGAACCGGGTTTAGTAGCGAAAGGTTAGGCTGCGCTCGGCATGACGTTCTTCACGGCTAGCCAACAATCGCCCTATATCCCGTGTAAATGCTTGGTGAAGTCGCCGTACATCACCCAATCTTCCCAGCGCTTGCGGTTGGGAGCTACTTTGCCCCGCAGGTATTTTTCCACCATGAGGCCGGCGGCCGGGGCGGCGCTGGTGCCTCCAAAGCCACTGTTCTCGATAAACACGGCGATGGCAATTTTCGGGTCATTCACCGGGGCGAAGGCCGCGAACGTGGCGTGGTCGAAGCCGTGAGCATTTTGCACGGTGCCGGTTTTGCCGGCCATTGTGATGCCAAATTGCGCGAGCGAGGCCAGGTTGCCGGTGCCCCCGTTGCCGTCTACCACCATCTCCATGCCGGGGATGATGTACTTGAATAGCGTGGTGTCGACGTCCGTGTAGTGCTTTTCCTGGAACTGCGGCAGCGGGCCGCCGTTGCCAATGCCGCGCACAAAATGCGGCGTGTAGTACCAGCCCCGGTTAGCAATTGTGGCCAGCACATTGGCCATTTGCAGGCCGGTAATGCCAATCTCGCCCTGCCCGATGCTGAGCGAATACACGTTGCGGAAGCTCCAGCGGTGCTGGCGGTTGTGCTGCTTATCGAAAAACTTGTGGTCGTAAAAATCCGGTGAGGGAATTAGGCCGCGCTTTTCCTGGCTCATGTCTACGCCCAGCTTTTCGCCCAAGCCGAAGGATTTCACCATCTTCTGCCACTGCGCCAGCCCAATGTGGGCATCGTCGTACTTGTTCGGGGCCTGCCCACGCTGCACCACCGCCCGCAGCACCTGGTAGAAATAAGGATTACAGCTATTTTTAATGGCAATGCTCACGTTGCGCGGGGGCTCGTGGCGGTGCGTGCAATGCACCAGTTTCTGGTTGCACTCGAAGCCCGTGCCGGGCTGCACTACGCCCAACTGCAAGGCCACCAGCTCGTTCACCAGCTTAAATACGGAGCCCGGCGGATAAGTCGCCATCAGCGGCCGGTCGAAGAGCGGGCGTTCGGGGTTGTTCAGCAAGTCCATATAGCGGTTGCCGGAGCCCTTGCCCGTGAGCATTGCCGGGTCGAAATGCGGGGCCGAGACAAACGCCAGAATTTCGCCCGTCTTGGGGTCAATCGCCACAATGGAGCCGCGCCGACCGGCCAGCAGCTGCTCGCCGTAGGCCTGCAGCTCAGCGTCGATACTCAGGTGCAAATCCTGCCCGGCCACCGAGAGCGTATCAAATTCGCCGCTCCGAAACTTGCCTTTCTCGATGCCGCGCACGTTCACCATCTTGAACTGCACGCCGCGCCGGCCCATCAGGGTTTGCTCATAAAAGGCCTCCAGGCCCGAAATACCCACATTCTCGCCGGGCTGGTACTTGGCGTATTTCGGCTTTTCGAGGAAAGCCGGCGTGATGGCCCCCACGTAGCCCAGGGCGTGGGCCAGGTTGGGCGTGCGGTAGGCCCGTGCCATCCGCGTCTGCGTCCGGAAGCCCGGAAAGTCGCCCAGCTTATCCTGAATGGCAGCCAGGTCGGGCGTGGTCAGGTTTTGGATAATGGGCGAAGGTTTGTTGCGGGAGTACTTTTTGGCCGCCCGCAGGCTGGTCCGTAGCCCCTCAATCGGAATTTGCAGTAGCTGGCAGAACCGGGCCGAATCGAGGTTCTTTACTTCCCGCGGCACCACCATGAGGTCGTATACGGGCGTGTTCTGCACCAGCAGCTGGTTCTTACGGTCGTAAATCAGCCCGCGATACGGAATCTGCACCAGGCGCTGCAGAGTGTTTTTATCGGCCGCTAATTTGTAGGTTCCATCCAGCACTTGCATGAAAAACAAGCGGGTAAGAAAAATAAGGGCCACCACCAAAAAGATGCCCTGCACAACGTATTTGCGGCCTTCGAGGTATTGCATCTATTTATTTTGAATTCTCGGGCGTCATGCTGAGTTTGTCGAAGCATCCCTACCGCGCAAGTAATTAGTTACTGTTGCGGAAGAGATGCTTCGGCAAGCTCAGCATGACACGTTCAATATTTATTAATCAACCCACAAATTAATTGCGCCCCCGCCGCACCGGAAAAAATAGCAGTTGAATAATCAACAGCGCTAGCCCGGTAAAGAGTGCACTCACCAGCATTTTGCCCAGTGTGATGCCGAAGTGCTGGAAACTGCCCAACTCAAGCAAGAAAAAGGCCGCGTGGTGCAGTAGCACCAGCAGCGTTAGGTACACACTGAACCATTGCCAGCCCATTTGGTGCACGTTCACGGAATCGGCGTTGTCGTAGCCGTCGCGCGGGGTGAGCAGGCGCAGCACCCACGGCCGCAGAAAGCCCAGCAGCACCGCCGCCGCCGCGTGCAGCCCGCCCGTGTCGTAGAAAATATCCATCGTCAGCCCCATCCCGAAAGCCAACAGCAGCTGCACCACAATGGGCGTTGCGATGGGCAGAAACAATAGAAAGCCCAGGTACAGAAAGCACCAGCCCAAATCGAAGAGCACCAACCGGCTAATCAGCAGCACGTGCACGCCCGCGTAGAGCACAAAACGCAGGATTTGCACCAGCATAAAACGCAGGCCACTCATGGGCGGGTCCCTCCTTTCGGTCGCATGCCCGAGCGGGCCTCTAATGTGTCGCGCTCGGCCTGGGGCCGGCTACTCACGACGTACACATGCGTCAGGTTAGCGAAATTGATGCCCAGCCGCACGCGCACGGTCCAGAAATTCTTGTCGGGCTCCTTAACAAAGGAATCGATGGTGCCGATGAAAATCCCCTCGGGAAATACCGCATTGTAAGCCGACGTCACCACGGTGTCGCCCTTCACCAGCTTGGTTTCGCGCAGCACGTTGTCGAGCAGGGCGTGGGTGGGGTCGTCGCCCTGCCACTTGATGGTGCCAAACGTGCCATCGCGCTTGATTTTGGAGGCAATGGTGGTTTTGGAATGCAGCAGGCTGGTCACGGTGGCATAGTGCGCGCTCACCACTTTCACCCGGCCCACCACGCCGCCAGCTGCTACCACACCCGAGCCTGCCGTCACGCCGTTGACGCTGCCCACGTTCAACGTGAGGTAGTTATCCACATTATGCAGCATATTGTTGATAACTCGGGCCGGAATAAGTGGATAACTCAGGTCGCGGGCGGCTAAGCGCTGTTGGCCGAGCAGCAGCGTATCGGGCCGGGCGGCCGGCCGCTGGTACCGGACGCGCCGCAGCGAATCGGTTCGAGCCGGCGGGATGGCCACCGAATCGGCTTCGCGACGACTGGAATCGACCGGAAAAAGTTGCTGGCGCAGGGCGGCGTTTTCAGCGGCCAATTGCTGGTTTGCTTCGGCCAAATGGAAGTAGTCCGTTATCTGCGTGCGCCGGGCCAGCACGGTGCCCGCATAGGTATTAGCTGAATTAAAAAACGCCGCCCGCTGGTAGGAATTATTGGTAATAAATAAATACAAGCTTGCAATTTCCAATAAGCCAAATACCAGCGCCCCGCGAAAGCGAAATAGGAAAAGAAATAAATTCCGCACGGGGTTATGCTAATTATTAATCAAGACCGGCTAACAAAAGAACGTCATGCTGAGCTTGTCGAAGCATCTCTACCGCTTCGTTGTGGAGCAATTAATTACTCTTGCGGTAGAGATGCTTCGACAAGCTCAGCATGACGCGCTGGGAGTTTTCGTTCCGAAATTACGTTAGCAACACGCCCTTGAAAGCCTGAATATCCTTAATGGCCTTGCCCGTACCGCGCACCACGGCCCGCAGCGGGTCCTCGGCAATGTGAATGGGGAGCTTGGTTTTGGCGGCCAGGCGCTTGTCGAGCCCGCGCAGCAGCGCGCCACCGCCGGTGAGGTGAATGCCGTTTTCGTAAATATCGGCCGACAATTCGGGGGGCGAAATTTCGAGGGCTTTCAACACCGCTTCTTCGATTTTTGCCACCGATTTATCGAGGGCGATGGCGATTTCCGAGAACGTCACTTTAATTACTTTCGGAATGCCCGTCATCAGGTCGCGGCCGCGCACTTCGTGGTCGGGCGGGGGCACGTCGAGCTCGGTGAGGGCCGCCCCGACCTCAATCTTGATGCGCTCGGCCGAGCGTTCTCCGATGAGCAGGTTGTGCTGGCGGCGCATGTAGTCGAGAATGTCCTGGTTGAAGACGTCGCCGGCCGTTTTGATACTTTGGTCGCACACGATGCCGGACAGGGCGATAACCGCGATTTCGGTGGTGCCGCCGCCGATGTCGATAATCATCGAGCCCACGGGCTGCTGCACGTCGATGCCAATGCCGATGGCGGCGGCCATGGGCTCCTGAATCATCCAAACTTCCTTGGCCCCGGCGTGCTCGGCGGAGTCCCGCACGGCGCGTTTCTCCACTTCCGTAATGCCCGAGGGAATGCAGATGACCATGCGGTGCGAGGGCTGAAACAGCCGGTTCCGCGTGTCAATCATTTTAATCATGCCCTTAATCATTTCCTCGGCGGCGTGGAAATCGGCAATTACCCCATCCTTCAGCGGGCGGATGGTGCGGATGTTGTCGTGGGTTTTTTCGTGCATCTGCTGGGCTTGGCGGCCCACGGCGATGACTTTATTGGTGGTTCGGTCTTTTGCGATGATGCTCGGCTCGTCCACCACGATTTTGTCGTTGTGAATGATGAGCGTATTGGCCGTACCCAGGTCGATGGCGATGTCACTGGTCAGGAAATTAAAGAAACCCATTGAGTTAGCTGCAATAAGGCGGAGCCTGGTTTTAGGGCCGGGCAGAATAATGGGCAAAGGTACGGAAGGTTTGGGCCGGGTTGGTGAACGGGATTATGGGATTCCGACGCGGCATTGCGAGTGAAGCGCAACGGAACGCGGCAATCCTTGCGCTATTGCCACTCACTTCGAAATGTGATGAAGTTCCTTCTTAAAACAAAAGCCCCAACGCTGATGCAGCGTTGGGGCCTGGTCACACATTGGGTTAGTCGCTGAGAACAGGACGGATTAGCTACGCGGGCCGCTTGGTCGCGGCTCCTTCGGGTGCCGCGGCCTGCCGCCTCACAGTGACAGTTAGTGCTTGAAGTGCCGCACGCCGGTGAGCACCATGGCCATGCCCAGCTCGTCGCAGGCCTTCACGCTGTCCGCGTCCTTGATGGAGCCGCCGGGCTGCACCACGGCGCGGATGCCCGCGGCCCCGGCAATTTCCACGCAGTCGGGGAAGGGGAAAAAGGCATCGGAGGCCATCACGCAGCCGTGCAGGTCGAAGCCGAATGCGCGCGCTTTCTCAATGGCCTGGCGGAGGGCATCGACGCGGCTGGTTTGGCCCACGCCGGAGGCCAGCAGCTGGCCGGCGCGGGCCAGCACGATGGTGTTGCTCTTGGTGTGCTTGCAAATTTTGCCGGCAAATACCAGGGCGGCCGTTTCCTCGTCGGTCGGGGGCGACTGCGTTACGATGCGGAAATCGGCGGCCGTTTCGGTCTGGCGGTCGGCGTCTTGCTCGATGATGCCATTAAGCAGGGTTTTGATTTGCTTCTTCGGAAACGCAACCGGCTTTTGCCGCAGCAGAATGCGGTTTTTCTTGCTTTGAAGTACCGGCAGCGCATCGGCAGCAAAGCTGGGCGCAATGAGGACTTCGAAAAACAGCTGGTTCAGCTCGGCCGCCGTGGCGGCGTCCACTTCCTTGTTCACGATGATGACGCCCCCGAAAGCGGAGGTTGGGTCGCAGCTCAGCGCATTCACATAGGCCGCCGCGAGGGTGGCGGCCTGGGCCACGCCACAGGCATTAGTGTGCTTGAGGATGGCGCAGGCCGGCTCGCCGTTGGTGAATTCGGCCATGAGGGCTACGGCCGCGTCCACGTCCACCAGGTTGTTGTAGCTCAGCTGCTTGCCATGGAGCTGGTCGAACAGCGCCGGGAGGTCGCCGTAGAACGTGCCGGCCTGGTGGGGATTCTCGCCATAGCGCAGCGGCGTTGACGCTCCGCTTAATGAGGAATGAGGAATGAGGAATGAGGAATTCTCAGACGTGCCCAATTCTTCCTTCTTCGTTCCTAATTCCTCATTAAGCGAAGCGTCAGGAGCAAAGTATTTCGCGATTTCGGTGTCGTAGTGCGAGGTGGTGGCGAAGGCAGCGGCGGCGTAGTGGCGGCGGTCTTCGATTTCGGTGCTGCCATTCTTAGCGGTTAGCAGCTCGGTCACGGCCGCGTACTGGTCGCGGCTGCTGACGACCAGCACATCGCGGAAGTTTTTGGCGGCGGCGCGCAGCAGCGAAATGCCGCCGATGTCAATTTTCTCGATAACGTCCTGCTCTTCGGCCCCGCTGGCCACGGTTTCTTCGAAGGGGTAGAGGTCCACCACCACCAAATCAATCGGCGGGATGCCGTGGTGCTCGGCTTCGGCCAGGTCGGCCACGTCGTGCCGGCGGTGCAGAATACCACCGAACACCTTGGGATGCAGGGTTTTCACCCGGCCGCCAAATACTTCAGGAAAACCAGTCAGGTCTTCCACGGCGGTTACTTCGGCTCCTTCGTCTTCCAGAAACTTCTGGGTGCCGCCGGTGGAGTACAGGGTCACGCCGTGCTGCCGCAGCACCTGCACCAGGGGGGCTAGGCGGTCTTTATGGTACACGGAAAGCAGAGCGGAACGAATGGGGCGAGACGACATAGGACGGGCGAAAAAGCTGGGCACAATTGCCGCCGCGAAGGTACGGCGCGCCTCCGGCGCGTTCCCAACAGAAACATGACCGAATTTTTATGCTGCCCGCCTGCGGCGGCGAAATAAGGAAATTCGAACACTGCATCCGCTTCTAAAGTATAGCTTATTTCCCCTGTGCTCTTTTACGCTCCCGCTATGTCGGCCGATTTGTTATTCCCTCCTATTCGCGCCGCGGCTAGTATTACGCCAGCCGAAATCGACCATGCTGCGCCACCGCGCAGTGCCGTGACCACGCCGGCGCAGGCCGAATCCGCCGCCGCCCTAGTAGCGCCGCGCCTGTTTGCGCAGGCGGCCGAAACCGACGTGCCCGGTGGCTTTCCAACCCAGGAATTCGACTGGCTGCATTCGGCAGGGCTGCTCACGGTGGCCTTGCCCAACCGGCTGGGCGGGGCGGGGCTAGATGCCTCAGTGGCTACGCTGCCGCTGCTGCGCACGTTGCAGCACATCGGGCGGGGCAACCTGGCAGTGGGCCGGGTGTACGAAGGTCATTTGAATGCGCTGTTGCTCATCCAGCAGTTGGGCAATGCGGCCCAGGTGGACCGCTACGCAGCCGATGCACGCGCCGGGCGGCTGTTTGGCGTTTGGAACACCGAAAACCCCGCTGAGGGCGTGCACCTGGAAGCGCTGCCCAATGGCCGCTACCGCCTGCGCGGGGCAAAAACCTTTGCTTCGGGCGCGGGCCATTTGGCGCGGCCGCTCATCACCGGGGCGCTGCCCCAGGGCCAGGGCTGGCAACTGTTTGTGCTGCCCGCCGATAAGCAGGCCCCAGCCCTGGACCGCTCCTTTTGGCGGCCGTTGGGCATGCGGGCCACGGCCAGCTTCCGGGCCGATTTGACAGGGCTGGAAATTGGTCCGGAAGACCTCATCGGCGCGCCCAACGACTACTACCGGCAGCCCGCTTTTAGCGGCGGGGCCATCCGGTTTGCGGCGGTGCAGCTGGGCGGGGCCGAAGCCGTGTTTGAGGAAACCCGAAATTTCCTGCGCAGCCTCGGCCGCACCGACGACCCCTACCAACGCCAGCGCCTGGGCGAAATGGCTTTGGCCCTGGAAAGCGGCCACCAATGGGTGCGCGGCGCGGCAGCCCACGCGGCCCGACCCGGTGCCGCCACTCCCGATGGGGCCGAAGCCACCGTGGCTTATGCCAACATGATGCGCACCGCCATCGAAACCATCAGCCTCGACATGCTACGCCTGGCCGAGCGCTGCGTGGGCGCGCGCGGCCTGTTGCAGCCCCTGCCCTTCGAGCGCCTGCACCGCGACCTCACGCACTACCTGCGCCAGCCCGCGCCCGATGGCGCACTGGCCGATGTGGGGCGGTTCGTGCTCGAAGGCAAGAATTTTTAATCGCTCGCTTCCCCGGTTTATGCTCCCTTTTGATTCTTATCCGGTGCGCGCCGGCGATTTTCTGGCGGGGTTGGGCTCAGTGGTAGTAGTGGCCCCGCACCCCGACGACGAAGCGCTGGGCTGCGGGGGCCTGCTGGCGCTGCTGCGCCAGGCCGGCCAGCCCGTGGCGGCGGTGCTCGTGAGCGACGGCACGATGTCGCACCCGGCGTCGGTATTGTTTTCGGCCCCGGCGCGGCGGGCGGTGCGGGCGGCAGAGTTTCGCCACGCCCTCACCATACTGGGCATTGCTGCGGAACCGCTTTTGCTGGGCCTGCCTGATGGCCGGGTGCCGGCCAATCCCAACGAGCCTGCTTTTTCGGAAGCCGTAGTCCGCCTGCAAGATTTTTTGAAAAGCCACAACGCCGCCACGGTGCTGGTGCCCTGGCGGCGCGACCCGCACCCCGACCACCGCGCCACCAGCCAACTCGTGCAGGCCGCGCTGGCCACCCTGCCGTACCCGCCGCGCCGCCTCGAATACGTGGTGTGGGCCTGGGAGCGCGCCGCCCCGGCCGACCTGCCCACGGCGGCGGATAACGTGCACGGCTTCCGGCTGAACGTAGGAGCCGTGGCGGCGCAGAAGCAGCGGGCCATTGCAGCGCACCGCTCGCAGGTAGCCCCGGGGGTTTTCACCGATGACCCAGCGGGTTTTTTATTATCGGCCGAAATGCTGGCGCACTTTGCCGGACCCTACGAAGTCTTTTTTGAAGCCCTTGACCCTGCCTGAGCCATGAACGAAAACCAGCCCAACACCCTGCCCCCGGAGTATTTCGACCACGTGTACCAAGCCAACCGCGACCCGTGGAATTTCGAAACCAGCCCGTACGAGCGCGAGAAATACGCGGCCACGCTGGCGGCGCTGTCCCGCGCCCACTATGCCGAAGCGTTTGAAATAGGCTGCTCGCTGGGCGTGCTCACGGCCCGGCTAGCCCCGCGCTGTGGCCATTTGCTGGCCGTGGACGTGAGCGAAGCCGCCCTCACGCAAGCCCGCGTCCGTTGCGCAGGCTTGCCGCAGGTTGACATCCGGCTGTTGCGGGTGCCCGAAGAATTTCCGGCCGAGCAATTCGACCTGATTCTGCTATCGGAAGTGGGCTATTATTGGTCGCGCAATGACCTGGCCCGCGCCGTCGACCAAATCATTTCCGGCCTGCTGCCCGGGGGCCAGCTGCTGCTGGTGCACTGGACGCCTCCCGTGCACGACTACCCGCTGACGGGCGACGACGTGCACGAATTTTTCC
>JBBQSQ010000125.1:0-13443 GCA_038213745.1 Cytophagales bacterium
AAATCGCGCTCCGACTTGGAGCCAAATATCTTGGCGACGGTCTTGCCTAGGAATTCAAACATCAGGTAGTTTTATTAACGATTAGCGCCGGGGCGCACCTCAAATTTACGGAGCGTTCCGCTAAAACCGTCCCAAAACGAAAAGCCCCGCCAAATTGGCGGGGCTTGGTCAGTAGCGTGGACTCTGCGAGTCCGCGTCTCGCCGCCTTGCGGCGAATGGTCGTTGCGTGTGTTTGCGCGACGTTTGATGTCCCGCATTCGCCGTCACGCAGCGAGACGCGGACTCGCAGAGTCCACGCTACAACTGGCTACTCCTGCTTCGGCGAGCGGCTCACCAGTTTCTCTACCAGCGACGAACTGCCCGAGATAGCAGGCAATACGGGCTTGCTGGTGTTTTCCTTGTCCGTCAGCTTCTTGTACAGCGTCAGGGCCTGGGCCACTACCTGGTCCATGTTGTAATACTTGTAGGTAGCGAGGCGGCCGACGAAGTGCACGCCCGGCGTTTCATCGGCCAGCTTCTTGTACTTGTTGTACAGCTCGGCGTTTTCGGGCATCGGGATGGGGTAGTACGGGTCGCCCTCGGCCTGCGGGTATTCGTATACGAGGGCCGTTTTGGGGTGCTCCTGGCCGGTAAGGGCTTTGAACTCGGTGATGCGCGTGTAGAGGTTGTCGTTGGGGTAGTTCACCACGGGGGCGGCGAGGTGCTTCTCCTTGTTCAGGGTTTCGTGCTTGAATTCGAGCGAGCGGTAGGGCAGCTTGCCGAATTTAAAGTCGAAATATTCGTCCACCGGGCCCGTGAAAATCATCTCCTTGAAGGGAATGAAGTCCATGATTTCGTGGTAGTCCGTGTTCAGCATCACCTTGATGTTGGGGTGGTTGAGCATGTTCTCAAACATCCGGGTGTAGCCGTGCAGCGGCATGGCCTGGTACGTGTCGGTGAAGTAGCGGTCGTCGCGGTTGGTGCGAGTGGGCACGCGGCTGGTTACCGATTTGTCGAGCTGTGAGGGGTCGAGGCCCCACTGCTTGTTGGTGTAGTTTTTGAAGAATTTATTGTAGAGCTCGCGGCCTACCTTGCTCACCACCACGTCTTCCGAGGTCTTGATAACATCAACTTGCTCGGCCACGGAAGCGAAGAATTCTTCTACTTCGAAGCTGGTCAGGTTCAGACCATAAAGCTTATTAATGGTATCGAGGTTGATGGGCATTGGCACGTGCTGGCCATCAACAGAAGCGAGGACGCGGTGCTCGTAAGGGCGCCAGTCGGTGAAATTGCCGAGGTACTCGAACACGTCTTTCGAATTGGTGTGAAAGATGTGCGGGCCATACTTGTGCACCAGAATGCCGTCCTCGTTATAATGGTCGAAGGCGTTGCCCGCAATGTGGCTGCGCTTGTCAATCACGAGGACTTTTTTGTTGCTACGGGTGGCCAGCCGCTCGGCCAGCACGCTGCCGGCAAAACCGGCCCCAACGATGAGGTAATCAAACATAGTGCGTGGGGGTATGGAAAGTGGTAAGAAAGAACAAGATTATTTGTATTCAGTAACAGGTATTCGGCAGTCAAGTTATATCTCCGGCGGGCGCACAGGCCCACGCGTTCAGTTTGACTACCAAACACTTATGGCAGGAAATCAGCCGTCAGCTAATGGGCGGCAGCGTGACTTCCGATACTTTGGTGGGCATCAGGGGCGCGCCGGCCAGGGTGGTGGTGGAAGCATCGGGCTTTTTAGCCCCGAGGCGGTCCTGCATGAGGGCCACCATTTGCTGCCAGGTCTGGTCCCAGGAAATGGTGGCCAGGTAATCGTCGGTGCGCTGGCGCCAGTCGGCGTCGTGGTGCTGGGTGAGCGCCTTGGCGATGGCCGCGCCGAAATCGGCGGCGTTATCGGCAATGTGCACCAATTGGAGGTCGCCGTAGGGCCGCACCACGTCGCGGATGGGGGTGCTCACCACGGGGTTGCCGGCGGCCAGGTATTCGGGGGTTTTGGTAGGCGAGATAAACTTCGTGCTTTCGTTATCGGCGAACAGCAGCGTTGCCACATCCCAACCCTTTAAATAGGCTGGCAGTTCCTTGTAATCCTTCCCGCCGAGGTAATGCACGTTGGGCGTGCGCGGCAGGGTGGCGGGGTCAATCTTTACCACCGGCCCGATGATGACAAACTGCCATTCGGGGTGGTTTTGCGCCAGCTCGCGCAGCAACTCAATGTCCAGTCGCTCATCGACCACGCCGAAAAAACCGACGCGCGGGTGGGGAATGCCGGCCTGGTCGGCGGGCTCTGCCATGGGGCCGCGCGCCTGCCCAAAGTGCGCCTTGTCGATGCTGCTGGGGAAAGGATGCGCGTCGGGGTGCTGCTCGCGCTTGGCTTCGTAGAGCGTGTGGCCGCCGGTAAACACCAAATCGGCCTTGGCAAACAGTTCCTGCTCGCGCTTTTTGAGTTCGGGCGGGGCAAATTTGAAGGCAGCCAACTCGTCCATGCAGTCGTAGACGGTGAGCTCGGGGTGGAACTGGCGCGACTTGCCCAGGGCCATGGGCGTGTAGTACCAGAAAATGTACTTCGTGACGCCCTGCTCGGCAAAATAGTGGCTCAGCACTTCGAATTGGGCCTGGTCGGCGGCCGTTTCGTCTTCGCGCAGGCGGCGGGGCAGGTGCACCACCACTACTTTCACGCCGTTGTCGCGGAGCTTAATTTCGACGTGCGGCTCAACTTGGTCATTGTCGTGGTAAAAGGCATCTTCGACGTAAAAAACCCGCCCGTACTGCGCAAGGCGCGACAGCAAGTGCTGCGGGCGCTGCCACACGAAGTCCCAATGCAAGTGCGCGAAGCAGATTAAATCAGGGAGATGATAGGAAAAGGGCGTTTCGGCAGCATTGGCGGAGGCACGCAAGGATGCATCCACCGTCGAAGAAGGGGGCATGGATAACGACAGGAAAAGTGAATTTCGCGCCGTGCCAGCTTCTACCACACAGGGCAACCGAGGCGCTTGCCTACCTATACGGAACGGCGCGGCGGAAGGATATGGTCCAGCTTATTCAGCTAAATGCAGTAGCCAGCATTGCATTCTTCCGATAATATATAAGTATTTATTTGTTAAAAAGTCACTGGGGAAGCGAGCAGGCACTGCCATTCCACGGCATCCTGCCAGCCGGTGGCGGTGCGCAGCCAGGCCCGGCGGGTACCCACGCGCCGGAACCCGGCGGCCCGAAACAGCCTCATACTAGCGGGGTTATCGGCCGATACGGTGGCGTAGAGCTGGTGCAGCCGCAGCACCTGCAGTGCGTGGTGCTGGAGCAGCGCCAGGGCCTGGCGGGCGTAGCCGTGCCGCCGCTCCTGGGCCAGAATGGTGATGCCCACGCCAGCCCGCTGGTGCAGCGGGTCGTAGTCGAAGAGGTCGACAACCCCCACGGCGGGCGTGCCAATATCCGTAGTAATCACGAGGCGTAATTGGCGCACTACGTAGAAATCCGCGCTGGCGTGGGCCAGATATTCGCGCAGGGCGTGGCGCGAGACGGGAGCCAGCGTATCGGACACGCCCCAAATGTCAGCGTCGTTTTCGAGGGCGTAGAGAAAGTCGAGGTCGTCGGGTTCGAGGGCGCGCAAGTGCATAGGGACAAAAGTATTGTTTTCTGAGGCTGAGAGCAGAAAATAAAAATTAATTGTGCACAATCAAACATTACACAACCATTCCGCGTTTACCCTTCCGAAACCTATGGCCACCTCCCCTATTCCATCCGCTAAAAACTCGCTGCTGAAGCTGGAAAACCAGCTCTGCTTCCCGTTCTACGCCGTGTCGCGGCTGCTGACCAAGGCCTACCAGCCCCTGCTGCAAGCCCTGGGCCTGACGTACCCGCAATACCTCGTGTTTCTGCTGCTGTGGGAGCACGGGCAGCTAACGGTGAAGGAACTGGGCGAAAAGCTGCTGCTCGATTCGGGCACGCTCACGCCGCTGCTCAAGCGCATGGCGCAGAAGCAGTGGCTCAGCCGCCGCCGCGACCCGCGCGACGAGCGTTCGGTCATCATCGAGCTGCTGCCGGCGGGGCGGACGCTGGAGGCCCAGGCGGGCCCCGTCCCCGAGCAGATGCTTGGCAAGATGCAGATGTCGGCCGAGGAAATTGCGGCCCTGCGGGTTCACCTCACGCACTTACTTACCCAGCTGGCTTAGTGGCCGGCGCTGTTTTCTTACCCAATTACCTTACCCAATCCGATGAAAATCGAAAAAATCTTCACCGCCCAGGCCCTGGCCAAAGGCGGCCGCGACGGCCACGTAACCACCAACAACAACGTACTCAACCTCGAATTGAGCACCCCCAAGGAGATGGGCGGCCCCGGCAAAGCCGGTGCCACCAACCCCGAGCAGCTGTTCGCCGCCGGCTATTCGGCCTGCTTCGAAGGTGCCCTGGGCGTGGCCGCCCGCCAGGCCAACGTGAAGCTGAACAACGTGACCGTGGAAGCCCTCATCGGCTTCGGCCAAGCAGAGGATGGTGGCTACGGCATTTCGGCCGACCTGCACGTTAACCTTCCCGGCTTCGACCAGAAGCAGGCCGAGGAGCTGGTGGAAGCCGCCCACGGCATCTGCCCCTATTCGCGCGCCACGCGGGGCAACATCGAGGTGACCCTCACCACCACGACCAATGCCTAAGTTATTGGCGTAGAAGCCCTGTGAAAGAGAGCCGTGCCACGGCAAACCCGGCACGGCTCTTTTTTATTCGTATACATCTAACTATCCTGATTGCTATGAAGACGAACTCAATCCTATTGGCCAGCCGCCCCCAGGGCGAGCCCACGGCCGCGCAATTCCAGTTTGAAACCCGCGAACTCCCTGCCCCCACTGCCGGCCAGGTGCTGCTGAAAACGCACTACGTGTCCGTCGACCCCTACATGCGCGGCCGGATGAGCGCCGCCAAGTCGTACGTCGCCCCCTTTGAGGTGGGCCAGCCGATTGCGGGCGGCGTGGTGGCCGAAGTTATTGATAGCCAAATTGATGCGCTGCCCGTGGGCAGCACCGTGGTGGGCAACCTGCCCTGGCAGGAATTCAGCGTTGCCGATGCCAAAACGCTGAACCTGGTGCCCGTGGACAAGGCCCCTGCCAGCTACTTTCTGGGCCTGCTGGGCATGCCCGGCCTCACGGCCTACTTCGGGCTGCTCGACATTTGCCAGCCCAAAGCCGACGAAACGGTGGTGGTGAGCGGCGCGGCCGGCGCAGTGGGCCTGATTGTGGGTCAGCTAGCCAAAATTCAGGGCTGCCGGGTGATTGGCACGGCGGGCTCCGATGAGAAGGTGGCCCACCTCAAAGCCCTGGGTTTCGATGAGGCCATTAACTACAAAACCGCGCCGGATATTGCCCGAGCACTGGCCACCGCCGCGCCCAACGGCGTGGACTGCTACTTCGACAACGTGGGCGGGGCCATCACCGATGCCGTGTACGACCTATTGAACAAGCACGCCCGCATCGCCCTCTGTGGTCAAATTTCAACATACAACGCCACTGAAGTCCCCACCGGCCCGCGCCCCGAAGGCAAGCTCCTGAAAACGAGCACCAAGCTGCAAGGCTTCATCGTGAGCGACTACTACAGCCGCTGGCCTGAGGGCGTGGCTAAGCTAACCGAGTGGTACGCCGCCGGCAAACTGAAAGGCGAGGAAACCATCACCGAGGGCTTCGACCAGATTCCGGCGGCGTTTCTGGGGTTGTTTAAGGGTGAGAACACCGGCAAGGCCGTGGTGAAAGTGGCGTGAAGACACAGTAAAATAACGGTCATGCTGAGCTTGTCGAAGCATCTCTACCGCTTCGTTGACCGATTGGATTACTGCTGCGGTAGAGATGCTTCGACAAGCTCAGCATGACTATTCTGATTCCCCTATTCTCCCCCACTCCGCCATGTCCAATAACAATCCCATCATTTGCGTAGCAGCCCACTTCAAAGCGCAAGCCGGCCAGGAAGAAACCGTGCGCCAGTTGCTGCTGCAAGCCGCTGCCGCCGTGCGGGCGGATGAGCCCGGTAACCTAATCTACACCGCGCACCAGGACCCGAAAGAGCCCACGCAGTTCTTCATCTACGAGCAGTACGCCGACCAAACGGCCCTCGAAGCGCACCGCGACTCGGCGCATTACCAGCAACTTGTGGTGGCCCAGATTGGGCCGCTGCTTGCCGAGCGGGCCGTCACGTTTTATCAGCTACTGGGATAGTCCCGGGCTGTTTCTGAAAGTTTCCCATCGTTACCAAAAACCCAAATACCATGAAAATCGCCATGATTTTGACCTCGCACGACGAACTCGGCAACACCGGCCACAAAACCGGTTTCTGGCTCGAAGAATTCGCCGCGCCCTACTACACCTTCATTGATGCCGGTGCCGATGTTACGCTGGCTTCGCCCAAAGGCGGCCAGCCGCCCCTCGACCCTAAAAGCGACGACCCCAGCGCCCAGACCGACGCCACCAAGCGCTTCAAGGCCGATGCTGCCGCCCAGAAAGCCCTGGCCAGCACGGTGACGCTCGACACCATCAAGGCCGAAGATTTTGACGCCGTGTTTTACCCCGGCGGCCACGGCCCGCTGTGGGATTTGGCCGAAGACAAGAAGTCCATCGCCTTCATCGAAGCCATGTACAACGCCGGCAAGCCGGTGGCCGCCGTGTGCCACGCCCCCGGCGTGCTGCGCCACGTGAAAGCCGCCAATGGCGAGCCGCTGGTAAAGGGCAAGTCGGTGGCCGGCTTCACCAACACCGAGGAAGAGGCCGTGCAGCTGACCAACGTGGTGCCCTTCCTTGTGGAGGACATGCTGAAAGAGAACGGCGGCAACTACTCGAAAGGGGCCGACTGGCAGCCCTACGTGGTATCGGCCGGCAACCTGATTACGGGCCAGAATCCGGCCTCGTCGGAGAAAGCTGCCGAGGAGGTGCTGGCGATGCTGAAGAAGTAACCGCACGCGGTTAAAAGGGTAGAAGGGTGTGAGGGTAAGGGGGTAGGAGTCGAAAATGGCGTTAAGCTGATTTCACTCCTACCCTCCTACCCCCACACCCTCCTACCCTTTTTTTAGACCTCTCCGCCAAACACCCGCGTGGCCGGACCGCTCAACCACACGTTGGCAAAGCCGCCATCGGGGCGAGGCTCGAAGCTTACTTCCAGCTCGCCGCCCATGGTTTGCAGGCGCACGGGGGAGGCCGCGCCGCGTTGCGAGGCGGCCAGCGCCACGGCTGTTACGCCCGTGCCGCAGCTCAGGGTTTCGTTCTCGACACCGCGCTCGTAGGTGCGCACGGGCCAGGCGTGGGCGGGGTCGGCGGGGGTTTCCACGAAGTTGACGTTGGTGCCGGCAGGGTCGTAGGCCTGGTCGTAGCGGATGTCGTGGCCGGTACCGTACACGTCGAATTCGGCCAGGCTGGGCGACTCGCTGGGGTCGAGGAAGTGGATGTGGTGGGGCGAGCCAGTGTGCAGAAACACGTCGGCCTCCCCTACGCCGGCTTCTACTGGGGCGTTCACGTCAATCATGCGCAGGCGCACGGTGCCGTCGGGCTCCACGCGGGCATCGTGGGGGCCGTCCACGGCCAGGAAACGGGTTTCGGTACTGATGAGGCCGAGGTACTTGGCAAAGGCCACGGTGCAGCGGCCACCGTTGCCGCACATGGAACTGGGGCGGCCGTCGGCGTTGAAATACACCATCTCGAAGTCGAAATCGGGCTTATTGCGCAGCAGAATCAGGCCATCGCCCCCGATGCCAAAGCGGCGGTTGCAAAGGCGGGCAATGAGCGGCTGGTTGGTTTCGTCGAAGGCGCGGGCACGGTCGTCAATCATCACGAAATCGTTGCCGGTGCCCTGGTATTTGTGGAATTGCATTGGGGGTGTCTCTATACTACAAAGGAACGTTCTGACGGTGAAACCTCACCCCCAGCCCCTCTCCCCAGGAGAGGGGAGCCTGACGATTGCAAATGCCCGCGCCGCCGTGGTTCCCCTCTCCTGGGGAGAGGGGCTGGGGCCGTGCCCGGCAGGGGTGAGGTGCCGCGTCTGCACAGCCCAACATCTCCTTTACCGATGTTCCCGCTCGTAGCGGTAACCGCGGTATTTCATGCGCTGTTCCGAGCGCTTGCGTTTCGGGGCGATGCTGCCGCGCAGGTATTTCTCCATCACCAGAGCGGCGGCCGGGGCGGCGGCGGTGGCCCCAAAGCCGGCATTTTCGAGGTACACGGCGATGGCTATTTGGGGATTGTCGGCCGGGGCGAAGCCGACGAAGGTGGCGTGGTCGTCGCCTTCGTCGTTTTGCACGGTGCCGGTTTTGCCGGCCACGGCGATGCCCACATCGGCGAGGCTGGAGGTTTCGGCGGTGCCGCCGCGCTGCATCACGGCCAGCATGCCGGGCACGAGGGCTTCGAAGTTGGCGCTGTCGATAAGGGTGTAATGCTTTTCGAGGAAGCGCGGCAGGGGGCCGTCGGTGCCCACGCTGCGCACGAAATGCGGCGTGTAGTACCAGCCTCGGTTGGCGATGATGGCCATCATATTGGCCATTTGCAGGCCGGTGAGACTGATTTCACCCTGCCCCACGCTCAAGGAATAAATGGAGCGGTACTTCCAATAGCGGGTGCGCCGGGCCTTGTCGTAGTAGGCCGGGGTGGGCAGGAAACCGGCCTGTTCGCGGGGAATGTCCACGCCGAGCAGTGTGTCGAGCCCGAACGATTTGGCGTAGTGCTGCCAGGCGGCGAGGTTGGCGTGGCGGGCGGCCGTGGTGTCGGCCACCAGGCTGTCGGGCACGTGCTCGATGAGCTTGCGCATCACCTGGTAGAAGTAGGGGTTGCAGCTGTATTGCAAGGCCATGGTGAGGTTGCGGGCCTGCGGATGGTGGTGCACGCAGTTGATGAGCGACTGGTCGCACCGAAACCCGGTGGAGGGCCGAATGGCCCCGAGTTGCAGGGCCACGGCCACATTCACCAGCTTAAACACCGAGCCGGGGGGGTTGGCCAGCGTAGTCGAGCGGTTGAGCAGGGGCATGTCCTCGTTGTAAAGCAGCTTATTGCGGGTACCGGCGCGGTCGGGCGCGGTGAGGGTGCCGGGCGCGAAGGTGGGGGCCGATACGGCGCACAGCACCTCGCCGGTGCGCGGGTCGAGCGCCACGAGGTAGCCTTTGCGGCCGGCCAGCAGGCTTTCGGCATAGGCCTGTAGCTTGGCGTCGAGGCTCAGGTGCAGGTCCTGGCCCTGCTGGAAGGCGGTGTCGGCGGCCCAGGTACCGTGGGGCTGGCCCAGCGTGTCGAGCAGCGGATGCAGGTAGCCGCGGTGGCCGTTGAGCAGGCTATTGTAGTAGGTTTCGACGCCGCCGTTGCGTACGCGGTAGAAGCGGCCGCGCCGGTAGCGCTGAATCAGGCTCAGAAACGGCTGGGCCTGGCTGTAGTCGTAGCCCAGCACGGGCGCGCCCGTGCTGGTGGTGTAGGTGCGCAGGGGGCGCTGCTCCAGCTTCAACATGGACCAATCCGCTCGGTGGTTCTGGATTTTTTTGGCTTCGGCATTGGTCAGCAACAGCTTCACCCCCCCTTTTGGGCGAGCACCCTCGTAGGGCAGCGCGGCTTCGATGCGGCGCCAGAGGGTGCTGTCGCGCCAGCCGAGCAAGCGGCTGAGCTTGAACGAATCGAGCGGCGGGCGGAGCGGCAAAGCGAGCAGGTACCCGGGCCGGGTGGCCACCAGCACCGAGTCGTCGCGGTCGAGGATGCGGCCGCGGTCGGGCGCTTCCGATGCGTTGCGGCGCGGCGTGAGCAGCCCGAAGGTGGAATCCTGCGCGGGCGGCGGCATTCCGACTTCCTGCCCCGGCGATGAGCAGGCATTCAGCAGCAGCATAAATGCCAGAAAGCCGGTTTTCCAGGGAAGAGCTGTTCGCATAGGGTAAAGCTAGGAACCGGGGGAGGCTTGATATGACTTGTTCGATGAACCAGGGCTGGCACTCTTTAGAATTGATTCTGAGCGGTGTAGAGACACGTATTCGCATCTCGCCGTTAAACGATGCCGACTGAACGGTGGCTTGAACAGTGCGACTCCGGCTGTTCAACGGCAAGAAGCGTACTCGCGTTTCTACATTGTTCAAAATCAATGCAGTCCATCCCCAAACCACCCGCCCTACCGGGCACGGCCCTACCGGGCACGGCCCTACCTTTGCCGCCTGCTTATGTACGACTTCCTCACCACCTCCCCCTGGCCCGATTACGAGCTGATTGACTGCGGCAACTTCCAAAAACTCGAACGCTTCGGCCCCCACGTGCTGGCCCGCCCCGAGCCGCAGGCCATCTGGGACCCGCACCTGCCGCTCACGGAGTGGGAACGGGCCGATGCCGCCTTCGCCCGCGCTCCCGGCTCCACTGAAAAAGGCCAGTGGCGCCTCAAACCCAGCATGCCCGAGCAGTGGCTCATCGACTACCAGCGGCCGGATGGGCTGAAACTGAAATTCCGCCTCGGCCTGTCGTCGTTCAAGCACGTTGGGCTGTTTCCGGAGCAGGACCCCAACTGGCAGTTCATCTACAACCAGACCCGGAAGCGCCGCGCCAAACTCCCGCGCGTGCTCAACCTGTTTGCCTACACCGGGGCCGCCACGCTGGCCGCCCGCGCCGCCGGGGCCGATGTCACGCACCTCGACTCGGTGAAGCAAGTCAACTTCTGGGCCCGCGATAACATGGAGGCCAGCCAGCTCGACGGCGTGCGCTGGCTGGTGGAAGATGCCATGAAGTACGTGCGGCGCGAAGTGAAGCGCGGCAGCAAGTACCAGGGCCTCATCCTCGACCCGCCGGCCTACGGCCGCGGCCCCAACGGCGAGAAATGGCAGCTCGAAGACGAGTTGAACGAAATGCTCAAGCTCAGCCAGCAGCTGCTTGACCCCGAGGACCATTTCTTCGTGGTGAACCTGTACTCGCTGGGCTTTTCGGCGCTGATTCTGGACAACCTGACCACCGCCATTTTCCCCGGCGCGAAGGCCGTGCGCGAGCTGGGCGAAATTTACCTGCACGATGCTGGCCAGCGCAAGCTGCCGCTGGGCACGTTCTGCCGGTTTGCCAATTAATTGGTGCTTGGTGCTTAGTGCATGGTGCTTGGCTGATGTTTAAAGTCAGTCTCAAGTGACCCAAGCTACGTACCAAGCGCCCAAGCCAAGCACAATGCACCAAGCACCAAGCACCAAATCCCCCCGCCGCCTTGCCCTCATCGACATGGGCACCAATACCTTCCACCTGCTCATCGTGGAAATGCCCACCACGCCCGGCGAAAAGCCCCTCGTGCTGCTGCGCACCAAAGCCGGCGTGCGCCTGGGCGAAGGCGGTATTAGCCAAGGCATCATTGCGCCCGAGGCCTATGCCCGCGCCTTGCACACGCTGGCCGGTTTCAAGGAGGAGATTGAGCTGCACGAAGCCCGGGAAGTGCGCGCCACCGCCACCAGCGCCGTGCGCGTGACGAAAAACGGCCCCGATTTGGTGCGTGACATCTTCGAGCAGACCGGCATTCAGGTCACCGTTATTCCCGGCGACCGCGAGGCCGAGCTTATTTGCGAAGGCGTGCGCCAGGCCGTGGATTTGGGCGAGGAGCATAACCTCATCGTGGATATCGGCGGCGGCTCGGTCGAATTCATTATCGCCAACCAGCACACCATTTTCTGGAAGCAGAGCTTTGAAATTGGAGCCCAGCGCCTGCTGGATAAGTTTTTTCCGAACCCAGCCGGCGTATTCCCCGCCGAGGCAGTGGAGGCCGAACAGCGCTATCTCAGCACGGTGTTGGAGCCGCTCATCGAAGCCATCCAGCACTACCGCCCCACCATCCTCGTGGGTGCCTCGGGCAGCTTCGACAGCTTGGCCGATATGCAGCTCGGTCAGCTCCGCTCCGAAGCCCAGCTACCGCCCTGCACTGAGTTGGAAGTGAGCAGCTTCCAAAGCAGCTACCGCCACCTCCTCAGCGGCAACCACGAGCAGCGGATGGCGCTGCCCGGCATCCTGCCCATGCGGGCCGACATGCTGGTAGTGGCCGCCGTGCTGATTGATTTCGTGCTGGGCATCACGGAGATTACGCACATCCGCACGTCAGCCTACGCACTGAAGGAAGGGCTGCTGGCCGAAATGCTGGTGTAACCTCACCCCCGGCCCCTCTCCCGCGGAGTGGGGAGCCACGGCTACGCAGGCGTGTGCAATAATTCGGCTCCCCACTCCGCGGGAGAGGGGCCGGGGGTGAGGTTCCCCGCGTCAGGCAGTAAGTTTGGGCTTTACCAGTTACGCCCATGCCCACCTTCTCCTACACCCAGCTTTTCACGTTCACCGAACGCATTTTCCGCAGCATCGGCTGCCCGGAAGATGACGCCACGCTGGCCACCGAAACCCTGCTCTCCGCCGATTTGCGCGGCATCGACTCGCACGGCGTGGCCCGCCTCGTGGGCTACGTGCGGCTGTGGGAGGCCGGCCGCATCAACGCCACCCCGCGCGTGGGCGTGACGTATGAAACGCCCAGCACCGCCGTGGTGGACGGCGACGGCGGCCTCGGTCTCGTGGTGGGCCCCCGGGCCATGCGCGTGGCCATTGAAAAAGCCCAGCAGGTGGGTACCGGCTGGGTTTCAGTGAAGAACTCCAACCACTTCGGCATTGCCGGCTACCACGCCATGCTGCCCCTGGCGCACGACATGATTGGCATCGCCATGACCAACGCTTCGCCGCTGGTAGCGCCCACTTTCTCGCTCGATAGGCTGCTGGGCACCAACCCCATTGCCGTGGCGGTGCCCGCTGGCGAGGAGCCCGATTTTGTGGCCGACATGGCCACGACCACCGCCGCCAACGGCAAGCTCGAAATCGCGCAGCGCAAAGGCCTGCCCCTGCCCGAAGGCTGGGCCCAAACCGCCGACGGCCAGCCCAGCACCGACGCCAACGCCGTGAAAAACGGCGGCGCGCTGCTGCCCTTGGGCGGAGCCACCGGCTCGCACAAAGGCTACGCGCTGGGCAGCATTGTCGACATCTTTTCCGCCGTGCTTTCGGGTGCGAATTATGGCCCGTGGGTGCCGCCGTTCGTAGCCTTTTTGCAGCCCTCAGCTAATCCCGTGGGCCAGGGGCTGGGCCACTTTTTTGGGGCGATGCGCGTGGATGCGTTTCGGCCCGCCGACGAGTTTAAGGCGCACATGGACAACTGGATTACGACCTTCCGCAACGCGCACGCTGTGGAGGGCAAAAAGGTCCTCATTCCCGGCGACCCGGAACGCGAAATGGCCGCCCACCGATTACTAGAAGGCATTCCGCTGCTCGACGCCGTGGTGAAAGACTTGGAAGGCGTGGGCGCAAAATTTGGCGTGAAGCTGTAGCTACCGCCCGTCAGGTCACAAAAAAGCCCTCCGCAATCTGCGGAGGGCTTTTTTGTTAATAGCGAGGGGCTATAGCTTCACGCCAAATTTCGCGCCCACACTATCCAAATCCTTCACCACCGCGTCGAGCAGCGGAATGCCTTCCAGTAGTCGGTGGGCGGCCATTT
>JBBQSQ010000126.1:0-13409 GCA_038213745.1 Cytophagales bacterium
TTCGTAATGCGTCATTTCTTTCTGGATACCAACGTCGTGTTCAACTACCTGGGACGACGCGAGCCGAATGGCGCGGCGGCTGTGGCCCTGTTCCAAGCCGCTTACGATGGGCGGGTAACACTGCACGGTTCGAGCCTGAGCTTTAGCCACGTTTTCTACACTTTGCGCAAGTAATTCGGCGCGGGAAATGCTGCGCAAGCTGGCCCAGTTGGTACAAATAACAGCCGTTGATGCTGACGTGGTAAAAGCAGCGCTAGAATCAGCTTTTGCGGATGTGGAGGATGCAATGCAGCATTTCGCAGCCTTAGTTGTGCCGGAAGTAGAGGCAATTGTGACGGGCGACCCGAAAGGATTTAAGGAAAGCCAGTTGCCGGTGTTGAGTCCGATGGAGGCCTGGCCTGGTGAGGTAACTTATAGCTTCAGGCACTGCTGCTACCAGTGTCGCTTAGGGTGGCGGCCGGGGCACCGGGGCGGGATAGGCCAGTGGCTTTTGCGGCGGGCAGTTAAAGCTTGTTCATGCCCCAAGCCCGCGTCATTTGCTAACCTTCTATCCCTTACACCAAGGTGCCTAAGCAGTGTAATTCTGCCACGTTACGTAGCAGATGTAGCCGTTGAGCAGCATGAACAGGAAGGATGGCAGCGATAACCAAAAACCGTCGCCGATTTTCATCCGAACGCCAAAGCCCAGCAGCATGAGCAGTGTCAGCCCTCCCGAAGCGAGCAGCAGAATGAGCGGTGAAGCGAAACCGACGAGCAAACCAACGGCTCCTAATAACTCTAATACCGCCGTCAGCGGCCCAAATTTCTGCAGTCCGTAGCGCACAAATTCCTGCTGCAGGTGCGCAGATTTGAAATAACTAATACCGTAAAACAGAAAGGAAATACTGGAAATCCAGATAAGAATAGTCGTCATTAGGTTCATACCGAAATCACACCTGCGTAAGCCCCCGCTACGAACAACGAGAGCAGCAGTAGCAGGAAGGAAGGCACGTATTTGTGCCAGGGATTGCGCACTTTAATGTGTGCCAGTTGAGCGCATAGCATTAGAAAAGCCATTACAAGGGCCGGTACCAGCACCAGCTGCGGAAACCAAATACCGGCCACCAGCAGCGTAGCCAATGCAATTTTGGTTGCGCCCACCATGTTGCGCACCAAATCCGGCAGCCCGTACTGTTTAAATTCCTTAACAATATTATCAAAACGGAACACCCACACCACAACAATGGAAAGGGCGATGATGATTTGGGCGAGTACAACTATTCCACTCATATTCGGTAGTATTTTCGAAAAGTATGCATGCCCGCAGGCCAGTACGGCAGCCCCTGGTTGGCCGATGCTAACAGCCTGGCAGGATGAATGACGTTTGCGGGACCTACAGCTTTTATGCACTCTACGAGCCCGGTTTCCATTTAGTTGATTATCAGGGTTGATTCATCCTTGCTAGCTTGTGCTTTGAGTGGGGCCAAACTGGCGCTACTGTCGCCGCTGGCGGTAGCGGCCAGTGCGCAGGAAATTGCCGGCACCTGCTGATGGCTCAGCGGCGGCGGGCAGCCCGGCGCTCCATTCGCTCGCGATAGCGCCGGCCGGCAATGAGGTGTCGCGGGCGTAGCTTCTGCCGGATGGTGGCCGGGAGCGGCTGGCCGGCCCTGTAAGCGGCTTGCAGGGCGGCCAGGTGAGCGTGCGAATAGGGGGCGTTGTGTACCAGCATGAACACCAGGCCCGCGCCCATCAGGCCAAGGCCGGCCGCCACCGCCCCATCCGAAGGGGCCGCTTGCTGGGGCGCGTAAGGGCTGCTGGCCGGGTTGGTGGCCGTGGCACCGGCCATAATGCGGGCCACGGGCAGCAGTACCACCAACGGCCACGTACCTACCGAGCGCCGCGCCATGAACAGGCCAGCAACGGCGTCGAGGGTGTCGGTGCGGGCATCGGCCAGCAGTTGCACCGCCGAGGGAGCCGGGGCGGGTGGCGTTGTTGCGGCCGGGGCCGGGTCTGCGGCCGGGGCCGGGGTAGCAACGGCGGGGGCCGGGGTGGTGCGCGGGGCCGCCAGCGCCAGGAAAGGGTCGGACTGCGATGCGGTGCCGTGCAACGGCGCGAAGGCGCCGCGCAGGCGGCGTTTCACATCGGCCGGCAGGTGGCCGGTAGCCGCCAGGTCGCTGAGCACGCGGTGCTCGCGCCCCCAGCCAAACTGAAGGAGCTTTTTAGTGCCCAGCAGCGCCAGCGTCGAGCCAACGACGACCCCGGGCGTCCAGACGCCGGCACTGGTGGACTGCTGCGCGGGGATGATGGAAGCCGCCACGCCGGCCCCGCCAAACGCCAGCCAGCCGAACCCGCCGCCGCGCCGCCGCTGGAAAAGCTCATGCACGGCGCGGGCGGTGTCTTGCCGGGTGAGCGCGGGACTAAATGCCCCGGTGGCGATGGCCGGGGACTGGGCACGGGCCGGGGCGGCGGCCAGGAGGAAAAACAACGCCAGCAACTGGTAGATTTTGGGCATAAAAAACGGTGGGTGAGAAACGCGTACAAGATACCAGGTACCGTCCGGATGCGCACCGCTAGCTTTGCCGCCATGTCCGTTTTTCAGACTTATCTGCAGCTGGGATTTCTGCACATCTGCACGCCGCGCGCAGCCGACCACCTTACGTTTCTGCTGGCGCTGTGCGCGCCCTACGTGCTGGCCGACTGGCGGCGCGTGCTGGCCCTGGTCACCAGCTTCACGGTGGGGCATTCGCTCACGCTGGCGCTGGCCACGCTGGGCGTGGTAGCCTTCAAGTCCACCATTATCGAGGCGCTGATTCCGGTCACCATCATCATTACGGCGCTGGTGAATCTGGGCGGGGCCGGTTTGGCCACGGCGCGGCCCTCGCTACGGGCGCGGCCGGCCCCGGTGCTGGTGGCCGCGCCTAACGCGCTGGCCCTGGGCTTCGGGTTGATTCACGGGCTGGGTTTTTCGAACTACCTGCGGGCGCTGCTGGGGCCCAACAGCCGGCCGGTGCAGGAACTACTGGCCTTCAACGTGGGCGTGGAGTTGGGGCAGGTTCTGATTGTAAGTGCTATTCTGCTGCTGGGCGCGCTGCTGTTGCGCGGCTTCGGGGTGCAGCGGCGCGACTGGCTGCTGACGACCAGCGGCGCGGCCCTGGGCATTGCCGCGCTGCTGCTGGTGCAGCTACTGTGGCCGTAGCGGGGAACCACAAAAAAGAACGTCATGTCGAACATTTTGCGCATCAAACAGAGGACGAGGCAGCTCGCTCGCCACCACTATTCCGGTTGGTTGGATTGCGTTGCGCGGAAGAGATGCTTCATTGCCGCTTGACGCGCAGAATACGCTGCATGATGGCCTGTTTGCCTCCACCGTCCATCAGCCATGCACTGTCGCAACCTTGCCGTAACTTTAAGCGACCTAATTGGTCATCAGCTTTAATCTGCTTTTGATTTCTCCATCTCCCCTTTTTTCTATGCGTCATTTTCTATTTGCCGGCCTGGTGCTGGCGGTGGCGGGCCAGATGCCCGCTGCGGCCCAAACCACCAACTCGGGCACCGATAAATTTGCGCAGCTCGAAACGATGCTGCCCACGCCCAACAGCTACCGCACCGCCAGCGGCGCGCCCGGCCCCGACTACTGGCAGCAGCGCGCCGACTACGACATCAAAGTGACCCTGGATGATGCCAAGCAAGCCATTTCGGGCCGCGAAACCATCACCTACACCAACCTGTCGCCGGATAAGCTGCCCTACCTCTGGGTGCAGCTCGACCAGAATATTCTGGACAAAAACTCCATCACCGCAGCCACTAAAGTTGGCCAGTTGCAGGATAAAGTGTCGTTCCAGGGCATGGAAGACCTGGTTTCGGACTTTGATGGGGGCTTCAAAATCGAGAGCGTGACCGGCAAAGACGGTAAGCCGCTAAAAACGGTGACCAACCACACCATGATGCGCATCGACCTGCCCACGCCGTTGCAGCCCCGCCAATCGGTGTCCTTCAACGTGAAGTGGCACTACAACATCAACGACCAACTCAAAATCAACGAGCGCAGCGGCTACGAGTTTTTTCCGGAGGATAAGAATTATCTCTACGAAATCGCGCAGTTCTATCCGCGCATGGCCGTGTATTCGGACAATCAGGGCTGGCAGCACAAGCAGTTCCTCGGCAACGGGGAGTTCACGCTGCCTTTCGGCGATTACAAGGTGAGCATCACCGCGCCCGCCGACCACATCGTTGGCGCTACCGGCACGCTCCAGAATGCCGCCCAGGTGCTCACCGCCACCCAGCAGAAGCGTTTGGCGCAAGCCAAAACGGCCAAAAAGCCCGTGCTCATCGTGAGCCAGGACGAAGCCGTGAAAGCCGAAGGCAGCCGCGCCACCGGCACCAAAACCTGGAATTTTGCCGCCAAAAACGTGCGGGATTTTGCCTGGGCCAGCTCGCGCAAGTTCATCTGGGACGCCATGGGCGTGCTGCAGAACGGCGTGCCCGTGATGTGCATGAGCTACTACCCCAAGGAGGGCAACCCGCTCTGGGGGCAGTATTCCACGGAAGTGGTGGCCCACACCATCAAGACGTATTCGAAGTTCACCATTCCCTACGCGTACCCCGTCGCCATTTCGGTGCACGGCCCAGTGGGCGGCATGGAATACCCCATGCTGTGCTTCAACGGCGGCCGGCCCGAGAAGGACGGCACCTACTCGGCGCAACGGAAGTACGGGATGATTTCGGTGATTATCCACGAGGTGGGCCACAACTTCTTCCCCATGATTATCAACTCCGACGAGCGGCAGTGGACGTGGATGGACGAGGGCCTGAACACCTTCGTGCAGTACCTCACGGAGCAGGAGTGGGAGCGGAATTACCCGTCGTCGCGCGGCGAGCCCCGCAACATCGTGAACTACATGCTCACGGATAAGAGCCTCCAAACCCCGATTATGACCAACTCGGAGTCGGTGCTTCAGTTCGGCAACAACGCCTATGGCAAGCCAGCCACGGCCCTCAACATCCTGCGCGAAACGGTGATGGGCCGCGAGCTCTTCGACTACGCCTTCAAGACCTACGCCCAGCGCTGGGCCTACAAGCACCCCACCCCGGCCGATTTCTTCCGCACGATGGAGGACGCCTCGGCCGTGGACCTGGACTGGTTCTGGCGCGGCTGGTTCTACTCCACCGACCGCTGCGACCTGGCCCTCGAATCGGTGAAAGCCTACCAGGTGAGCACCAAAAACCCGCAGGTTGAGAATGCCCGCCTTCAGCAGCAGCAGGCCGCCGCGCCCCCCTCCATCTCGGCCCAGCGCAACGCCCAGGACCTCAAAAGCACGCTGGTGGACGAGAAGCCCGAACTCAAGGACTTCTACAACGGCTTCGACCCGCTGGCCGTGACGCCCGCCGACCAGCAGCGCTACGCCGCCTACCAGCAAAGCCTGAGCCCCGAGCAGCAGCAGCGTTTGGGCGACACCCAAAACTTCTACGAGCTGAGCTTGCGCAACATCGGCGGCCTGGTCATGCCCGTAATTTTGCAGCTCACCTACGCCGACAACTCGCAGGAAATGCGCACCCTGCCGGCCGAAATCTGGCGCAAAAACAACGCGCAGGTCAGCAAGGTCATCGTGACCCAAAAGCTGGTCATCAGCTTCGTGCTCGACCCCTTTCAGCAGACGGCCGACACGGACCTGAGCAACAACGCCTTCCCCCGCCAGCCCGCCGCCAGCCGCTTCGAGCTTTTCCAGCAGCAGCAGCAAACCCCGCCTAACCCCATGCAGCAGGCCGCCCAGGCCGGCCCCATGCAGAAGCAGGAGCAGAAGCCCGTGGGCGGGCAGTAAGCCATCCAAGTAGTCGGATACAGCCAAAAAAGGCGGCTCCACGGAGCCGCCTTTTTTATGCCTTAACGCGTGGTGCTGGCTACTTCGTGGCGGGTGCCTCGCCGCCCACCATGCGCGAAATAAGGCCGTGGTCTTCTGTTGTTTCTGCCCACACTACGCCGGCTACGTGCAGCGCGATGAAGCCCATAATTAAGTACATCGTCACGTTGTGGATTTCCCCGGCCGTGTGCTCGATGCTGTCGAAGAAGGCCACGTCGTCGTGGTAGACCATGATGAGGCCCGTGAACACCATGATGGTGAGGAAGGCATAGAACAGCGCGTAAGTGGTTTTGGCGAACAGAATTTTGCCAGCCTTGGTCTTATCGGCGGGCGGCGCGAGGCGGTAGCGGCGCAGGATTTCCATCAGGCGCGCCGAAAAGTGCAGGTTGGATGGTCCCGTGAGCTGCAGGCCCAGCCGGAACACCCAAAGCGCCACCAGCGCGTAGCCGAAGTAGATGTGCCAGTCCCAGATGCGTTCGCTGATGATGTGGGCAAACGCCCGGCCCTGCTGCGTGGTTATCGCCACGTTCTCCTTGCTCATGGCCTTCTGAAACTCGGGCACCGCCGTCCTGGAATTGACAATAACCTTCTGAAAGAGAATGGTTAGCAGTTGCAGGCTTATCAGCAACGAATTGGCCCAGTGCCAGAACCGCAGGGTGCCGCGGTAGTCCTTGATGGGTGCTTCGACGGCGGGGGCAATGGTGGCGTTCATGGCTTCGGTGAATCGGAATGTCAAACGGTGAGTTCTGCGGCTGCTTCTACGGCAACGGCGGGTAGCGGTTCGGTACGGCCCGGGTATTCGCGCAACGCGTGCGCCAGGCAGTTGAGTGCCGCCGCCAAATCGGTCTGGTTGATGACGTAGGCCAGGCGGACTTCCTGCCGGCCCAACCCCGGTGTGTGGTAAAAGCCGTTGGCCGGCGAAAGCATGAGCGTCTGATTATCAAGCGCAAAGTCTTCGAGCAGCCATTGGCCGAACTTCTGAGCGTCGTCGACGGGCAGGCGGGCCACCACGTAGAACGCGCCCCCGGGGATGGGGCACGTCACGCCCGGCATGGCGCGCAGGCGGGTCACCGTGAGGTCGCGGCGGGCCTGGTACTCGGCGCGGGTCTCGTCGAAATAGGTGGCGGGCAGGTCGCAGGCAGCTTCGGCGGCAATCATTTCCAGTACCGGCGGGCAGACGCGCATTTGCCCGAAGTGAAACGCCGCCTGCCAGATGTGGGGGTTGCGCGTGACGAGCGCGCCCACGCGGGCCCCGCAGGCACTGTAGCGCTTCGAAATCGTGTCGACCATCACCACGTGCTGCTCGCTGCCGGCCAGGCTTAGAGCACTGGTAGCGTGGGCGCCGTCGTAGCAATATTCGCGGTAGGCCTCGTCCGAAAGCAAGTACAAATCGTGCTGCTTGCAGAGGCCCAGCAGGGCTTCCAACTCATCGCGCCGGTACACGTAGCCCGTGGGGTTGCTGGGGTTGCAAATGAGAATGGCGCGGGTGCGCGGGGTAATAACCGCTTCGAAGTCAGCCAGCGGCGGCAGCGCAAACCCGTCCTCAATATGGGCCGTGACGGCTACTATGTGCACGCCCGCCGCAATGGCAAAGGCAGTGTAAGCGCCGTAAAAGGGCTCCGCCACAATCACTTCGTCGCCGGGGTTCAGGCAGGTGAGCATGGCAAAGAGGATGGCCTCGCTGCCCGCCGTGGTCACCATAATGTGCTCGAACCGGGCCGGGATGCCGGCGCGCTGGTAGTAGGTTTCCAGCTTGCGGCGGTAGCTGTCGGTACCCGCGCCGGGGGCGTAGCCCAGCACTGCCACGTCGGCGTTGCGCACGGCGGCCAGCATTTCGGGCGGCGTCAGCACGTCGGGCTGGCCAATGTTGAGGGGGTAAACGATTTTGCCCTGATTACGGGCGGCTTCGGCAAACGGCAGCAACTTACGAAACGGTGAAATCGGCATGGCCTGTCCCCGCTGAGATATTTCTAACATAAAATAGCTTTAAAATTCAAGGCCCGCGCCCCGGCCGAAGCCGTACCTCACGTTTGGCTAAATATACGGCGACGGGCCGGTTACAAGCACTTCTTATACAGATTATACAGAATCCGGTTGTCGGCTTCGGAGAGGGGCGCGGCCACGTTCTGCTGAATAAAATGCAGCTTAAAGGCCCGAATGGCGGCTGGCAAATCCCGGGTGTCGTACCCAATAATGCGCAGGGCCTCCCGCTGATTAAATGACGTAACCGGCCCGTTGAGGCGGGCCAGTTGACGGTCCAATAAAGTAGTGTCGGACTGACTATTAGGTGCTGAAGTTGCTTCGATAGCAGCTAGCTTAGGGCCTAGGAGCCGGCTGGCCAGCGCCGCTGCGCTATCGGGGCCGAAGGGGTCGTACCCGGGAGGGCTGGGCAGCGGTCCGGCGTCGTACCACAGGCCGAAGCCTGCGCCGGCCAGTCGCTTCCAGGGAAACAGTGCACTGGGGTCGTTTTTGCGGCTCGGCGCAATGTCGGCGTGGCCGATGAAATTGGCGACCGGAATGCCGTAGGCCTTTTTCAGGCGCGCCAATACGTGCAATAAGCTGGCAATCTGGGGCTCATCAAACGGCTCGGTGCCGTTGTTGTCCAGCTCAATGCCGATGGAGCAGGAGTTGAGGTCGGTGTTGTTGCCCCACCTAGCCAGGCCGCCGTGCCAGGCCCGCAGGTAGTCGTTTAGCATGTGGTACACCCGCCCATCGCGCCCGATGACGTAGTGCGCGCTGACCTGCGTGCTGGGCAGCGTGAAGGTCCGGAGGGTTTGGGCCGTGGAGTCCTGCGCCGTGTGGTGAATGACGACGTAGTTGGGCTTGCGCAGGTTGAAATTGGTGGTGCCCACCCAGTACTTGCCCACCAGCAGGCTGTCGGCGCCCTGAGTGGGCGGGGGCGTGGCGCGCAGGGCCTTGGCGTAGGCCTTCACTTGGGCTTTGTAGGATTTGTTGGTGGCGGCGTAGGGGTTGCGCTGCACGGCGCAGGCCGCCAGAAAGCTGAGCGCGGGCAACAGAGTAATTTTTTGGGAAAGTCGCAACAATATTTGGGGTATCTTGACGGTTCGGTTACAAAGGTCTCTCTTCTATTTCATTTTAAATCCATCGACTGCGTATGGCCCAACTCACAACAAAAATACTGCTGCTCGCAACGCTGCTTTGGACCACTCAACGAGTTGCCGCACAAATACCTAACACCTTAACAGCCGCCGATAAAATATATGGACTTTCCAAATTCTGGCAAGAAGTTAATTACAACTTCGTCTACCTCAACAGAGTCGATAAGACCAAATGGGATGAGGCATATCGGAAATTAATCACAACCGTTGCCCAGACGCCAAACGATTACCAGTACTACCTGGAATTACAAAGATTTTGCGCGCTTTTAAAAGACGGCCACACCAATGTGTACTTTCCCCGGAGCATTGAGCAGATGACCACTATGTTTGGCGGGTATCGGTTATTCCTGCAAAATATTGAAGGCAAGGCTGTTATTGTTCGGGTTAATGCCAGTAAAAAGAACGAAATTCCGGTCGGCAGCGAGGTGATTGAAGTGAACGGGCAGCCCACTGCTACTTACATCACCGAGCAAGTAGCGCCATACATAGCATCCTCAACCGAGTACATCCTCAAAGATTGGGGCACGCGCGACTTGTTGAAAGGGGTTGCTGGCGATACGTATAACGTAAAAATCAAAAAGCCAAAAGGCGAAATCATTACCCTGTCGCTGACACACCGAAAAACGGAAGAGCAGGAGGTATACCCCGAATTTGAACCAGAGAAAGGATTGCTCGACTTCAAGTGGCTGCCGAACGGCGTTGCATACGTAGCGCTGAATTCGTTTGACAACGTCAAAATAGACAGTCTGTTCATTCAGAAACTGCCGGAGTTGTACAAAGCCAAAGGGTTGGTGGTGGATTTGCGCGCCAATGGCGGCGGGAGCACCGAGATAGGAACTGCCATTCTAAAGTATCTAACCAACGACAAGTTGTTGTATGGCGCGAAAAGTCGGAGCCGGTTTCACATCGGAACCTACAAAGCCTGGGGAAACTACCTTGAACCCAAGGATACCGTTGCCGGGAAAAAGGAATGGGGCTTTACCAAGCAGGAGACGTTGAAGGCTTATAACATTGCCCGAGGCACTTTTTATAATGAATTCGACTACTCGCCGGATACCATAAAACTAGCGGCCTCGCGAATTGTCGTGCCAACCGTTTTATTGATAGGGCATTACACGGCTTCAGCCGCGGAGGATTTTCTGATAGCTGCGGCCAATCAGAAACACATGCTCAGGATGGGCGAAAATTCCTTTGGCAGCACCGGACAGCCCCTTTCGTTTGATTTGCCGGGCGGCGGCTCGGCCAGGGTTTGCACCAAGCAAGACACGTATCCTAACGGCCGGGAATTTGTCGGCTATGGCATCAAGCCCGATGTAGAAATAAAGCCAACGCTAAAGGACTACCTCGCCAAGCGGGACCCGGTGTTGGCAAAAGCAGTGGCGTACTTAAAATCCAAGGCCAACTAAAAAGCCGGGGCCTCAGCGCACGCCGATGCCGGGCGGCGTCTGGGCCTTGCGGAACAAGCAGTGCGGAAACACCGTGATGCCTACGGTGGTGTAGCCCCGGCCCTGTTTCAGCTCGCGCACCTCAGACGGATAGGAAGCGTTGGGGTTCCTTTCGTTGTAGCCAAACGTGTCCGATGTCCCCCAGGAAGCTTGCAATTGTACGGGCCGTTCTTCGGTTGGACCATCTCCCAGCCGCACCCGCACGAAAAACATGGGTTCGCTGCGGGTCATGCGGCTTAAGTCCACGGGCGTGCGCTGGTCGGTCAGGGACGTGAAGTTTACCTGCGTAACGCGGTAAGCGGCCCCGAGGGAAAAGGTCCCGGTGGCCTGGAGCGTGCCATACACTTCGCCAAATACCTTGTTGTAGCGCGCATCAAATTCATGCCGCATGGGGTAGCCAAAAATAAAACCTCCCCGGGAGTAGGCCGCGGCGCTCTGGGCCTGTCCAAAGCCACCCAGCCCACCCACCAGCCACTTGGGTCCCAGCCGCCAGTAGGTGCCCACGCCCAGGTCGTATTGATGCCCGCGGTAGTAGGTGGTGTCCTCGGTATTGTCCCTCAGGGTGCTATAAGACGCCCGCACCAGCAGGTGCCGCACGGGCGAGTAGGTGCCGGCCACTTCGAGCCGGCCGTTGAGGTAGGTGCTGCCGGTGATTTCAGCTTGCCTGGCATCGGTAATCTGCGGCGCGGCGCATTGCATGGGCATGTACACGACGCAACTGGTGAGCAACAGGCTGCCAAGCAGGCTCAATAAAATGAGTAGTGGTTTGGCCATCGAATGGCGAATTGAAAAGCGGGTAGGTGAAAGCGAAACGCAGAAAGTTAGGTACAAAATTGCGTGCTGCTTTCGTCAAGGAAATTTTCAGGTTTCATTTTCACGGGCAGAATCAGTCGGCGGAATGCAGTTGCCAACCCAACCATTGGCACACATCTGCTAGTAGGTCGCCTTAGCGGCCGCCCCAGCGCGGACGATACACCACGCCCCAACTCGCGTAGAACGCGGGCAACAGGTTTCGGTTGGCCTGGTATTCGGCGGCACCGTAACCGGGATAGCCTTGGTTGTCCGTCCGGCGGGACGTGCTGCTGACGGACAATCCCAGCGCCACCTGCGATTCCCAATGCGTGCCATTGCCCATCGGGTGCCGAAAAAACACCAGGGCTTCGTGCCGCAGCATTTGCGGCAGTGGCAACTCGCCTAGCTCGGTATCTGTGAGGGTAGAAAAATGCACCTGCGTGAGGCGGTAAGTAAAGCCCACACTATGGCTCGCACTCACCTTCGCAAGCCCAACCTGTGCGAAAATCTTGTGGTAGCGAGCATGGTACTCACTGTACGTTGACCCGAAAATGATGCCCAAATCCTTGTAACCTCGGTTATTGACAGCTTGGCCATAGCCGCCTACTCCACTCAGTAGCCACGATGAGCCCAGCGGCAGGTAGCTGCCCGCGCCCAACTCGTACTGCCGGGTGACCAAGAAAGAACTGCTTCCCAGCTTGGGACAAACCGTGCCTCCTGCCGTCACCAGCAGGTGCGAAACTGGAGAGTAAGCAGCCGTCATTTCCACGCGGCCGTTGGGCTGAATGCTGCCGGCCGCCTCCGCCTGCCGCGCTGCTGCCACCAGCGGCATCGTTGGCTGCATTGGAGCATACACGGTGCAGCCGCCGGCACCAAAGAGCAGCACGCCCAGCCCGGAAATGAAGTAAACGAATGTACAAGTAGGACGCATGCGCTTGACTGTGAGTGGGCTTAGTTGCGAGTAAAGCTAGGTGGAGACGAGAACCCAAAGCAATGCTACTTTTCGTGTTTAAGGACTTTTAATTGAGGGTGTTCAATAGAATTAAATGCGCTTTCAAGTTATTCAGACATGTTTCCGGGTAATTTTTTCTGACGTTTCAAAACGCGTACAACACAAAAGAAGCCCCCGCAACGAGTGTTGCAAGGGCTTCTTTTGTTCCCTTCAGCGCGCGGGCTGAAGCCGGGGTTACAAGCTATTTCGCATACGCCACGGCGCGCATCTCCCGGATTACGGTGATTTTAATCTGGCCGGGGTACTGCATTTCCTTCTCGATTTTCTGCGAAATCTCGAAGCTCAACTCGGCGGCACGCTCGTCGGTTACGTTCTCGGCGTCCACCATCACGCGCAGTTCGCGGCCGGCCTGGATGGCGAAGCACTGGTTCACGCCTTTGAAGCCGTTGGCCGTTTCTTCGAGTTGCTTCAGGCGCTTGATGTAGCTTTCCATCATCTCGCGGCGGGCACCGGGGCGCGAGCCCGAAATGGCGTCGCAGGCCTGCACCAGCGGCGAAATCATGGCCGTCATCTCAATCTCGTCGTGGTGCGCGCCGATGGCGTTGACCACGTCGGGGTGCTCCTTCCACTTCTTGGCCATCTCCATGCCCAGGATGGCGTGGGGCAGCTCGGGCTCCTCAGTGCTCACTTTGCCGATGTCGTGCAGCAGGCCGGCGCGCTTGGCTTTCTTCACGTCGAGGCCCATCTCGGCGGCCATCGTGGCGCAGAGGTTGGCTACTTCGCGGCTGTGTTGCAGCAGGTTCTGGCCGTAGCTGGAGCGGAAACGCATCCGGCCCACCATCTTAATCAGCTCGGGGTGCAGGCCGTGAATGCCGAGGTCGATGATGGTTTTCTCCCCGATTTCAATGATTTCCTCTTCAATGTTCTTGCGGGTTTTGGCCACAATTTCCTCCACGCGGGCGGGGTGAATCCGGCCGTCCTTCACCAGCAAGTGCAGCGAGAGGCGGGCAATTTCGCGCCGCACCGGGTCGAAGCCCGAGATGATGATGGCTTCCGGCGTATCGTCCACGATGATTTCCACGCCCGTGGCCGCTTCCAGCGCGCGGATATTGCGGCCCTCGCGGCCGATGATTTTGCCCTTCACGTCGTCGCTTTCAATGTTGAAAATCGACACGCAGTTCTCAATGGCGTGCTCCGAAGCGGTGCGCTGAATGGTTTCGAGCACAATCTTCTTGGCGTCTTTGGTGGCCGTGAGCTTGGCCTG
>JBBQSQ010000127.1:0-13369 GCA_038213745.1 Cytophagales bacterium
TGGTTTCACGATACGTCACGGCCAGCGTGCTCATGCACTGCATGGCAAACACGTAGAACACGAGCAGCGAAAACGCCCGCGCCGGCGTGAAAAACGGCTGCCCATTGGCGTCCTTTTCAGCGCTCAGCTTCTGCTGCAGCGTGCCCATGTCGGCATCCTGCCCCACGCTGTAGATGGTGGAAATAGTGCCCACAAACACCTCCCGCGCCGCAAACGAGGTGAGCAGCGCGATCCCAATTTTCCAAGCGTAGCCCAGCGGGCGAATGGCCGGCTCCAGCGCCCGCCCAAACGAGCCCGCGTAGGAATTCTCCAGTCGGGCCGAGGCCACCTGGCGGCCTGTTTCGGGCGCATCCCAACCTTTGGCAACCGCTTGTTGGCGCACCTGGGCTTCGGCCGTGGCCTGCTTTTGGCCCGGCCCGTAGCTGGCCAGCACCCACAGCAACACCGAAATGGCGATAATAACCCGGCCCGCCTGCAACACGAACGCCTGCACTTTCTGGTAGATAGTCAGGCCCACGTTCTTCCAGCGCGGCCACTGGTAAACCGGGAATTCCATGATGAAGTAGCTCCGCTCCCGCGCCTTCAGCACCTTTTTCAGCACCCAGGCCGAGCCCAGCGCCGAGAACAGCCCCAGCAGATACAAACCCATCAGGGCCACCCCACGCAGATTGAACACACCCCAGGCCGCTTGGTCGGGCACTACCAGCGCCACCAGCACGGTGTACACCGGAATGCGCGCCGAGCACGACATGAGCGGCGTCACGAAAATCGTAATCATCCGGTCCTTCCAGCTCTCAATGGTGCGCGCCCCCATAATGGCCGGCACCGCGCAGGCCAACCCCGAAATCAGCGGCACCACGCTCTTGCCGCTCAGCCCGAAGGGCCGCATCAGCTTGTCCATCAAAAAAGTAACGCGGGCCATGTAGCCGGTGTCCTCCAATACCGCCAGAAAGCCAAACAGCAAAGCAATCTGCGGAATAAAAATCAGCACCCCGCCCAACCCGGCCAATACGCCCTCGGTGAGCAGCCGCACCAGCGGCCCCGCGAAATTCGCCTGAATCACTGCGCTCAAGGCCGAGATTCCCTGGTCAATCCAGTCCATGGGGTACTGGGCCCAGGCAAAAATGGCCTGAAACAACAGGAACAGGATGCCCAGAAAAATCAGGTAGCCGCCCACGCGGTGGGTCAGCACCTTATCGATGCGGTTCGAAATCGGCTCCCGGGTTTCCGTGCGCGTCACCGTCACCGTTTCCAGCAAAATTTCGTTGATGCGGGCGTAGCGGCCGATGGTTTCGGCGGCCTGCGCGGCCGTGGCATCAAAGCCCGCCTGCTGCGCCAGTTCCTGAATGTGGCTTTTTTCGTCGGCGCTTAGAAACCCAATCTGTCGGTACTGTTGGGCGTAGTGCAGCGCCAGGTAGTCGTTGTGCAGGTCGAAATAGTAGCGAATTTGCCGCACCAGCGGCAACAGCCGCTCATCGGGCTCCCAGAAACGCACGGGCGGCGCGGCCAGGCGCTGGGCCATCACAATTTTGAGCGCCGCCACACCAATCCCATTACGGGCATTCATCGGAATAATGGGCACACCCAGCTCCCGTTCCAGCGCCACCAAATCAATAGTAATGCCGTGGCGCCCGGCCACGTCCATCATATTGAGTGCCAGCACGGCCGGTAGGCCCAAATCGCCAAGCTGCGTGAACAGCAGCAGGCTGCGGCGCAGGTTGTTGGCGTCCACCGTCACCACCACAAAATCGGGGTAGTTGCCGGCGGCTTTATCGTAGAGCAAGTCCGTAATCACCTTCTCATCCAGGCTCTTGGGGTAGAGTGAGTAGGTGCCTGGCAGGTCAATAATCTCGGCCCGCTGGGTAGCCGTGAGTTGCGCCACACCGGTTTTACGGTCCACAGTCACGCCCGGGAAATTACCCACTTTCTGGTTGAGGCCGGTAAGCTGGTTAAACAGCGACGTTTTGCCGCTGTTGGGGTTACCAATCAGGGCAATGCGCAAAAGCCGGGGCTCGGCGGCCGAGCCGGTTTGCGGGGCCATTGCGCCCGCTTGCGCCAAATTACCAGCTGCTACTGCCATTCGCTGCGCGCTATTCCTTTAGCAAAATAGTGGCCGCCTCGCTGGCTCGTACCGATAGCGTGTACTCCTGGTCGCCGAGCACCAGCATCAGCGGGTCGCCGAGGGGCGCACGGCCGCTCAGCCGCACCTGCACGCCCGGCACACAGCCCATTTCCAGCAGCTTAAGCGCCATTTCGGGGTCTTCGAGGCAGCAGATAGTGCCGATTTCACCCACGCGCAGGTCCTTGGCCGAGCGCCGAGCGGAAACTGGAGCAGGGACAATTTGCGGGGAACGACGGAAGAAAGCCACGGGTATCGAGAAGGAAGAATCTTATTTAGAAAGAATATAAACAAAGGTACGGTGGTAAAATCTTTTTGTCTTGGGCAAATTTTTCAAACCCCGGAATTATGCCTTAGCACATTGAGCCCTGGCTATTTCCCAACATTGTTTTTTATCAAGATTGCATCTGCTGAAAATTTCTAATACCTTTCCGATTCGATATTGTAATTTTGTTCACTCTACCTACTCTCCTATGTATACACGCCTACTCATTATAGCATTATTATCATTTACCACTGCAACTTTTGGTTGGGCCCAGCAGGTTCAAATCAAAGGCGTCATTGTGGACAAAGACACGAAGGAACCTTTGCCCTTCACGTCCATTGGCCTAAAAAACGAGCAGATAGGTGCGCTCAGCAACGAGCACGGCCAATTCATTGTGCCCGCGCCGAGCCAGAATATGGCCGACTCCCTCGTGGTGGTGGCCCTGGGCTACGCTCGCCGGGCCGTGCTAGTAAAGCGCGGCGTAGCCGTGCCCAACTTGATGATTGAAGTACCCAAGCGCGCCGTAGCGCTGAGCAATGTGGTGGTAAGGGCGGGTAAAGTCAAGAACCTGGGCCTCGGGGCGCGTGCCAACGACCCCGGCGAGGGCATGATTCAGGGCCTGCCCGGCAGCCAGTACGCCTTTTTTGTGAAGAACGACAAGAATAAGCGCCTCGGCAACGTGCGCACGGTCTCGTTCTACATTGGCGAAAACGGCTTCCCCCGCGAGCCCTTCCGCGTGCGCCTCTACAAGGCCGACGGCAACTACAACGCCCCCAACACCGACCTGCTCACCGAAAACGTGGTGGTATCCGCCCCGCAAGGTGGCCAGTGGTACACCGTCGACCTGACCCCGTACAACATAACTGCCCCGGAAGAAGGCTTTTTCGTCGCCATGGAATGGGTCGTGAGCGGCGATAAATTCTTCGCCACCAACTTCATGGACGACTACACGCCCTACGGCCAGATTATGCGCCCCACGTTCGAGTTCAAGGAAAGCCGCACCTGGAACTACTCCATCGGCAAGGGCTGGAGCCTCATCACGGCTTCCAATGGCCAAGGATTGCGCTACAATGCCATGATTAAGGCCGAGGTTGACATGATTAAATAAGACCGCAGATTTGGCAGATTTAGGGGATTACGCAGATTTTTACGAGCATTATTAATCATCCGGTTGACACACTGCTTACCCTTCGAAAGCTTACTTATATTACCCAATCTTTGTGTTCTGATAATTATTCTATAATCAGATTTTTACGATATAATCACCAATTGCTATTCTATTAATTAAAAAGGCAGCCCTGTATCAGGGCTGCCTTTTTAATTAGGGGCTTAGAAAGCAAAAAAGCCTTTTAAGGTCATAATGGACTTAAATACATGCACTTATAAGCAAATAAGTTTTCAGTTCGTTTATGCCATGTACAGCACTTTCTTTAAAAGCTTTTAATGATTGAATTTCAGTGATTTGCAACCAATGCCTAGCTGGTTGACCAAGTGGTTTGCTTCCTAAGCCCCTTAATTAATAGAATAGCAATTGGTAAAAGCGGCTAGCAGTTGGGCTTATTTCTTTGCTTCCAGCTTTTTTATTTCCAGGCCAACTATCCATTCCCGGATAACCTCCTGCGCCGCGGGCGAGAAAATGGGTTTCATTTCGCCATTCATGAGCACCCACTCCGTTTTGGCCGGCTGAAACAGGTGGTTGACGCCGGGTAGCCGCCGGGCCACCACATTATGGTTTACGCTTTTTAGCTCTTTTTCCAGGGCATTCAGGTGCAGGTCGGCGGGGGCCTCCAGGTCCTCCGTGCCGCTGAGGAGCAGCACCGGGCAGCGTACCTGGTCGAGTTCCGCAATGGGGTCGAACCCCAGGAAATAGTGCCGCCAAGGCGTGAGCAGCTGCGCCGCCGCCGTCTGGGCAGGCTGGGGGTCGAGGTCGGGCTGGTCCTGGCGCAGCATGTTGCTCACAATGGCCTGGGCCTGGGCCGGGTTGGTATTCCGGATGATTTCGTACATCGTGCGCTGCCGTTCGTAGGCCGCCTGAATCATTACAGGGTCTAGCTTTTTGGCACGCTGCTGGGCTACCTGCTGCTGGAGCAGGGTTTGCGCCCCCGTGAGGCCGTAGCCCGCCAATGATACTACGAAGGCGGGCGGCAAAGGCTGGCCCGCCGTCAGCAGGGCCACATTGGCCCCTTCGCCGTGCCCCACCACGCCAATGCGCGCAATATTAATTTCCAGCCGAGCCCGCAAAAAGTTGAGTGCTGCCTGCACATCACTCACCAGCATGGCGGTGGTGGCGGTGCTGGTGCTGCCGCCCGACTGCCCCACGCCGCGGTCGTCGTAGCGGAGCACGGCCAAGCCGCGACGAGTGAGGTAGTCGGCCAGGGCCCCCAGTAGGCGGTAGTCGCCCACGGTGCCGTCGCGGTCCTGCGCGCCCAGGTCGCTCACCAGCACCACGGCCGGGAAGGGGCCTTTGCCGGGCGGTACCGTCAGGGTGCCCCCCAGGTTCAGGCGCGACACAGGGTTGTTAAACGTCACGTTCTCTTCACGGTAGGGCGGAGCCAGGCGGGTACCCGCGCCGCCCATCGAAGGCATGGGCGAGTGCTGCAAGCGTACCGTCGATTTCACCCCGGCCTGCGTCCAAACGCCGTTCAGCTCCTGTCGGGCCGCATCGAGGCGGGCAGCGTAGCGGCTGTCAGCAGCGGGCATCCACAGCAGTACCGAGTCGCCGCGGACGGTTATTTCCGTCATCATCCGGCTCACTTTTTGGGCAGGCACATCAAGGGCCGCAAAGTAGTTGCCGCCCGCCAGTGGCACGATGCTAATGGTTAAATCCAGCTGCCCGCCCAGTACCGATAACCTTCCTTTCCACAACCCGCCCAGTGGGAGCAGCTCCCCGGCCGGCATTCGGGCCGCGAGTGACAACGTGCTTCCCCCAAGCAAACATCCCAATATAAAAACCCACACACAACACCTGCTCATTCTATTCGAAACGTAAAGCAACTTCTGGCTCTTAAAAGATAAGCAGCCACAAAAGGGATATAGTAGATTGATAGCAAAGCAATTGTTTATTCCACTGCGCAGCCGGGATGCAAAATAAGCAGGTGATTGCCGCAACCTGGCATAATTAATTTACCGCTTTGCATTAAAGTGCCACGATTGGAGCCTTCGGACAAACGGGGCCTCTTTTAATTTGAACTTAGCGCTGCTCCTTTGCAGCGCACAACCGAGCGCATGAACGCCAAAAAGCCCGTGCAACTACTTGCACGGGCTTGGCAAAAGAAAGGAGTGAGGCGGCCGCTACCCGGCGGTTGCCAGCACTAGCGGAGCTTACTTGGTGCGCACCGCAATTTCAACGCGGCGGTTTTCCTGGCGCCCGGCAGCTGTAGCATTCGTGGCGACGGGAGCAGCCTCACCCATGGGCTCAACGCTGAGGCGGGCGGCGTCGATTTTGCCATTGGCTACCAAATAGCTTTTCACGGCTTCGGCACGCTCCTCGCTCAGGGCTTTGTTGTAGCTTTTGTCGCCGCGCGAATCGGCGAAGCCCATTACCCGTACCTCGCTGGCCGGGTAGCGCTGGCCGATGGAGCCCGTAATCTGCTGCAAAGCAGCCGCAGCGCTGGGCTTGATGGCGGCCTTGTCGGTGTCAAAAAGCACGGTTTCGTTCACGCTGTACACGTTGTAGTTGCTGTCGCCGCGCACGGTCACATCGGGCATTGTGATTTCTTTGAACTTCACGTCGGACATCTTGTCCTTCGCTACGGTCCAGGCGTTGCCTACCGTGCTAGCCGCGCCGGCCGCTACGTCGCCCACGGTTTGGCCATCGCGGGCCATCACGGCTGTGTCTTGGCCGGCTTCGCTGAGCTGGTCTTTGGTTTCCGATTGTTTGGTTTCGCAGCTGGTTAGCAAGGCCGTGGCGGCAATCAGGGAAAGGAAGGTCTTTTTCATGGGTGGGCTGGACATATGGTGATGACTATGGAACCCGGTACGGGGAAACCCTGCGGTATGTTAATTCTTTTACCGAAAAAGCTGCCCGGTCCGCACCAGCACATTATTAATAAAGCTGCCAAAACCACGCTGCGCGGCAATAAAAATGGTACGGCTCCGCTGGCTGGCCGGGAAAAAATTCGATTTAAACGAATTATTCGCCTTACTCAACGATAACCATGCTGGCAGAATGACGGCAAATTTGTAAATTTGCCAGTCTACCTTCCATTTATGTTATTTTTAGCGATGATGAAACGCATACCTTTTCTCGCTCTTTGGGTTCTGCTGCTGCTGCCAGCGCTGGGCTGGGCGCAGGAAAATCGCATCACCGGACGCGTCGTAGATGCGAAGACCAAGGACCCCGTACCGTTCGCATCCATCGGATTGCGGGAAGAAGGCACGGGTGCGCTTACCAATGAATACGGTTATTTTCAGTTGGCTGGTCTGGAGAAATCCAGCCAGGACTCACTGATTGTTATGACATTGGGCTATGACCGCAGTGCTATATTTATCAAGCGGGGGAGCACCGAAGACCTCATTGTGGAGCTGAACAAACGCGTGGTTGAACTAGGTGCCGTGAAGGTTTTTGGAAAGGGTGTAAAGAACCTGGAGCTAGGCTCTAAATCCAATAACCCTGGCGAAGGCATGATTCAGGGATTGCCCGGCAGCCAGTATGCTTTTTTCGTGAAAAATGATAAGCAAAAAAAGCTTGGCAACGTCCGGACGGTGTCGTTTTACATCGGTGAAAACGGCTTTCCCCGCGAGCCCTTCCGCGTGCGGATTTACAAGGCTGATGGCAACTACAACGCCCCCAACACCGACCTACTCACTGAAAACGTGGTAGTTTCGGCATCGCGCGGCGGCGACTGGTACACCATCGACCTGAGCACCTACAACATTCCGGCCCCGGAAGAAGGCTTTTTTGTGGCCATGGAGTGGATTGTGGGCGGCGACAAGTTCTACACCACCAACTTCATGGATAACTACACGCCCTACGGCCAGATTATGCGCCCCACCTTCGAATACAAGGAGAGCCGCACCTGGAGCTATACCATTGGCAAGGGCTGGAACTTGCTCACGCTGGCCAACGGCCAGGGCCGCCGCTACAATGCCATGATTAAGGCCGAGGTTGATATGATTAAATAAGACCGCGGATTTGGCAGATTTAGGGGATTACGCAGATTCTTGCGAACTGACTAATAACTTACCTTGCAACAACTCTTTAGGGAACAATACGCTTCACCAAAAAAGGCCCCGCTCTCGCAGGGCCTTTTTTAATGCTCGGTTAATCGGATGATGGCCATTTGAATCTGCAGAATCCCTATTAATTTATCAAATCTGCCACATTACCTTTTGGCCTGGACCAAAATCCATTCGCGGATGGTTTCCTGGGCTTCGGGTGAGAAGTTGGGCTGCTGCTGGCCGTTGATGATGGGCCACTTCGTGGGGTCAGGCTGGTAGAGGTGGTTCACACCGGCCAGTTTTTTTACGGTTACGTTCTTATTCAGCTTCAGGCCTTTGGTGAGGGCGTTCAGGTTGGCATCGGCATTAATGGTGAGGTCGGAAGTGCCGTTGAGGAGCAGCACCGGGCAGCTTACGGCCGTGAGCTTCTCCACGGGGTTGAACGCCAGAAAATAGCGGTAGCGGGCCGACGTCATTTCGGCGGCGCTGGCTTGGGCGGTGGCGTTGTCGATGGCGGCGTTGTTCTGCTTCAGCATGTTGGCCACAATGGCCTGGGCCTGCGCATTATCCGTGGTTTGGCCAATGATTTCGAGCATGGCCTGCTGGCGCTTGGTAGCGGCCTCAATCTGGACATTGTCGGTACCCAAGGTGCGCAGGGTGGTGGCTTGCTGCTGCAACACAATGTCGCGGCCGGGCAAGCCGTAGGCCGACAGTGCCACCACAAAAGCGGGCGACAGCGGCTGCGCTGCGGCCAGCAGGGCCACGTTGCCGCCTTCGCCGTGGCCCACCAGGCCGAGGTGCGACAAGTCGATTTCGGGCCGGGTGCGCAGGAAGTTCAAGCCCGCCTGGGCATCACTCACCAAGTCGAGCGTCGTAACGGCGGGCGTACCTTCCGACTTGCCCACGCCGCGGTCATCGAAGCGCAGCACGGCCACGCCCCGGCGGGTAAGGTAATCGGCCAGCAGGCCCAAGGTGGCAAAGTCGCCCACGGTGCCGTCGCGGTCCTGCGGGCCGCTGTCGCTGAGCAGCACCACGGCCGGAAAGGGCCCCGGGCCGGCCGGGATGGTGAGGATGCCGCTCAGCCGGGCATTGACAGTGAGGTTGCTGAAGGTGGCGTCCTCCTCGCGGTAGGGCGGCGTGAGGCGCACATTTTTCGCATTCATGGCGGGCAGGGCGCTGAAGGTGAGCACCAGCGGCGCTTTGTAGCCGGGCACCTGCCACACACCGGCCATTTGCTTGCCGTCGGGGGTGATGCGGCCGACGAAGCGGCCGTTGGCCTCTTCGGCAAACATGCGCACGGTGTCGCCCTTCACTTCGGCCTTCACCGCCATACGGCTCACCTTCTGAAGTGGCACGTCGAGGGTACAGAAGTATTCACCACCGGTGAGCTTCACAAACCGGAAGATGTATTCGAGCTGGCCACCGGGCACTTTTAGCTGGCCTTTCCAGAGGCCGTCGAGGGGAGGCGCATCGGCCAGGGCTACCGGGGCCGGCTGGCTACCAGCCCACACCGGACCCGAGAGCATCAACGCAATAAAAAAGCTGCCCAGCAGGCGGAAAAATCGAAGCGTAATGGTTTTCATACGAAAAAAAAGAGACCTAACCGGCCCGCATTTCACTCAAAGTTATTGAGGACACGGCAGGCCGACCGTAAAGTAGCAAAATAAATACCTTGCCAACATTGGGCCGCAGCGCAAACGAAATAAAAAAGTCCCCACTTCGCTGATGAAATGGGGCCTTGAAGGAGCCCATAGCGGCCAGCAACGCGTATTACAGCCCGAAGCTATACGATGCTTTTAAGTAGAAAAAAGCACCGTTGGCCCCCATCTGCACCATTTGGTAGGGGAGAATGTCGTGGTCGTAGGGCAGGCTGATGTTCTGGCCGTGCTGGGCCGAGAGGTAAGCATTGGTAGCGGCCCGGCTTTGGTTGTAGGGCGCGGGCACGCCGTCGGGGGCGTGGCCGTTATCGGCGGCGGTATTGATGTTGTCGGGGCGCACATTGAAGACGTTGCGGGCCCCGCCGGCCAGCAGCAGGCCCTTCGTAACGCGGTACGTCAGTTGCACGTCGGTGCTGGTTTTGGGCTTGAACACGAAGTAGTACGCGCCTTCCTCCAGGCCATCGAAGTTGAAATCGTAGAACGAAACCTGGCCGTAGCGGGTGACGCGCACCTGGCCGCCCAGCTTGTTGCCGTCGTAGCCCAGCGTGCCGATGAGCTTGCTGGTGGGGCTGCCCGTGGTGAGCAGCGACAGCTCCCGCTGCCCAATGAAGTTGTTGCCGGCAATGCCATCGTTCTGCAGTTTCTGGAAGAGTGGGGGCGTTTGCAAGTTCCGCAGGGTCGTTTCGTTGAAGTTGGCGGCTACCGAGGCATGCAGGTTGCCCCGGCCCAGCTCGCGGGCGTAGCGGGCCACCAGGTCGAGGCCGCGGGTACGGGTGTTCACGGCATTGGCGAAAAACTGCACGCTGGTGGTGTTGGCCTGCTGCAACGCCGCGTCGAGCTCGGCCGAAATGCCTTCGCCAAACACGTTGGTGAGGCTGATGCGGTTGTCGATGTCAATCTGGTAAGCATCAGCCGACAGCGATACGGCCTTGGTAGGCGTCAGCACGAGGCCGGCGCTGCTGTTCTGCGACGTTTCGGCCACGAGGCGGCCCAGGCCGGCGGCCTTGGCCACCGTGCTCTGGTTGTTGAAGATGCCCGAGTACGTGGTGCCGCTGGCCGTGGGCAGCAAGGTAAGCTGGCTATACACCTGCTGGGCCTGCGAAGGGGCCCGGAAGCCGGTGTTGTAGCCGCCGCGCAGGGCCAGCCAGTCGGCGAGGCGCAGGCGGGTGTTGGCTTTGTAAATGAGCTTGGAGCCAAAGTCGGAGTAGTTTTCGAAGCGCACGGCCCCGCCCACGGTCCAGCGCTTGGTCACATCGGCTTCCACGTCGAGAAAGGCGGCCACGTTTTGGCGGTTGCCCGCGCCCGAGGCAGCCGCGGTGGGGTCAAAGCCGATAAAGCCCTGCGAGCCCCCCGAGGCCCCGGGTTTTCCCCGGCCGTAGTCTTTCCAGGATGCTTCTTCGCCCGCGATAATCTTGTAGGCATCGGTGCGAAATTCGCCGCCAAACGCCACGTTGGTGCCGGCCAGCACCTTGTCGAACAGGCGCGTGATGGTGGCATTGGTAACGTATTGCGTGAGCTGCAGCCCACCGGCGTCGAATGTGGTGGGCGAGGCCGTGCCCAGCGAGGGGTTCAGGGTGTTGCTCAGGTCGTAGCGCATCCGGTTGAGGGCGGCGCTCTGGCTCAGGTCGAGGCTCCAACGGCCCAGTTTCACATCGAGCCCCAGCACGGCGGCTCCGTCGTTGATGCGGGTATTGATGTCGGGCTGGTAGCCCAGGCGGTAACCTTCGCGGTCAATCAGGTCGGCCTCGTTGGCGCTGGGCAGCACCCATGGGGCTACGGCTTGGCCCCGGCGGTAGTTGTAGGTGCCGAAGGAGTACAGCCGCACCTTCTCCGAGAGCGCCACGCCGGCGTTGTACACGGCGCGGTAGTTCAGCAGGCGGGCATCGCCGTTGCGCTGGCGGTAGTCGCGGCTGGTTTTGCCGTTGGCCAGCAGAAAAGAGTCTTCCTGGGCGGCGTTGGCCGAAAACACGGGCCACGAAGCCAAGTCGCGGGTAAAGTTGGGGCTGGTGGTGTAGCCCTGGTAGTCAGCCTCGCCGGTCACGTTCAGGAAGCCTTTCTGGCCTAATTTCAGGCCCTTATTCAGGCTCAGCGTGGTGTTGTAGCCGAACCCCGAGCTATTGATACCGTTGTTAACCAGAATATTACCCCCGTGGTTGTCGCTTTTCAGGGTCAGGTTCATTACGCCGGCAATGGCATCGGAACCATACTGCGCAGCCGCGCCATCGCGCAGAATCTCGACCCGGTCAAGGGCGTTGGCCGAAATGGTGTTCAGGTCGGTGGGCGAGCTGCCCACGCCCAAGCTGCCGAGCAGGTTCACCAGGGCCGAGGAGTGGCGGCGGTGGCCATTCACGAGCACCAGCACTTGGTCGACGCCGAGGCCCCGGAGGTTGAAACCGTCGACGTGGTCGGCCCCGTCGGCCGATGTTTCGCGGTTGGAGTTGAACGACGGCACCACGTAGTTGAGCAGCTGGATGTTGCCGGTGTAGGGGCCGGTGAGCGCCAGGCTGCGCATGTCAATCACATCTACTGGCGCAATGGCATCCTGCTCGCTACGGTCGGCGCGGCGGGTACCCACGGCCACTACGTCGGGCAACAAGTTGAAGGTTAGATTCACGGGTTGGCCGGCCTTCAGGTATATGTTGTTCACGATTTGTGACCGAAAGCCGGGCTGCGTAATCTGGAGCACGTAGGGCCCACCCGTGAGCAGGGTGTTGATGTCGAAATGGCCCTGCAAGTCCGTGGCAGTGACGCGGCGAATGCCCGTGGGCACATGCAGCGCCATCATCGTGGCTCCGACTAGCTGGCCGCCTTGCTCGGTTTGGATGGTTCCGGCAATGCTAGCCGTGGTGCCGCTTTGCGCCCAGCTTGGTATAGCAGTTGTCAAAAAGGCAAATAATGCAATGATTTGAAGTGGTCGAAATTTTTTCATTATGCAGAGAAAAAGGTTAAGATGGTAAACTGGGCGAAATAACCTTTAAAGTTATTCTGCTAAATTCCAGTCCGCACTATTTTTCGTTCAAGGCATTGTTCTACTCGACCAAAAAGGGGAAATATTTTTCCGATTTGAAAAAACTGGTTTTCAATATCTTGCCCATTCCACCCGATAAACGAGTGGATTGCTTTCGCGCTATTTATTTATTCTCAATCGTGTGGTCGATGCAAGGCGCGGCATCTCTTACTCACTCACAAATACCCGCTTCACTCGTTCGCTCACGTTGGTGAGCAGCTCGTAGGCAATGGTGCCAATGCGACCGGCCAGCTCGGGCAGCGGCAGGCCTTCGCCGAAAAGCAGGGCCACATCGCCCGCCCGGGCCTGGGGAATATCGGTAACGTCGGCCATGCACATGTCCATGCACACGGAGCCCACCAGCGGGGCCGCCTGCCCGTGAATGAGCACCGTGCCCGCGCCGTTGCCGAAGCGTCGGTCGTAGCCGTCGGCGTAGCCGATGGCCAGCGTGGCAATTCGGCGCTCGCGGGCCACCGCCGCGCCGCGGCGGCCGTAGCCCACGGTGTGGCCGGCGGGCAGGGTTTTTATCTGGGAGATGGTGGTGCGCAACTGGCTTACCGGGCGCAGGGCGGCGGGCTCGGCGGTGTTGCTGGCATCGACGCCGTAGAGGCCGATGCCGAGGCGGACCATGTCGAACTGCGCATCCGGAAAGCGCAGGATGCCCGCCGAATTGAGGGCGTGCTTGAGCACGGAATGCCCCAGGGCGGCTTCCAGGGCAGCGGCCATGCGGCGAAAAGTGGCTAGCTGCTCGTGGGTGAAGTCGTCGTGGGTCGGCTCGTCGGCGGCGGCCAGGTGCGTCATGATGCTGGCCACGGGTAAGTGGGCGGCGTGCTGGCGCAGGAGCGCGACCAAGGCCGGCAGGTCGGCTTCCTCAAAGCCGAGGCGGCGCATGCCGGTATCGAGCTTAAGGTGGATTTTGGGCGCGGGAAGGGGCTGCTGAATAAGCGGAGCGGCTTCGGGTAGGTCAAACGTGGCCAGGTACTCGGCCAGCATTTCGAAGGAATAGATTTCGGGTTCCAACCGATAGCGCCGCAGGGTATCGAACGAATCCGGGGCCGCGTTCATCACCATGATGGGCAGGCTGATACCGGCCTCGCGCAGGGCCACGCCTTCGTCGGCGTAGGCCACGGCGAGGTAGTCAGCGCGCTGAAATTCGAGCA
>JBBQSQ010000128.1:0-13360 GCA_038213745.1 Cytophagales bacterium
GTTGCTTTTGCCAGGCTCACGGCTCAGCAAGGCCACTTCGTAGCCGCTGTCAATCAGCATTTCCGCCAAGCGGGTGCCAATGAGGCCGGTGCCGCCGGTGATGAGAACTTTGCGGGGCGAATTATCGGTCATGGTAATTAACTGTCAGTTGGTTGTCCTCGGTCTGTCCGTCATTCGCTGCCGTTGCAGACCAACAATTGCGGACAAATGACTGGCAACTACGGCACTATTTCCCAATCTGCCGCAGAAACTCCCGCCGCAGCGCTTCATCGGTGGCGAAGCGCCCGCCATATTCGCTGGTCAGGGTTGAACTGCTCGTGTCGTTCACCCCCCGGCTCATCACGCAGAGGTGGTCGGCTTCAATGAGCACCGCCACGTCTTCAGTACCCAGGCTTTGCTTCAGCTCTTCGTAAATCTGGCGGGTGAGGCGTTCCTGCACTTGCGGGCGCCGGGCGTAGTACTGCACTACCCGGTTCAGCTTACTCAGACCCACCACGCTGGTACCCGGCAGGTAGGCCACGTGCGCTTTGCCGATGATGGGCACAAAATGGTGTTCGCAGCACGAAAACAGCGTAATATCGCGCTCCACCAGCAGTTGGTGGTAGTCGTAGCGGTTCTCAAACATGCGCACCTCGGGCCGATTCTTCGGGTCCAGGCCCTTGAACCATTCCTGCACGTACATCTTGGCCACGCGGCGTGGAGTGCCCGCCAAGCTGTCGTCGGTCAGGTCTAGGCCCAACTCCCGCATGATGGCCTCGAAGTGGCCGCTAATAGCCGTAATTTTTTCTTCGTCCGTGCGTTCAAAGGCATCGTCGCGGAGTGGAGTGCGCAGGCCCGTGGGCAGGTGCGTGTCGGTTGCCGGGGCCAACCCGGAAAAGTTATCCATGGTATTCTACAAAGTTGCGGTCCGTCTCGTAGAGCGTGACCGAAAGGGCAAGGTCGGCCGCTAGGTGCGGGCGCAGGCGCTGCCAAATAACCACGGCGATGTTTTCGGCCGTGGGGTTGAGGGCACGGAATTCTTCCGTATCGAGGTTCAAATTGCGGTGGTCGTAGCGGTCCAGCACCTCGCGCTTAATGAGGTCGCTCAGGCGCTTCGTATCATACACGTAGCCAGTCTCTACATCCACCGGTCCGGTGAGGCGGACGGTAAGGTTGTAGTTGTGGCCGTGGTAGTTAGGGTTGTTGCACTTGCCAAAAACACGTTGGTTTTGCTCGGCATCCCAGGTCGGATTGTGCAGGCGGTGGGCGGCATTAAAGTGCTCGTTGCGGCAGATGGTGACTTGCATAGGGGCCTATAACCTCGGGCACGGCGGCTTTGTTGCATGGCGGCACCAATGGCTACGAGCAGGCGAAATTCCTTTGTAAATTTTGTAGAATTTAATAATGGGTAAGTATGATTAAAATAATAAAAACAGTATTATTCTAAAAAAAGTGGTGATTAGTGGAATTTGCATCGAATAAAGGGCCTAAATTTGGAAAGCCGGACAACGGCACTTTTGCCAACTCTTTCTCGCTTGCCCATCTTTAAAGCTCTCATTGGTTATTATTCTCATGAAACGAAGCCTACTCATCTTACTACTTGTATGCTTGGCTACGCTGGGCGTTTATGCCCAGAAATCCCCTGTGGATGAGGCCGATATGACCATTAATAACATTCCGCGCAAAGGTCAGCGCGTGAGCATGCAGCTTGATAACCGCCGGGTGGAAGCCGCCTGGCTCAAGCAGCTCAACGAAAAGTTTGGTAGCAAGCTTAAAAACACCAAAGGCGTATTGACGCTGGACGGCGTAATCATCGAAGAAATCGCACCTAACCCTGTTCGCGTCATCAGCAAAGTAGATGCTACGCCCACCGGCACCACTGTGTGGTGGAGCATTGACCTGGGTAGCGCTTACTTGGGCAAGGACGCTACGCCCGTACAGTGGAAATCGGCTGAGAAGTACCTGAAAGACTTTGCCCGCATGATGTATCGCGAAGACTTGGTGTCGCAGATTGCCGAAGCCGAGCGGGCTTTGGTGGCCTCGCAAAACAACAACGCGGGCGTGATTGAGAAGCAGAACAGCGTTAAGAAGGATATTGAAAAGAACAAGGCCCGCAAAGTCGAAATCCAGCAAATGCTGGCCGCCAACGCTGCCGAGCTGCAACAACTCAACAACCTCATTGACCTGAACCTGAAAGAGCAGGAAGCATCCCGTGGCGATATCGTGAACATGCGCATTGCCCTGGAAGCCGTGAAAGACCGTCTGAACAAGATTGAGTAGGTCGGTCTAAGCCACTTATTCGCGCCAACTGAGCACAAACAAAAAGCCTCGCCGACCCCGGCGAGGCTTTTTGTTTGCCAGGTTTTGCCAACCCGTCAGGGCAGAACTACGTTGGTATTGCAGCGGCTATCTTCACTGCCGCTCGCAAAATCTCACCCATGGAAAAGACCGAAGTTCAACACCAAGTCCACCTCGATAGCACCACCGAACTGCTCGGCGGCGACCTTGCCGAAGCCCTGTCCCGCTCCGGCCTGGATAACCACCTGCAAAAGTGGATTGAGGACATCAAAGCCCTGAATAACTCCGAGCTTCACCAAGTAGTCGTTGATTTGCAGGACCTCAAAGCGCATTTTGGCGGCACTACCAATCCCGACCTGCAACTGGTGCGCAAGCTCCTGCACCGCATGGGTACCAACACTGACCGCGCCGCCGTATTTGCCGATGGCAATACCCAGCCCCGCGTAGCCAAGCTGAGCGAAGCCTTGCTGGCCGCTGCCAAGCAAATAGGCCAGGATGACGAAAGCTCTCCTGCCAATGACTTGAAAGCCGACTCGGCTTCGAAATAAGCAGCCGGAAGCGGTGTTCACGCCAAACCTAAAAAAGCCGGCCCCACGCATGGGACCGGCTTTTTTAGGTTCTTGGGGCAACCCGGCGGGTTGCGGCCAGAATTTAGGCGGTAGCCTTGGCGGGCTTGGCAGCCACGTTCAAGCGACGCTCTTTGATACGGGAAGCTTTGCCCGACAGGCCACGCAGGTAGAACAGGCGGGCGCGACGCACTTTACCGCGACGCACTACCTCGATTTTCTCGATGTTGGGCGACAACAGGGGGAAGATACGCTCGGTGCCGATTTGGTTCGAAATCTTGCGCACGGTGAAGGTTTCGCCGTTCGAGCTGGGGTTACGGCGCTGTAGCACCACGCCCTGGAACTGCTGAATGCGCTCCTTGCTGCCCTCGCGGATTTTTACGTGTACGTTCACGGTGTCGCCGGCGGCGAACTGGGGGAAGCTGGCGCGGCGCTCCTGCGATTCGGCCTGGATAAAGTCAAGTAGTACGCTCATGGCTGAGAAAATTGCGAAAGACGGCGCCGCCGTCGGGAATTAGTATTTTAGAAACGGAGCGCAAAGATAGCGCTTTCTGCTGAGGATAACAAGGGGTTTGTAGAACATGCTTTAGCTTGTTCCCTGATTTGCTGCGAATTCAGGAACTATGCAAGTGGGAATAAGCTGAAGCGTGTGCTACGATAGCAAATCAGGCCGGCGCTGCTGGGTGCGGGTCAGGGCTTGGTCGTGCCGCCACTCGTCAATTTTGGGCGTATTGCCCGACAACAAGATTTCCGGTACGGCCTGCCCGCGCCACTCCGCCGGGCGCGTGTACACGGGCGGGGCCAGCAAATCGTCCTGAAAAGAATCGGACAAGGCCGATTCTTCGTTGCCCAGCACGCCCGGCAGCAACCGCACCACGGCATCGACGAGAATGGCCGCCCCCAGCTCGCCGCCGCTCAGCACGTAGTCGCCCACGCTGATTTCGTGGGTAATGTAGGTTTGGCGGATGCGCTCATCGATGCCCTTGTAGTGGCCGCAGAGCAGGATGATGTTCTGGAACAGCGACAGCCGGTTGGCCAGCGGCTGGCGAAGGGTTTCGCCGTCGGGTGTGAGGTAGATGACGGCGTCGTAGGCGCGTTCGGCTTGCAAGGCATCCATCCAGGCGGCGATGGGCTCCACGCGCAGCACCATGCCGGCCCCGCCGCCAAACACGTAGTCGTCAATCTGGCCGTGCTTGTTGATGGCGTGTTTGCGCAGGTCGTGCACCTGAATTTCGGCCAGGCCTTTGTCCTGGGCCCGCTTCACAATGGAATGGGCGAAGGGGCTGACGAGCAGCTCGGGCAGGCAGGTGAGGATGTCGATTCTCATTTTTTAGCCGTTAGCCATTAGCGTATAGCTGTTAGCTTTTTTTTAAATCACTCCGAAGTAGGCTAACAGCTAGCGGCTATCAGCTAAAAGCTTTTTTATAACTCCTCGGCTTCGTCCTGCTGGCGGGTGGTGGGTCTGAGGTAGATATCCAGCAGCCCTTCGGGTAGGTTGACGTAAATCTCCTTCTTGGCTTGGTCAGCGTGGCTGATTAGCTCATCCACCACCGGAATCAGGACTTCCTGGTCCTGGTAGCGCATGGCCAGCATGTCCTGCTGAGGCAATTCGTAGAAGTTCTCGACCGTGCCAAGGGTGCCCAGGTTTTCATCGATTACCGTGAAGCCGATAACGTCGTGGAAGTAGAACTGGTCGTCTTCCAACTCGGGCAGCTGCGTGAGGGGTAGGTGGAGCTGGGAACCGCGCAACGGCTCGGCTTCCTCAATGCGCTCGACGCCGCGCAGCTTGAGCAGCACCTTCGAGCCGCTTTGGGGCTGTACCTTCTCTACCTGGTACTCCACCAGCTTGGTGGGGGCACCGGCCAGGGCGAGGTGCACGGTTTTGAGCTTGGCGTAGGCCGCCGTGTCGTCCACATCGAAGTGCGCCACTACGTGCCCGCGCAGGCCGTGGGTTTTGATGATGTAGCCGAGCTGATAGGTTTCGTCGAGAGTCATGGCAGGAGAGGGGGCGTAACGAAAAAGCGTTTGGGGGTTGCCAGCCGGTCCGGCTCACAACTCCCAAACGCTTTCGGTTTTCAGTAACCTAAAAACTACTCGGCAGCTTCGGTAGCGGCTTCTTCGGCCGGAGCCTCGGTAGCTTCTTCGGCGGCCGGAGCGGGCGTGTTGGCGGCCAGCAGGGCGGCAGCTTTCTGACGCTGCGATTCCGAACGAGCTTCTTTTACCTTGGTCTCCGCATCGAAAGCCGCTTGTTTAGCAGTGGCTTTGGCATCAACCAAGCCAGTGCGCTTGCCTTCGATTTTAGAATCTTTCTCTTCTTTCCAGGCGCTGAAGCGCTGGTCGGCCACGTCTTGCGTGATGGCTCCTTTATCGACACCCAACTGCAGGTGACGACGGTAGAGCACGCCGCGGTAGCTGAGCATGGCCCGCACGGTGTCGGTGGGCTGCGCACCGGTCATCATCCAATAGAACGCACGGTCGGCGTCGTAGTTGATGGTGGCGGGGTTGGTGTTGGGGTTGTAGGTACCGAGTTTCTCGATGAAACGGCCGTCGCGGGGGGCGCGGGCGTCGGCTACTACGATGTCGTAAGTGGCGGCCTTTTTACGGCCACGGCGGGCGAGGCGGATTTTAACTGCCATAAACCTTGGGGGTTGTGCGACGGAACTCGTCCGTCTGGTGAAGTATCCAAAAATTTGGAGTGCAAAGGTAGCGTTTAGTCAGGGCATTAGCTAGCTGATGCCAAAAAAAAGTACTCCCCGGCACCGGCTGCTACTGGCCTGCGGCTTGCTGGCAGTTGTCGACCGTGAGCTTCGTCATGTCGCGCTTGGCGGTGTTTTCGGTCACTTCCGAAAGCTCCATGCGCGCCCGGGTGATGCTGGTTTTGATGTCGCCGCGTACGTAGTATTTGTGCCCGGCCTCAACGGTGAGCTCCAGGCCGGTTTCTTTCTTGAATACTTCTATGCCCCCGTTCTTGGCCATGATGTTGAGCATGCCGGGTTTCGCTTGGTACTCGATGTACCGCTCGTTGCTCAGCTTGCAGATTTTTTGCCCGTTGATGTAGACTGCGTAGTTGGCCAAAGACCCCATAAACTGCCCCCCCCGGTAGATGTAGACGGTGGCCGTATCATCGGCTGGAGCAACCGGGCGAAATGCGGAGGACAGGGCCGCGAAAAGGAAAACGGTCAGAAAGCGTACTAGGTTTTTCATAAAAAAAAAGGGAGAAAGAAGATGATGCCGTAAATGAACGACAAAACTTCTTTCTCCCAACTGTTCTTTCGACGTGAATTGTCTAGCTAGGCTGCTACCGCTTCGCGCTTGGGCTTGGCCAGCTTCGACATCGTATTCAGGTTCATATTCTTACGCTTTACCTTGATGATGCCCACTTTGTCGAGGCTCCAGATGGCCACGTAGGTGGGGTCGAATTCCCACCACTTCACGCCGAAGTTGACGCGCATGGGCAGCTTGTGGTGGTTGTTTTGAAAAAGCTCGCCAAACGCCAGGAAATCCAAGGCCAGCGTATTGCGGGATTTATCGCGGTTGTCGAAGTTCTGATAGCCGTATTTGTGGCCGCCCCAGTTCACAATGGCACCGTGGATGGGGCCCATCAGGAAGTGAATGGGCAGTAGCAGGTACTGCCACCACGCCGTGGCGAAGTTGATGTAGAACAGCACGTACGCCGTTCCCCAGCCCAGGCGGGAGTACACGGTGCCGCCAAACTTATCGAGCCAGCTCCACTCCGGAATGTCGCCGTCAAAGCGCTTGGCTCCTTCGTGCACGTCGTTCACCACGTCGTTGTAAATCACCTTGGTCTTCCACATCATGTCGAACGCGTTGTTCGAGAAGTGGGGCGAGTGCGGGTCTAGTTCGGTGTCGGAGTAGGCATGGTGCATGCGGTGCAACAGCGCATAGGCACGCGGCGACAGGAAGCTGCTGCCCTGGCAAACGTAGGTGAACAGGAAGAAGAATTTCTCCCAGAACTTGTTCATCGTAAACATTTTATGCGCTGCGTAACGGTGCAGGTAAAACGTCTGGGTGAACAGCGACAGGTAGTAGTGGGCAACGAAGAAGATGATAATGGCCATAGAAACGGTAATAAGAAGCTGACCGCACAAGCAAAAAGCATGGGCTAAGGTTCAGCCAGTGTTAATGCAAAATTACGGCCAGTGCGTACGGAGGCAGATAATTGGCCGAAGAAGGCCAAAATCTTGCACGTAGTGCAGGCTTCTAGCCCGCGACTGATGCTCTTAATCCGAAAGGAAAACGCAAAGTCACTCGCGGACCAAAAGTGCCTGCCGGGTACGACCGCGCTACTTGTAGTACTCCCGGGCGGCATCCCAGTGCGGGGCATCGGGGAGGGGGGCTACAAAAGTCATCTGCTCCTTCGTGACGGGGTGCTGCAATTGCAGCTGGCGGGCATGCAGGGCAATGCTCACATCGGGCAGGGGCGCGATGAAGCCGTATTTCACATCGCCGACGATGGGCGTGCCCAGGCCGGTGGCCAGCTGCGTCCGAATCTGGTGGGGGCGGCCCGTAACGGGGTTCACCTGGAGCAGGTAGCGGTTGCCGGCCATGCCCAACAGCGCGTAGTGGAGCTCGGAGCGCAGGCCTTGGGAATGCGCTGAGGGATAGGCTTTGGTGACGTTGCGGACGGTGTCCTTCACCAGCCAGTGCACGAGGGTGCCGGTTTCGGGCACGGGCGGGCGGCCGGTGAGGGCCCAGTACGTTTTGGTCATCTGCGAGTCGCGGAACATCTCGTTGAGGCGGCTGAGGGCTTTGCTGGTTTTGGCCAGCACCACAATGCCGCTCACGGGCCGGTCGATGCGGTGGCACACGCCCACGAAGGCCTCGCCGGGCTTCTTGTACTTGAAGCGCAGATACTCGGCGGCTTTTTTGGAGAGGGGCTCGTCGCCGGTGGCGTCGCCCTGCACGAGCAGGCCAGCGGGCTTGTTGATGACGAGGAGGTGGTTGTCTTCGAACAGAATTTCTCTGTCTTCGGACCAGATATTGGGACGATTCACGCGGCGGAAACGGGCGGGATGTTGGGTATCAGCAGGAGCGGGCCGGGGCCCCTCGGGGGCTACCGCACGTCGTCAGACCACACTCACCGGGCGCTCCGCTCTTGCTGTTCTTGGGACGAAGATACAAAGGTGGGCCGAAGTGGCCGGCTCATGTTTGTCATCTGGTTAACGTCCGTTCTAATACCCTTCTTCCTTGCTCGGAAATTCGCGGCTTTTTACATCGGCCACGTAGTGTTCCACGGCTTCGGTCATGATGTCGTGCAGCTCGGCGTAGCGGCGCAGGAAGCGGGGTTTGAACTCCTTGGTGATGCCGAGCAGGTCGTGCACCACCAGCACTTGGCCGTCCACGTCGGGACCGGCCCCAATGCCGATGACGGGGATGGTGAGCTCTTCGGCCACCTGCTTGGCCAGGGAGGCGGGAATCTTCTCCAGCACCAGGCCGAAGCAGCCGATTTCCTGGAGCAGGCGGGCGTCTTCGAGCAGCTTCTGGGCTTCGGCTTCTTCCTTGGCGCGTACGCTGTAGGTGCCGAATTTGTAGATGGACTGCGGCGTGAGGCCGAGGTGGCCCATGACGGGGATGCCGGCCGTGAGAATGCGAATGATGCTGTCCTTGACCTCGGCCCCGCCTTCGAGCTTCACGCCGTGGCCACCCGATTCCTTCATGATGCGAATGGCCGATTGCAGGGCCACCGACGAATTGCCCTGGTAGGAGCCGAAGGGCATGTCCACCACCACGAAGGCGCGTTTCACGGCGCGCACCACGCTCTGGGCGTGGTATATCATCTGGTCGAGGGTGATGGGCAGGGTGGTTTCGTGGCCGGCCATGACGTTGGAAGCCGAGTCGCCGACGAGCAGCACGTCGATGCCCGCCCCGTCGAGGATTTGGGCCATCGAGAAGTCGTAGGCCGTGAGCATCGAGATTTTTTCCCCCCGCTCCTTCATGGCGAGCATTTGGTGGGTGGTAACGAGTTTGACTTCCTTGTGCTGGGACATGGGGCGCGTGGGAGAGCGGGTTTTCGGGGTGATAGGCCGTTTGGCGGGGCAAAGCTGGTAACAATTTCGTTACCCGGCACCGCGGGCGTATAAAAAAGCCCCTGGCTGATGCGCAGGGGCCGAAAACAGCAAGCGGGAATTGGTGACCAGTCGGGCCCTTGCTAACGGTCTGGTTGGGCTAAATAGGGGCAGCTTGGGCGGTATCGACGGGGCGTGCGGGGGCTTGCAGCGCGAGTAGGCCGGGCAATTGGGCGGGGTCGGTCACGAGTATAACGGGCACGGGCGCTGCCCCCGGGGTTTGGATGGCAGCGGCCAGGGCTACATCGGTGAGGGTGCCGCGCAAGGGGCCAGTGAGAATTATCAGGTCGGGATGCAGCAGGCGGGCGGCTTTGAGGGCGGCATCGCCGCGGGCTTCTACCATCACCACCTCATGGCCGGCTTCGCAGAGGAATTGTTCGAGCGAAACGGCCGGGTGGGCCGGGTCCGCGGTCAGCAGTACGCGCAGAAAGAAGGGATTCACGGGCAATGGGGGAATGGAAGGATTTCCGAAGAAACGGCGTCCAGCTGCCGTGGGGCAAGCCGTGTCGCTTAACCAAACCCAAAAGCCTGCCAATGGCCGCAATACCCATCCGAACGAAAATTGCCGCTGCCTACTGGAGCTGGGCGAAGCGGTTACGGTTGAGTTTCAGGTTCTGCAACAGGCTGCTCTTGGCCGCGATGGTGAAGTTGTAGCCCTTGGTGATACCGAAGGGAATCCAAGTGCCGTTAATCTGCCAGCAGTGCAGGTCGCGGAAGAAGGTGAGGTTGGGGTAGGTGATGGTTTGGGACACCATGTCGTAGCCCAGGTTGTAGCTGATGCGCAGGTTCTCGGTGAGCTTCACCGAGCCAGTGACGCCAATGGTGTTCAGGGCCAGGATGGGCGGGCGCTTGTTGGCCTCTATAAACTTGCTGGTCAGCGGCACCGTGCTGGTGGAGTAAGCGGCGGCGTAGGTGAGGGCTAATTCCCACGGAATATCGAAATCAACGTAGTCGGCATAGTAGTTGGGGCCGCCCACGGTGCCCAGGGTGGGGTCGTTGGTGGGGGCTACGGCGCGGGGCACCACGCTTTTTTTGGTGCCCGTGGCCGGGTTGAAGCTGTAGGTGGCCCCGAAGCTGGCCGTGGCCAGGCGCAGTAGTTTGCGGGGGTTCGACTTGAAAAGAAACTCGTCGATGAGGACGCCCCGGCTGTCGCGTTGGTAGGCTTCGAAGTTGGCGGTGCTGTTCAGGTTCAGCTTCTTGGCTACCTGGGTGCGGAAGTTGACGCCCAGCGGCGAGAGCTTGAGCCGGGGGGCCGCGAAGTTGTAGGAAATGTTGAAATCCAGGCCATCAATCAGGCTGGATTTGCGGGTGGGGTTGAGGCCGGTGGTGTCGTTGGCGTTGCGCAGCTTCAGCTCCACCGAGTTTTGCAGGCTGAACGATAGCTGGTTGGTGGCGGCCCCGCCGGGCGCGCCGTAGAGGAAGTTGTTGTAGCTGTTGAACGCGTAGCGGTTGAGGGAGTCGCGGCCGGTAATGCCGTTGGTAACCCGCTGGCCAAACTGATTCAGAAAACCCGATGATAATACGTCCTGCCCCTGTGGATAAACCTGGCTACGCCGCGTGAAATCCGGTGATACGCTGTAGCTCAGGCTCGGCGTGGCTTTGTGCCGGATGGCCTGGATTTTATGGCTGCCCGACCGCACGATGGTACCGTAAAAGGTGGTGTTTAGGCTCAGGGCCGCCGCGTAGTTGTTGATGCGGTTGAAGCCGTAGGTGGTGTCAATGCGCACGGCCTGGGCCACCGGGCTAAAGCTGTAGTTGAGCTTCTGGGCATACCACACCTCGCTGTACGACACGGACGGGTTCAGCTTGAAGTGCTGGGCCACGGAGTAGGAGCCCAGCCCAATGCCGAACTGGTGCTGAATGCCGTTGCGGGAGTTGAGCAGCAGCTTGCCGATGTTGGCGAAGCTGAACGGAATGCGCGTGGCATCGGCGGTGCCGCCCAGCAGGGGCAGGCCGTTGGCCAGGGTGCGGGCCGTTACAATGTTGCTCACCTCGTTGCGGGCCGTGAGGTTGTAGCTGAGGGTGAACTGCTCGTAGGTGCTGGTGCCGAGCTTGCCGCCCGCGCCCTGCTTCACGCCGAACCACTGGTACGGGTACTGCCGGGCCACGCCCACGCTCACATCGGGCAGCACGAAGGTCATCGACCCGTCGGTGCCCTGGCTCTGGCTAATCTTGATGTCGTAGTTGATGGGCGAGTTCCGAATCTGCTTCGAATAGCCGATGCTGGAGCTGAACTGCGTGGACAGGTACCGGCGGGCATCGAGGCTGTTCACCTTGTTGAAGCTGCTGGTGCCGGCGTTCACGCTGGCCGTGAAGCGGCCGCCGCCGGGCTTGGCCACGGGCGTGTGGTTCCAGGTAATCCAGAAGGAGTTGGCCGCCGGCGGCCGGATGTAGACGGGGGTGGTGGTCAGGGCATCGGTGGCCAGAATGGGGTTGAGCGGCCGGTTGGAGAAGCGCAGGTTGAAGTTGCCCTGGTAGGTGTAGCGCTTCAGGTACGAAATGTCGGCGGTGGCCCCGAAGCCGCCGAAGCTCTGCGCGTTGCCGGCATAAATGTCGCCGGTGAGGCGCACGCCGATGTAGTCGTTGGGCGCGAAGTAGTAGCCGCCGTTGGTGAGGTAGTAGCCCCGGTCGGCGGCCTGCCCGAAGGTGGGAATGATGACACCCGAGCCGCGGCTCTTGCTGGGCATGGGGAAGAAGCCGAACAAAAAGCCCAGGGGCGTGGGCACGTCGCCAATCACGAGGTTGAACGGCCCGGTTACCACCTTGTCGCCCGGAATCACCTTCATGCGCTTGGCCTGAATGTAGAAGTGCGGGTGCTCCAGGTTGCAGGTGGTGTAGCGCCCCATCAGGCCGTTGATGTCGCCGTTGGGCAAGCGCTTGATGACCTGCGCGCCCACGTAGCCCTCGCCCTGCGTGGTCACGGCCTCGGTCACCTTGGCTTTTTTGCTCTTGAAGTTGTAGGCAATGCTGCCGGCCGTGTACACGCCGCCCTTGTCCTTGAGCACCGGCCGGCCCTTGAGGCGGTTGGTGAGGGTGTCGCGCTTGCCATCGGCCTGCATGGTGTTGGTGCCGTAATTCACCGTGATGAGGGCGGCTTTGAGGTCGGTTTCGCCGTAGTCCACGCTGGCCGCGTTGTAGAGCTTGGCCTCCTTCTTGGTCACGTCGAACTGGATGGAATCCTTCGCCGAATACTTAATGGTGGTTTCAATCTGGCCCTTGCGCCGGGCAGCCACTTGCAGGGAGTCGCCAGTACGGGTGGTGCCGTTCACCAGGCCCGCCGTATCGGTGGTGATGATGCTGGTGCCGCCGGGGGCCAGCGTATCGGGCACGGCCTTGTGCGAGGTGCCGGGCACGCGCGGCTGGCCGGTGTTGCGCACGCCGGGCGGGGGCGGCCCCACGGGGTCGCGCGGGTCGAGCGAGATGTTGCGCACCGGCGGGGTAGGGGCGCTGCCGGGGCGCTGGCCGGGCTTGGCCAGGGGCACCGCTTTCTTGGGGGCCACCGGGGCCGGGACCGGCGTGGAGGGCTGGGCCAGCGTGGCGCGCACCCGGGCCTTGCGGGCCTGAATCTTGGCCGCCCGCGCCGTCTTTTTGGTTGGGGCCTGGGGATTGGTGGGCGGCACGGTCTGGCTCCAGGCCGAACCCGCGAGGCCCATCATTAGCACAAAAAACAGCCCCGGCAGGGCCCGGCCAGCCCACGCATTCCGCTGGCCACGGCACGAGCGGGGCCGAAGCCCGGCGTCAGAAAAAAGGCCAAACCAAACAGGCAAAGTATAGCAGCAGTTAAATTGGATTACTTTTGGGGCTTCTACAAAGGTAGCAGGTCGCTACCGCCCCTTCAACGAACGACGTGCGGATTATTGTCACCTGGGCCAGCGCGGCCCTGCTATTGCTGGGGGCCGGAAGTGGAGAGGGGCAAGCCGAAGCCCAGACCCCGCCTGATTCGGCCCGCGTGGCACCCGATTCGGCGCGCTCGGCTGCCGACTCGCCTTACCGCTACCGCTTGCGCACCGTGGTGCTCGACGCCGGCCACGGCGGCAAAGACCGGGGCTGCGCCGGGGCCTCGGCCCGCGAAGCCGACGTGGCGCTCGGTCTCATTCTGGCCCTGGGCAAGCAGATTCAGGAGAACATGCCCGATGTAAAGGTCATTTACACCCGCAAAACCAACGTGTTTATCGAGCTTGATGAGCGCGCCGCCATTGCCAACCGCAACCACGCCGACCTGTTCATCTCCATTCATTGCAACGCTGGCCCCAGCCAAAGCCACGGCACTGAGGTGTGGACTATGGGGCTGCACAAAACCACCGCCAACCTGGGTGTGGCCCAGCGCGAGAACTCGGTTATTCTGCAGGAAAAGGACTATAAGGCCCGCTACGACGGATTCGACCCCAACTCGCCACAGTCACACATTCTGTTTTCGCTCTTCCAATCGGC
>JBBQSQ010000129.1:0-13330 GCA_038213745.1 Cytophagales bacterium
TTCGGATAAAAAATGCCCGCTCTCATTAAGAGCGGGCATTTTTTGTGATTGACTTCCGGCGTACGCTATTTCCTGGCCGGCCCGGCCGTCGAGTTGCCGTCCAGGATTTGAAACAGCTCGTTGAGCTTGGGCGTGAGAATAATTTCGGTGCGGCGGTTCATGGCCTTGTTCTGAGGCGAGTCGTTGGCGGCTACGGGCACGTACTGGCTGCGGCCCGAGGCCGTGACGCGCTCGGGTGCCACGCCGGCCGTGGTGAGCAGGCGGGCGATTTCGGTAGCGCGCAGGGCGCTCAGGTCCCAGTTGTCGGCCATACCGGCCGTGCCGCGCAGGATGGGCACATTGTCGGTATGGCCTTCCACCACCACGTTCACCTCTTTCTGCTCCTGGAGCACGGTGGCGAGGGTTTTTAGGGCCTCCTGGCCTTTGGGGTCTACTTTGGTCGAGCCCGATTTGAAGAGCAATTGCTCCGAGAGCGACACGTACACCTTGCCGTCCTTCAGCTTCACCTGCAGGTCGGCGCTGTTGAAGCTGAGCAGGGCCTTGCTCACGCGGGCTTTCAGGTCGGCCACGGCCTGGTCTTTATCGGCCAGGGTCTTCGTGAGCTCGGTGAGGCGGGCTTCGCGGGTTTTGAGGTCGGCGGCGAGGCGGTCGTTTTCGGCCTTGCTCTTTTGCAGCGTCACATCGAGCGTGCCCAGTTCGGCTTCGCGGCGGGCCCGGTCCTGGGCCACTTTGTTGTAGTCGGAGGACTTGTTGGCCAGCTCGCGGTCGCTGTTTTTGAGCAGCTTATCGTAGCTGTTGCTCAGCTCGTTGTAGAGGCTACGGGTTTTGCGGTAGGCGCTGCCGGTTTCGGCCGAGTCGGTCACGAGGCGCTTTTGGGTGAGGCGCAGCTGCGCCAGCTGGTCGGTGGCTTTTTGTAGTTCGGCAGTAGCGCCGCGGTACTGGCGCTCGGCGGCGTCTTTGCCGTCGGCATCGGCTTTCTGACGGGCGCTTAGCTCGTCGTATTTTCGGGCCGTTACGCAGCTATTGAGAGCGGGGGCGGCCAGCAGTGCAAGGGCCAGCAGGGCAGGGGAGAGGGTTTTCACGAAGGGAGAAGGGCCAGGTGCCGGGCCATCGGCGGCCGGACTGTCCGGCCGCGTTGGCGGGGCCAAGGTAGCGCCAGATGGGCGTTGGGAACGCAGCTAGCGCGGCCAAAGCCCCGTTTGCCACGCGGGTTTCGGCCTATATTTGATTACTGCCCGCCCCGCTCAAACCCACCCCAATGCACCCTTTCCCCATGCCCAATCCCCTCATGCCGACCCCTGAAAACGAGGCCTTGCTCACCTACGAGGCCCGCGTGAGCAAAGGCCTGCTCCACGCGCCCGGCCCCGATTTTTTGGACCGCTGCTTCGTGCCCGGCAGCCGCTCGCCGCAGGTGCTGCGCAGCCTGGGCGCTATCTACGGCCACGGGCGGCTGGGCGGCACGGGCTACATGAGCATCCTGCCCGTCGACCAGGGCGTAGAGCACACGGCGGGCTCGGCTTTTGGGCCCAACCCCCTGTACTTCGACCCCGAGAATATCCTCAACCTGGCGGTGGAAGGCGGCTGCAATGCCGTGGCCACCACTTTCGGCACCTTCGGTACGGTGGCCCGGAAATTTGCCCATAAAATCCCTTTTCTCGTCAAAATCAATCACAACGAGCTGCTGACCTACCCCAATAAGTTCGACCAAATCATGTTCGGCTCGGTGCGGCAGGCCTGGGACCTGGGTGCCACCGCCGTGGGGGCCACCGTGTACTTCGGCTCGGCCGAAAGCAACCGCCAGATTGGGGAAGTCACCGCGGCCTTCGAGGAAGCGCACGCCCTGGGCCTGGCCACCGTGCTGTGGTGCTACACCCGCAACAACTCCTTTAAAACCAACGACAAGGATTTTCACGTGGCCGCCGACCTTACAGGCCAGGCCAACCACCTGGGCGTGACCATGGGAGCCGACATCATCAAGCAGAAGCTGCCCACCAACAACGGCGGCTTCACCGCCCTGAAATTCGGCAAAACCTTCCCGGCCATGTACGAGCAGCTCAGTTCCGACCATCCCATCGACCTCACCCGCTATCAGGTGCTCAATGGCTACGCGGGCCGCATTGGGCTCATCAACTCGGGCGGCGACAGCATCGGGGCCGGCGATTTGGAAGCGGCCGTAATCACGGCCATCATCAATAAGCGGGCCGGCGGGCAGGGCCTCATTGCGGGCCGAAAAGCATTCCAGCAGCCTTTTGCGGAAGGCGTTGCGTTGCTGCACGCCATTCAAAACGTATATCTCGACGAGCGAATTACGCTGGCGTAGTAGTTCCGTGGCCATTGCTAGGCCGCCCGCGCAATGGCTTTGGGCGGCGGCCTTAGTTATGGCTTATCTTTGATGCCCGGTTTTAACTAGCCGCCGCCAGCCCGGAGCTCGCGGTTCCTCCCCCACATCTAAAAGCGACTAGCCACCCGCTAGCAGCTAACAGCTTATACACTACTATGGCCTGGTTCAAGCGCGTAGAAAAGGGCATTGTGACCCCCACCGACCAGAAAAAGGAGACGCCCGACGGCCTCTGGTACAAATGCCCCGAGTGCAAAACCGTGGCCACCATGGCCGAGCACAAGCGCCTGCTGCATGTGTGCGGCAACTGCAACCACCACGACCGCATCGACGCGGCCGACTACTTTGATTTCCTGTTTGATAAGGGCGAATTCACGGAGTTGGATGCCAACCTGACCTCCGGCGACCCCCTGCACTTCGTCGACACCAAGGAATACCCCAAGCGCGTGGCGACCACCGAACGCAACACGGGCCTGAAAGATGCCGTGCGCACCGCGCACGGCCTGAGCGCCGGCCAGCCGCTGGTGGTAGCGGCCATGGATTTCAAGTTTATTGGCGGCTCGATGGGTTCGGTGGTGGGCGAAAAAATTGCCCGCGCCATCGACTACGCCCGCCAAACCCGCACGCCTTTCCTGATGATTTCGCGCTCCGGTGGGGCCCGCATGATGGAGGCGGGCTACTCGCTGATGCAAATGGCCAAAACCTCGGCCAAGCTGGCTTTGCTCTCCGAAGCCGGCGTCCCCTACGTGAGCCTGCTCACCGACCCCACCACGGGCGGCGTCACGGCCTCATTCGCCATGCTGGGCGACTTTAATATTGCCGAGCCGGGCGCACTCATTGGCTTTGCCGGCCCGCGCGTTATCAAAGAAACCATCGGCAAGGACCTGCCCAAGGGCTTCCAGAGCGCTGAATTTGTGCTGGAGCACGGCTTCCTCGACTTCATTGTAGACCGCCGCGAGCTAAAGCAGCGCCTGGCCGACTTGCTGGGCATGTTGCAGCCTGCTCCCGTCGCCGCCGTTGCCGCCGCGCCGCGCCGCGCCAATGTCGTTACCAAAGCCCATTAGTACGAACCAGAAGTGGTTTTTCATTTTCGGCATACTTCTTGAAAACCCGTTTTCGGTACCGAAGCGGGTTTTCCCCGTATAAGGCCGAAAAACACTTCACCAACTTTACGTTTTCACATGAACACCTCCAAATCCCTTCTTTCTGTGCTGATGGCTTTCGTGCTGCTATTCAGCTCCTGCGCCACTACCAGTCCCTCCAACGGCAGCCTTTCCGATAACAACGGCACCGGTGCTCGCAAAACCGGCATGAGCAAAACGACCAAGGGCGGCCTGCTGGGCGCGGGCGGTGGGGCCGTACTGGGTGGCGTGGTGGGCGGCCTGTTGGGCGGCGGCAAAGGCACGGCCATCGGGGCGATTGTGGGAGCGGCCGCCGGCGGCACCACGGGTGCCATTATCGGCCGTAAGATGGACAAGCAAGCCGAAGACCTACAAAAAGACATGCAGAACGCCAAAGTAGAGCGCGTGGGCGAAGGCATCAAAATCACCTTCGACTCCGGCATTCTGTTTGACACGAACTCGGCCACGCTGCGGACTGCTTCGGAAACGGACATCAGCAAGATGGCCGCCATTCTCCAGAAATACCCTGATACCAACGTGCTCGTAGAGGGCCATACCGATAACTCGGGTAGCGACGCCATCAACCAGCCGCTGTCGGAGCGCCGGGCCCAGGCCGTGGCCAACTCCACCATCGCCAAAGGCGTGGCATCGAGCCGCATCACCACGCAGGGCTATGGTTCGACCCAGCCCGTGGGCGACAACAGCACCGCCGAAGGCAAGCAGGCTAACCGCCGCGTAGAAATTGCCATCTATGCCAACGAAAAAATGAAAAAAGCCGCCGAAGACGGCAGGCTGTAACCACCAGTCGGGCAGCAGTTGCCCGAGATGCAAGAAAGGCCGTCCCAATTGGGCGGCCTTTTTTGTGCGTACTACCGAATGGCTGGCGGAATGCGCAAATTTTTTCAGCAACCCTGGCCGCGGGGATGCGTTGAAATCCCACACTCCTTCCGATTAATCTTAACCGTCAGAATTATGAAATTCTCCAGCGCAGTATTTGCCTTTCTGTTGATGTTCTTCGTGCTAGCTGGCACTGCCGTTCAAGCCCAAACCCCCAAAAAAGGGTGGAGCAATAAAGCCAAAGGCGCTGCTATTGGCGGGGGCGCGGGGGCCGTAACCGGGGCCGTGCTCGGCGGTGGCAAAGGGGCGCTGATTGGCGGTGCGGTCGGGGTGGTGGGCGGCGGGCTCATTGGCCGCAACAAGGACAAGAAAAAGGACCCGGCCCGCTACAACGCTTACCGCAAAAAGAAGTAAGCGGGGGCGCTGGCGCAAGCTGGCGTAATACCTGACAAACGGCCTTGCCCTGGTGGCGAGGCCGTTTTTTTGTTCGGCCGGAGCCAACTGGTGCTGGTTGGGTACCAGCCAGCGTTGGGCCCGCGGAGTTTGGCAAGGTGGTTGCAAATAGCGTACTTGCCGTTCAGTTGCATCTAGTACAACTTTTCATAGGCTTCTTTTATCCAAACCCCTTTTTTAACATGAAATTTCTCCGTTCATCCCTCGCATTCCTGTTTGCGCTGCTGCTGTTGGTAAACAGCTTTGCGCAGGCACAGAGCACAACCGTTTCGACGGATAAGCCGAAAGGCATGAGCAAAACCCTCAAAGGCGGCCTCATCGGCGGCCTGGGTGGCGCGGTAGCCGGCGGCGTGGCCGGCCGGTTGATTGGTGGCAAATCGGGCACCGCCAAAGGGGCCATTATCGGGGCCGTGGTGGGCGGTGCAGGCGGAGCCCTCATCGGCAAGAAAATGGATAAGCAAGCCGCCGAGCTGCGCCGCGACCTGGAAGGTGCCAAAGTAGAGCGCGTGGGCGAAGGCATCAAAATTACTTTTGCCTCGGGCATTCTGTTCGGCACCAACTCGTCGAGCCTGACCCCGGAAGCCGTTGGCAACATGACCCAGATGGCCGAAACGCTCAGCAAATACGCCGACACCAACGTCGTGATTGAAGGCCACACCGACAGCTCCGGCTCGGATGCCATTAACCAGCCCCTTTCGGAGCGCCGGGCCCAGGCCGTAGCCAACCAGCTCAGCACCAACGGCATCGATTCGGGTCGCATCACGTCCAAAGGCTACGGCTCGACCCAGCCCGTGAGCGACAACACCACGGCGGCTGGCAAAGCTGCCAACCGCCGCGTGGAAGTGGCCATCTTCGCCAACGAGAAGATGCAGAAAGCCGCCAAGAGAGGCCAGTTGTAATTGTCTGAACCGCGGATTTATCGGATTGTACGAATTAGTCGGATTCTGTAGCCGATTGAATTTGTAAGCTGAATCGTAGCGGGATAAAATAAAAAAGCCGCCTGTTCAGGCGGCTTTTTTTCGTTGGTGGCGTACTACAATCTCTAGCTCGTCCACAAAATCCGACTAACCCGTGCAATCCGATAAATCCGCGGTTCAGACATCCTCTGCCGCCGAAAAAGCCTGGGCCGACCACCAGATTCTCGACCATTTCTACGGCCACTTGCCGCCCGAGCCGCGTCGCACTCCCATGCGCGAGCTCGTTTCTACGGTCCTCTCGCACCGCACCACCCACGCCGACGAAGAGCTGGCCTACGACCGCATGCTGGAGGCGTTCGGCGACTGGGCCGGCGTGGAAGCTGCCCCCACGGCCGCCCTGGCGCACGCCATCCGCACCACGCGCTGGCCCGATACCCAGGCCCCGCGCATTCAGGAAATTCTGCGCCGCATTCGGGCCGAAACGGGCGGGCCATTCGACCTGGATTTTCTGGCCGACTGGCCCCTGGAAAAAGGCATGGCCTGGCTGACGGATATGCCCGGCATCGGCCTGAAAACGGCTTCCTTGCTGTTGCTTTTTAACTACCATAAGCCGGTGCTGCCCGTCGATACGCACGTACACCGGGTGGCGCAGCGCGTGGGGTTTCTGGGGCCGAAAGTATCGGTGGAGAAGGCCCATTCTGTGTTGCTCGCCCTGCTGCCGGCCGATGCCGAAACGCTGTTCAACTTCCATAAGCACAACTACTGGCACGGGCAGCAGATTTGCTTTTTCCTGAAACCAAACTGTGCGCGGTGCCCGCTGAAAGGGTTTTGCAGCTATTACGAGGAGCATTTTGGGGAGGCCACGGCCGGGGCGCTGGCGGCCACGCCAGATAAATGGGACGCGGCCGCCTGGGGCAAGCTGCCGCATTAGCTTTGTAGCGCGGACTTTTAGTCCGCGAGTTGAAAAGTATCAAGGCGCAAGCTACACGGCTTGCAACTAAAAGTCAGTTCATGCGCGGACTAAAAGTCCGCGCTACTTCTATGCGCCTCGTCAAGCACCCCGTTCTCTGTAACTACTACGTCACGTACCGTTGCAATGCGAAGTGCGCGTTTTGCGATATCTGGGAGAAGCCCTCGCCCTACATCACGCTGGAAGACGTGGCCAGCAACCTGCGCGACCTCAAGCGCCTGGGCGTGTCGGTGATTGATTTCACCGGGGGCGAGCCGCTGCTGCACCGCCAGCTGCCTGAGTTTCTGAGCCTGGCGCGGGAGTTGGGTTTCATCACCACCGTCACGACCAACGGCCTGCTCTACCCCAAAAACGCGGAGAAGCTGCGCGGCAAGGTCGACATGCTGCATTTCTCGCTCGACTCGGCCGACCGCGACACCCACGACTTGGGCCGTGGCGTGGCCTGCTTCGATTTCGTGCTCGAAAGCATTCGCGTGGCCAAAGAGCTAGGCGAGCGCCCGGATATTCTCTTTACCGTATTCCGGAAAAACCTGGCGGACCTGGAAGCCGTGTACCGCGATATTACCCAGCCCAACGGCCTCGTGCTCATCCTCAATCCCGCCTTTGAGTACGGCGACGTGGAAACCGGCGAACAGCTCACGCCCGCTGAGCTGGACTACCTCTCCGCCTTCGGCAAGCGCAAGGGCGTGTACCTCAACGAAGCGTTTATTGAGCTGCGGCGCGACGGCGGCAACCACATCGCCGCGCCCGTATGCCGGGCCGCCAGCACCACGCTGGTCATCTCGCCCAGCAACGAGCTGGTGCTGCCCTGCTACCACCTCGGCGAGCAGAAATTCCCCATCAACGGGCAGCTTTTTGCGTTGTACAACGCGCCCGAAACCCAGCGCCTGGCTGCGCTGGAAGGCCGACTGCCGGCCTGCGAGGGCTGCACCATCAACTGCTACATGCAACCCAGCTTCGCGGTAGAAACGAGCAAGTATTTTTGGCAGGCCCTGCCCAGCACGCTGAAATATAATTGGGAGAAAGGGACGTGGAAACGGCTTATCTCAGTGAACAGTTAACAGTGAGCAGTTAACAGTGAGCAGTGAACAGTGAGCAGTGAACAGTGAACAGTACCGCCCAAGAAACCCCTGAATAATTGTTCACTGCTCACTGATAACTGTTCACTAAATCATGGCCCTCATCCTCCCCGTTCACGGCATCACGCCCACCATCCCCGCCGACTGCTTCATCGCCGATAATGCCACCATCATCGGCGATGTCGTTCTTGGCTCGAAATGCACCGTCTGGTTCACGGCCGTCATTCGTGGCGATGTGCATAGCATCCGCATTGGCGACGAAACCAACATTCAGGACGGCGCAATTCTGCACTGTACCTACCAAAAAGCGCCACTCAGTATCGGTAGCCGCGTAAGCATCGGGCACCGGGCGTTGGTGCACGGCTGCACTGTGGAGGACGATGTGCTCATCGGCATGGGAGCCATTGTAATGGACCACGCCGTGGTGGGCAGCGGGTGCATCATCGCGGCCGGGGCCGTGGTGCTAGAAAATTTCGTGTGTGAGCCGGGCTACTTATACGCGGGGGTGCCAGCCAAAAAGATTAAGCCCGTGACCGAAAAGCAGCGCGAAGGGCTGGGCCGCACCGCCGCCAATTACCAGACGTACGCCAGCTGGCTGAAAAGTTAAAAGGCAAAGAGTTGAGCGTTAAAAAGCCCGCCTGAATCATTCAGGCGGGCTTTTTAACGCTCAACTCTTTACTGACCTATACCTCGTTGCCCAGGTCGCCGCGCGGGGCCTCGCGCTCCAGGGGCGTGGTTACGCGCAGTTGCACCAGCTCCACGGCGCGGCGCGAGCGTTGCAGTACGCGGAATTCGTAGGGGTCAAGCACCGCTACGTCGCCCACTTCCGGAATGCTGCCGTAGATGACATTGAGCAGGCCGCCTACGGTTTCGTAGTCCTCGCCCTCGGGCAAGGGGAAGGGCAGGTACTCGTTGGCGTCGGAGATGGGCGTGGCGGGGTTCACGCGGTACTCGTCCTCGGCCACCTTCTCCACCACGGGCACTTCGTTGTCGTACTCGTCCTGAATTTCACCCACCAGCTCCTCCATAATATCCTCGATGGTGACGATGCCCGACACGCCGCCAAACTCGTCGCTCACCACGGCCATCACAATGTGCTTGCGCTGAAACTGGCGCAGCAAGCGGTTGATTTTCTTGGTTTCGGGCACGAAGTAAGGCGGGCGCATGATGCGGGCCAGGTCCACGGCCTCGCCCCGCCGGATAATGGGCAGCAGGTCCTTCACGTTAAGCACACCCACGATGTTGTCGATGTTGCCCTCGTACACCGGCATCCGCGAGAAGCCTTCGCTGAACACGATGTCGAGAATTTGCTCGGCGGGCGCGTTCACGTCCAGGGCCGAGAGCTTGGTGCGGGGCACCATTATCTGCTTCACCATCCGGTCATTGAACTGGAACACGTTCTCAATCAACTCGTGCTCCGAATCCTGGATTTCGCCGCTTTCCTTGCTCTGGTCGAGCAGCAGCCGCAGCTCGTCGGACGTGTGGGCTTCGGTGCCGTGCAGGTTGGTGACGCCCACCAGGCCCAACAGGAAGTTGGAGGCCCTCGACAAAAACCAGGTCAGCGGCAGCGTGATGTAATAAAACACCCGCAGGGGCAGGGCCAGGGCCATGCTCACCGGCTCGGAACGCTGAATGGCCAGGGCTTTCGGGAACAGTTCGCCGAAGAGCACGTGCAGAATGGTGATGATGATGAGGCCCACCACCACGGCCAGCGTGCTGGCGGTAGCCGGCGCAATATCGAATCCGGTGCGGTGCACCGCGCTGGAAATGAGTTCCGTTGCCACCTCCTCGCCCACGGCACCTAGTAGCAGGGAGGCGATGGTTACGCCCAGCTGCGTGGCCGAAAGATACCCGTACAGGTTGTGTAGAATGCTTAGGACCAGCTTGGCTAAGCGGCTGCCTTCTTTCGCTTTAATCTCAATGGCTGACATTCGAACCCTTATCAGGGAGAACTCGGCGGCGACGAAAAAGCCATTCAGCAAAACGAGCAGAATGGTGAATAATATTTTTAAGCCCATGTTGGCGGCTTCCACGACGCGGTCGGTCTGGAGGCCTTTGTTGCCCAAAAGTACGCAGTTTGGCGCACGTGGTTGGCGCAAGGAAGCGTCAACTCATCCATTTGTCATCTGGGGGGCTTAATTTTGAAGCTTGAAACGCGTGTAAGTAATGGCCGTCTGGTGCGACTATCCATCGCCACAGAGCAGATGCTGTAACGAGAGCCGGCCTTTTCCTGTTAACCAGCCAGTGGTCGGCGGCGAACCCTAACACGTGACTTATTTCCAATGAAGAACTCCTGGATGCTTAAATTTTTGCTGCTCTGGCTGGGCCTGACTGGGACGGCCGCGGCGCAGATTCTGACCCCCACGCACCTGAGCACGGCCCTGAGCCGGCCCATCGCCAAAGTAGGCGAGGAAGTGGAACTTATCATCAATGCCCGTATTGATGAGAAGTGGCACCTCTACGCCTCCGACTTTAGCGACGAAGTGGGGCCGGTGGTGTTCAGCCTGAAATTCGCGCCCAGCCGGGCGTATGCCTTGGTAGGCAAGCTGCAATCCATCAAGTCGCACCACGAGCAGGACGAGGTATTTAAAGGAGAAGTAGCCTTCTGGGAAAAAACGGGCCAGATGCGCCAGCGCATTAAAGTATTGCAGCCCGGCCCCCTCACCATCAGCGCCGAAGCCGACTACCAGAGCTGCACCACCGTGGACGGCCGCTGCGTGCCCGGCAACGAAACCCTGAAATTTGGCCCGCTCACCGCCACCGGGGCCACCGCTCCCGCCAAGGCGACCGGCGCGGTAGCGCCCGCCACCGCTACCAAACCAACCGCCGTGACTGCGACTGGCGCACCTGTTGACGCGACCCCCGGCGCTCCCGCTTCTGATTCGGCAACGCAATTGGCGGTGGCCACCGCTCCGGCGAGTACTACTACGCCCGCAGCTCCCGCGGCCCCGGCCCCCGAAGTAGCCCCCGCCCCCCGCGCTGCCACCGTGGCCACCGCCGCCGACCCCGTGAATAAAGTCGGTGGCCTGTGGAGCTTCGCCCTGCTGGCTTTCACTTTCGGGCTGGCGGCTTTGGTCACGCCTTGCGTATTCCCAATGGTGCCCATGACGGTTTCGCTCTTCACAAGCGGCAACGACAGCCGCCAGCGCGGCATCTTCAAAGCGCTGGTGTACGGGGCCAGCATCATCGGTATCTACGTGCTAATGGGCGTGCTCGTGTCGGTGCTCTTGGGCGAAGACGGTCCCAACCTGATTGCCACACACTGGCTCCCGAACTTGATTTTCTTCGTGGTGTTCGTGGTTTTTGGCCTGTCGTTTCTGGGCCTGTTCGAAATCACGCTGCCCCACCAGCTTGTGAACACCGTGGACACCCAGGCCGATAAAGGCGGCTGGGCCGGCATCTTCTTTATGGCCCTTACGCTGGTGGTGGTGTCGTTTTCGTGCACCGCGCCCATCGTGGGCAGCATTCTGAGCCTGGCCGCGCGCGGCGAGCGCATTCAGCCCATTGTGGGCATGCTGGGCTTCTCGATGGCGTTTGCGCTGCCGTTCACGCTGTTCGCCATCTTCCCCTCTTGGCTGAAAAGCCTGCCCCGCTCGGGCGGCTGGCTGAACACCGTGAAAGTAGTGCTGGGCTTTGTGGAGCTGATGCTGGCCCTGAAATTCCTGAGCACCGCCGACCTGGCCTACCACTGGAACCTGCTGAACCGCGACGTGTACATCGTACTCTGGATTGTGCTGTCGGCGTTGCTGGGGTTCTACCTGCTGGGCAAGTACCGCCTCTCGCATGACTCGCCGCTCGACCACCTCAGCGTGGGCCGCTTGCTGATGGCCGTGCTGGCCTTCGCTTTCACCGTGTACCTGGTGCCGGGCCTGTTTGGCGCGCCGCTGCCGCTGCTGGCCGGCTACCTGCCGCCCCAGAGCAAGCACGATTTCTCGCTGGCCACCACCGAAAACCGCGGCGGTACGGCCGTGGCCGCCACCAGTTCCAGCACCCCGCGCGAAGCGGTGCGCTTCGGCGAATTCCTGGAACTGCCGCACAACCTCGACGGCTTTTTCGACCTGGAGCAGGCCAAGCGCTACGCCCGCCAGCAGCACAAGCCCATTTTTATTGATTTTACCGGCCATGCCTGCGTGAACTGCCGCAAGATGGAAGCCACCGTGTGGAGCGACCCGCTGGTGCTGGAAAAACTGCGTAACGACTACGTGGTAGTGGCTTTGTACGTGGACGATAAGACCGAGCTGCCCCAAAAGGAGTGGTACACTTCGCCCCGCGACCACCAAGTTAAAACCACGCTGGGCAAGCAAAACGCCGACCTTCAGGTGACCCGCTACGGCTTCAATGCCCAGCCGTACTACGTGTTGCTCGACGCTGATGATGCAACCAACAAGCCCTTGGTTGCGCCCATTGCCTACGAGCCCAACGTGGCGCAATTCAGTGCATTTTTGCAGGCCGGCGTGCAGCAGTTCAACAATCAGCGCCAGCCAGTGGCTACGCGCTAGCCCACTGCTAGTTGAGTTGAGCCACCGAGATAAATGAATTTTATAAACGATTTAACGCACGAAGAGGCGACCCCCACCCAGAGGTCGCCTCTTACAAATGTGAGGTGCGCACCCACCCAGATGCGCAGCCCCGTATTCCCCTCTTCTCCTCCGTGTCCAACCACAGCCGCCGCGAAAGCCCTAATTCTTGCAATGAAGAATTGGGGAAAGCAAAGCCAAAATTTGGTTTTGCTACCGCTGCAATAGCGCTGCGTTAGTTGCCGTAGCCTTCTGCCTTGGATTGCGACAAATGTAACGTGACAAGTTGAAGGATGCAAATAATTCTATCGTTCAACTTATAATTTACATTAATTTCAATTACAAGCGCATAATTTAGTATTTCCTTTAATTCCTTTCTGCAAAAAATGGCTCGAAATTACGAACTTGATGACACTGACCGCAATATCCTGAACCTGCTCATTCAGGATGCGAAAATGCCGTACACCGAAATTGCTCGCAAAGTCAGCGTATCCGGTGGCACGGTGCACGTGCGCATGGCCCGGCTCGAAGAGCTTGGGATTGTGCAGGGCGCTACGCTCCGCATTGACTACCAGAAGCTAGGCTATGGCGTAAGTGCGTTTCTGGGCATCTACCTGCTGAAGAGTTCGGTGTACACCAGCGTGGTCAACCAGCTCCGTGAGATTCCGGAAGTGGTAAGTATTCACTTCACCACCGGGGCCTACGGGGTGTTTGCCCGCTTGGTGTGCCGCGATACCCAGCACTTGCGCGATGTACTCCACGACCGGATTCAGCCAATTGATGGCATCGAGCGCACCGAAACGTTGATTTCGCTGGAGGAAGTCGTGAACCGACCTACCCAGCTGACATAAGGCTGGCACGCCTAACGAATTAAGAAACGGTCATGCTGAGCGCAGCCGAAACATCTCTACCGCAGCAGTAAATGGATTTACTATTGTGGTAGAGATGCTTCGGCAAGCTCAGCATGACCGTTCCTTTTTAGCTGGCCGCTGGTGGCGTTAATGGTGCGGCTGCTGGTGGCGTCTGCGGCGCCACCGGTGCGGGGTTGCCCAATTGCGCCGTCTGCTGCTGGGCCAGCAGGCCGATGAGGGCCTCGAC
>JBBQSQ010000130.1:0-13322 GCA_038213745.1 Cytophagales bacterium
TCACCGGCTACATGGACCGCCGCTGCTTTGGCGAGCGGGGGAACAAGTAAGTGCGCAAATGAGTAAGTGCGTAAAGTAGGAAGCCCGCCTGAATCGTCAGGCGGGCTTCCTACTTTACGCACTTACTCATTTGCGCACTTACCGCTAGTACGACGGGCCTTTGTCGGCCTGCACCAGTTCTTCCTGCTGGTCGGCGTACTCCTCCATTGGCGTGCAGCTGCAAATCAGGTTGCGGTCGCCGTAAGCCGAGTCGATGCGGCTGACGGTGGGCCAGAATTTGTTGGTGCGCACATACTCCATGGGGTACACGGCCTGCTCGCGCGAGTAGGGGCGGGTCCAGTCGTGCACGAGGACGGTGGCGGCGGTGTGCGGGGCGTGCTTCAGCACGTTGTCCTTGGCATCGGCCTTGCCCGATTCCACCTCAGCGATTTCCTTGCGAATGGAAATCATGGCGTCGCAGAAACGGTCGAGCTCGGCTTTGCTTTCGCTCTCGGTGGGCTCAATCATGAGCGTGCCGGCTACGGGGAAGCTCACAGTGGGCGCGTGGAAGTTGTAGTCCATCAGGCGCTTGGCAATGTCTTCGACTTCGATGCCGGCTTTTTTGAAGTGGCGGCAGTCGAGAATCATCTCGTGGGCGCAACGGCCGTGGCGGCCGGTGTAGAGCACGGGGTAGTGCGCTTCGAGGCGGGCCTTGATGTAGTTGGCGTTTAGGATAGCGATTTCGGTGGCGCGCTGGAGGCCGTCGCCGCCCATCATCGAGATGTAGGCGTAGCTGATGGGCAAGATGCTGGCCGAGCCCCACGGCGCGGCCGAAACCGCGCCGCTGGTGCGGCCTTCCACCGGCACCACGGCGTGGCCGGGCAGGTAGGGAGCCAGGTCGGCCACCACGCCGATGGGGCCCACGCCCGGGCCGCCGCCGCCGTGCGGAATGCAGAAGGTTTTGTGCAGGTTCAGGTGGCACACGTCGGCTCCGATGGCGGCGGGCGAGGTGAGGCCCACCTGGGCGTTCATGTTGGCACCGTCCATGTACACGCGGCCGCCGTACTCGTGAATCATGTTGCAGATGTCGATGATGGTTTCCTCGTACACGCCGTGCGTGCTGGGGTAAGTCACCATCAGGCAGCTAAGGTTGACGGCGTGCTTGTCGGCCTGGGCCTTAAGGTCGGCTAGGTCGATGTTGCCGTCTTCGCTGCTTTTCACCACCACCACCTGCATGCCGGCCATTACGGCCGAAGCAGGGTTGGTGCCGTGGGCCGAAGATGGGATGAGGGCTACGTTGCGGTGGTAGTCGCCGCGGGCTTCATGGTAGCCGCGAATGGCCAGCAGGCCGGCATATTCACCCTGCGCGCCCGAATTGGGCTGGAGGCTCACGGCATCAAAACCGGTTACCTCGCAGAGCCAAGCTTGCAGGTCGGCGAAAATCTGCTCGTAGCCCTTGGCCTGCTCAATGGGGGCGAAGGGGTGCAGGCCACCGATTTCGGGCCAGGTCACTGGAATCATCTCGGCGGTAGCGTTCAGCTTCATGGTGCACGAGCCGAGCGCAATCATGGAGTGCGCCAAGCTCAGGTCCTTGTTTTCGAGCTGCTTCATGTAGCGCAGCAGCTCGTGCTCGGCGTGGTGCGTGTTGAAGACGGGGTGCGTAAGGTAGTCGCTGCGGCGCACAAGCGCGGCAGGAACGTGCAGTTCGGCGGCTTCGATTTCTGCAGTTAGCTTGTCAGCTTCCTTGCCCAGCACTTTGGCGAACACGTCTAAAATATCGGCTACGTCGTGCAGCTCGGTGTTCTGGTTCAGCGAAATACCGACGTGCTGCTCTTCAAAGTAGCGGAAGTTGAGGCGAGCGGCTTCGGCTTCCAGCTTTAGGGCCTGGGCTAACTCGGCGCTTTCGAGGCGGAGGTTCAGGGTGTCGAAGTAGTGCTCGTTCACCTGCGCCACGCCCAGCTTCTTGAGGCCGGCTTCGAGGGTTTGGGCCAGCAGGTGGGTGTTGGTGGCAAACTGCTTCAGGCGCTGCGGGCCGTGGTACACGGTGAACATGCCGGCCAGCACGCTCAATAGCACCTGCGCGGTGCAGATGTTGCTGGTGGCTTTTTCGCGGCGAATGTGCTGCTCGCGGGTTTGCAGGGCCATGCGGTAGGCCTTGTTACCGGCCGCGTCGATGCTCTGGCCGATGAGGCGGCCGGGAATAACGCGCTTGAACGCCTCTTTGCAGGAGAAGAAACCGGCGTGTGGCCCGCCGTAGCCCATTGGCACGCCGAAGCGCTGGGAGTTGCCCACGCACACATCGGCACCCAGTTCGCCGGGCGAGGTGAGCAGCGTGAGGGACAGCAAGTCGGCGGCCATCACGACGAATACGTTGTTTTTCTGCGCTGCCGCGATGAAGTCTTTGTAGTCAAACACCTCGCCATCGGCGGCGGGGTACTGCACCATGGCCCCAAAGAAGCCTTCGTTGCTGAGGTCCACCTGGCGGTGGTCGCCGACTACCAGCTCAATGCCGACCGGCGTGGCGCGGGTGCGCAGCAGGTCGATGGTCTGGGGCAGCACCTGCTCCGACACGAAGTACTGGTTGGCCCCTTTTTTCTTGGTCTGCGAGTGCAGCATGTGCATGGCCTCGGCGGCGGCGGTGCCTTCGTCGAGCAGGCTGGCGTTGGCGATTTCGAGGCCGGTGAGGTCAATGATGACCGTCTGGTAATTGATGAGGGCTTCGAGGCGGCCCTGGGCAATTTCGGCCTGGTAGGGCGTGTAGGCGGTGTACCAGCCGGGGTTTTCCAAGATGTTGCGCTGGATAACGGGCGGGAGCGTGGTGTCGTGGTAGCCGAGGCCAATGTAGGATTTGAACACCTGGTTCTGGCCGGCAATCTGCTTGAATTTCGCCAAAAAAGCCCGTTCGCTAAGCGCGGCAGGCAGGTCGAGCGGCTTCTTGAGGCGAATGGCGGACGGCACGGTTTCGGCAATGAGCTGCTCAATGCTGTCCACGCCGATGGTGCGGAGCATAGCGGCCTGGGCGTCGGGACCGGGCGCATTGTGGCGGGCTTCAAAAACGTCGACTGGCGAGAATTTCAACGACATAGAAACAGAAATAGATAAGAGGAGAAAGCTGTCTTTCGGGATAACAAAGGTAGGGCCGAAAGGCTTTGCGCCGCCGGAGATAATTTCCTGCGCGGCAGGCTTTCACTGGGCTTCGGCAGGCCCGGCCAATCCCAAAAACAATAGCTTTGCGCTTCCATCCACCGTATCCCACCCCTTGCCCATGCCCTTCACCATTGGCCTTATTCGCGAAGGCAAAACCCCGCCCGATAAGCGGGTGCCCCTCACCCCCAAAAAATGCGCCGAAGCCCAGGCCAGCTTCCCCGACCTGCGAATTGTGGTGCAAAGCAGCGCCGCCCGTAGCTACACCGACCAGGAATACCGCGATTTAGGCATCGAGGTGCGCGGCGATGTTTCGGCCTGCGACGTGCTCATGGGCGTGAAGGAAGTGCCCATCGACCAGCTGATTCCGAACAAAACCTACCTCTTCTTTTCGCACACCGTAAAGCAGCAGCCCGCCAACCGCCAGCTGCTCCGCGCCGTGCTCGCCAAGCACATCACCCTGATTGACTACGAGCTGCTCACCAATACCCAGGGTGAGCGCATTGTGGCCTTCGGGCGCTACGCCGGCATTGTGGGCGCTTACAATGGCCTGCTCACCTACGGCCGTAAGCACGGCCTCTACGACCTGAAGCCTGCCTACCAGTGCCTGGACATGGACGACATGCAGGAGGAGTTTTTCAAGGTAAAGAAGCTGCCGGCCATTAAAATGGCCATCACCGGCTCGGGCCGGGTGGCCCAGGGCGCGCTCGAAGTGCTTGACCGCATGGGCATTCGGCGGGTGAGCGTGTACGATTATTTGTACCTCAATTTCAACGAGCCCGTGTACACGCAGCTGCGCAGCTCCGACTACAACCGCCGCCGCGACGGCCGCGTGTGGGACACCCAGGATTTCCACCGCAACCCGCAGGCGTACGAGTCCACCTTCGGCAACTTCCTGCCCGTGACCGACCTGCTCGTGGCCTGCGCTTATTGGCACCCGGCCGCGCCGCCACTTTTCAGCGAAGCCGATACCCAGCGCCCGGATTTTCGCATCACCACCATCGCCGACGTGACGTGCGACATAAACGGCTCGGTGCCCGTTACGAAGCGCGCCAGCACCATTGCCGACCCGGCGTTTGATTACAACCCCGCCACCGGCCAGCTGGAGCCGGCCTACGCCCGCCCGGAAAACCTCACCGTGATGGCCGTCGACAACCTGCCCTGCGAGCTCCCCCGCAACGCCAGCCGCGACTTCGGCCGCCAGCTGATTGACATGGTGCTGCCCCACCTGCTGGGCGACGACGCGGCGGGCGTGATTGCGCGGGCCACCATTGCAAAAGATGGAAAATTGACCGAGCGGTATGAATACCTGGCCGATTACGTGGCCGAAACCAGCGCTGCCCCGGTCAGCTGAGGGCTGTGTCATCAAGTAACTCTCCGCGCCATTTGTATGGAATCCATTACCAGCCTTTCGCAGCTCGATTTTGGGCAGGCATACACCTATGCTGATTACCTGAACTGGCAGTTTCCTGACTACGTGGAGATGATAGCTGGGCAGGTGCTCACGCCGATGCCCGGCCATAGCCCGCGCCATCAGCAGTGTTTAATGAACCTGATGATGGTGGTACATCCGTATCTGAAAAAACGGCCCGAAACGATGGTGCAGATTCCCTTCGATGTGTGCCCGGCCTACCAGCCGGGGCAGACCGATGAGAAAATCACAACTGTTGTCCAACCCGACTTAATTTTGGCCTGCGACCCGGCCAAAATAGCCGAACGGGGCTGCTTCGGAGCCCCCGATTGGGTGGTGGAAATTTTGTCGGCCGGTTTCACGCACCGTGATACCCGACTCAAATTTGACCTCTACGAAGCCAACGGTGTAGGCGAATATTGGCTGCTCTCGCCCGGCGAGCGGACGGTGCTGGTGTATTTGCTTCGTAATGGTCAGTACAAACTCGCCGCCGAGTATGCCGAGCCCGGCCCCATGCCTGTAACCACGCTGCCCGGCTTGGCCGTGGAGTGGGCCGATGTGTTTGACGATGAGTAAGGCGTATTGCCCCGCTATTTGGCATCGGCATCTTCAATCCCAAAAACAAAAAGCCCCTTCTGAAAGCAGAAGGGGCTTTTTGTTGATAAAGCTGCGGCAGTGGATTGGGAAGGTGCCTCAGCTCGTCGGGGAAAAATCGGAATTAAAACGTGCGATTGAACCACGCTTTGATGTCGTCCACGGTGTGGCCGGTTTTTTCTTGCAGCTTGCCGAACCACTCGTCCTGCTTGCCTTCGTCGTAGGTCAGGTCATCGTCGGTGAGGTTGCCCCACTTCTGCTTGGCTTCGCCTTTTACTTGGTTCCAGTTACCGCGAGCCCGCAGTTCGGTCCCATCCGACGAAGCCGTAGCGTTGCCGGTTTTCTCGTTAAACCAGTTCTTGATGTCGTCAATAGTGTGGCCGGTTTTCTGTTGCAGCTTACCAAACCACTCATCTTGTTTGCCCTCGTCGTAGGTCAGGTCGTCGTCGGTCAAACCGGCCCATTTCTGCTTGGCCTGGCCTTTGATGTCGTTCCAGTTGCCGCGAGCTCTTAGCTCGGTGCTGTCGCCGATGTTATTGTTGTTAAGGTCCATGGTTGAAAGGGAGTTAAGCGGAAAACTTGGGTGAGAACATGCAAGCTATTTTCTGTTTTCCTTACGCCGCTGCACAAAGCAAGGTTGAGCCAACCGCCCCAATGCCGGAATTATATTAGTCGCCGCCCGCCGCCGGTAGGAGGGAGGCCCTGCCGCAAAGTTGTTTAAATCCGTGGCTAGCGGTGGCGGGCATTGAACCCCACCAGCAAGCTCACGCGCACGCCCTCTTTGCCGGGCACCACGGCCACGTTGATGGGAAAGTTGACTCCGTTGGACTGAATGGATGTCCCCATGGCCAGCACGATGTTGGCTCCCAGCGGGGTCACGTTGGGCCCCAGGCCAAACTCGAAGCCCTTGGCCCCACGTACGCCCAGCAGCCCGCTCAGGCTGGGCAAGAACTTGCCTTGCTCCAGCCCGCCCACCAAGGGCACAAATTCGACCAGTCCGCTCAGCCCATTGGGCAGGCGAAACAGGCGGCTTTCGAACTGCCAGCCAAACTGGGTGAGGAATGGGTTGAGGTCGGTGCCTTCGTCGTGGGCCTTGTTCACCACCCCCGCCGAGAGCACCGTGAAACCCAGGCGGGGCCCATCCAATCGAATGGGCTCGTCGAGAATAGCATCGGTGGGTGCCGCGTTGCTGACCGTCGGGACCGTGGTGGCCGGGAAAGCCGCGCGCCCGGCCGAAGGAGGGAGGCTCGCCGAGTGCGTCGCTTCCGGAATAGCCGGCGGGGCATTCAATACTTCCTGGGTGCCGTTGGCGTAGCGAATCAGGTACACTTCTGACCGCCACATGCTGATGAGCGGCCCATCGGGGTTGTCGGTGCGGCGGTATTTTACTTCGGCAGGCGTGATTTCGACCACCTTCACGGCCAGTTCGCTGCCGTTGCGCTTGGTGAGCAAATCCTGGGCGTAAGCCGGGCCGGCCAGCAGCGCCAGCAAAGGCAGTAACAACAGTAGGCGTGCATACATGGCGCGGGGGATTAGGGAGTGAAAATCTGTCTCAAAGGTGGCTGCCAGATAATCAGTTTTCAACCGTATTTTGCAGACTATTAGACCTTAACCATTCGGTGTTTCTGAAGGCAATTCGTTGAAATTCAGAAAATAGCATTTCAGTAAAAGGACATTGAGCCGAGCGCTCAAGTTATTCGCCAGCTCTACCCGCTTCCCTAATGGACGACCTCCGCACCACCCTGCTCACCCTGAGCCCGGACGACCGCCGCGATTTTGGCCGGTTTATGCAGCGGCAGCGCCGCAAGGTGGCCGGCCGCCTCGATTCGCGCCTTTATGAGCTGCTGCTGCGCGCCAAGGAAATAAAGCCCGAGCAGCTCATTGCCCAGCTCTATCCCGACGAGCCCAACCCCGTGGCCTACTACGCGCTCCGCAAGCGCCTCATGCGCCACCTCACCGACTACCTCCTGTTGCGCCAGCGCCAGCTCGATACCACGGCCGCCGCTACCGTGCGCGGTCAGCTCACCCTGGCCCAGTACCTGTTCGAGGCCGGCATTCCGCGCCTGGCTTGGAACACCCTGCGCAAAGCCGAAAAGCTGGCCCGCGAAAACGAGCAGTACGAGCCCCTGAATGCCGTCTACAACCTCCAGATTCAGCACGCCGAGTCGCCCCACGCCGCCCCGCTCGACGAAATTTTGACCCGCTACCGGCTCAACAAAAAAGCCGCCGACGAAGAAGCCCGCGCCAACATCGCCGACCGCCTGCTTCGCCTGCGCCTGCGCGATTCCCGCGCCCGTGGCCGTGCCGCCGTGCCCGTCGATGCCATTCTGCACGGCATTCTGGCCGAGTACGACTTGCAGGAAGCCTTCGCCCGCTCGCCCTCGCTGCTGAGCCGGCTCATGTCCATTGCCCGTAGCGCTATGTTGGTCCGGCGCGATTTTTCGGCGTTTGCCCCCTTCATCGAGCGCTGCTACAACCTGATGGAGCGCCGCCACGGCTTCGCCCCGGCCCAGCGCGGCCACCAGCTCAAGCTGCTCTACATGCTGGCGCACGCCCTCTACCGCTCGCGTCGCTTTGCTGAGTCCGTGGCGTACCTGGAAAAAGGCCAGGCCCTGTTGGCGGCCGGCCCCGCCCGGCAAGCCGGCGAGCTGGCCACCCGCTTCACCTTTTTGCTGGCGGCCAATTATTCCTTCCTGCACCGCAATGCCGACAGCATCGGCCTGCTCGAAACCATTCTGCGCACCCCCAAATCCCTGGCCCCCTCCGACGACCTTACCGCCCGCTTCCAGCTCACGTTTCACTACTTCGCCGAAGGTCAGTTTGCCAAAGCCAACCACACCCTGCTCAGCCTCGCCCGCACCGACCATTGGCTGGAGCAACACCTGGGCTTGGAATGGATGCTGAACCGCAACATCGGCGAAATGCTCATCCAGGTCGAGCTCGGCAACGCCGACCTGGCCCTCAACCGCCTCCGGGCCATCGAGCGCGGCCTGCGCGAGCAGTTTCCCGCCGTGCCCGCCGATGCCGCAGTGCCCACCGAAGCCGCCCCTGTCGGTGGCCCCTACCACCCCGTACTGATATATTTAGCTCTAGTACGTGAGTTTATCGAAGACCCCAATGCGCCCCATCGGTCCGATTTCGTCAACCGGGTCAATCACGTGCCGCCTTTCCTCGCCCAGGAGCGCGAAGATTTGCAGGTGCTGAGCTTCTATGCTTGGCTGCGCGCCCGCACCCTGGGCCGCCCCTACTACGAGGTGCTGTTGGAGCTAGCCAGTGCCTGACCCGCCCACCCGCCGACCTAAAAAGGGCCCGGATGCAGCTGCATCCGGGCCCTTTGTTTCAACCAGAATGGTTGGGATTACTTTTTAGCGGCCGCTTCCATGTTGGCTTTGGTTTGAGCCGCCGATTTCTTGGCAGCGTCGCCCATAGCGTCCATTTTGTTGCCTGCCGCATCCATTTTAGCATCCATCTTCGCACCGGCAGCGTCCATCTTGGCGTTCATTTTGGCACCAGCAGCGTCCATCTTCGCACCAGCTTTTTCGGCGGCGGCATCCATTTTGGCACCCGCTTCTTGCGCGCCTGCCTTCATGTTGGCCGAAGCATTGTCTACGGCCGCGCCGGCGGCAGCACCTGCCTCGGTCGCCGTCATGGCGCTGCTGTCGGTGGTCACGGTAGCCGTGGTCGTACCGTCGGCGCTGGTCGTGGTTTCGGTGGTTTTGGTTGGCTCGCAGGCAGTGGCGGTGAGGGCTACAGCAGCAGCAACGAAGAGGGATTTAACGGAGATTTTCATGAGAAAATTAGTTGAAAGTGGATGATGCCTGTTAATAGGGCCGGGGCCAAAAGGTAACCCACGGGCCGAGTACGGTCGTTTGCTAGTTGTGGAGCTAACTTTTTATTGCCCGCGCTAGTATAGCCCTTACGCATCTCTATTATTTCGCATTCCCATGGATTCCACCGCCGCCACTCCGCAAACGCCCGCCACGCCCGCCGTTCCCATGGCCGTGACCGACCAGCAAAACACCGCGCTCCTCGACGATACCCTCACGTTCCTCACGGCGAGTACCCCCACCAATTCCGGCCCCCAGGGCCGCACCGAAATTGAGCGCTGGTCCACCGTGCTGTCGGCTACCGAGCGCCCCGGGCTAGCCAAAATCAAGCAAGAGCTCAATCAGCTCAATGAATTATTGGCCAACCCGAAAACCCCGGCCCACGACATTGCCGAGCTTATTGCCAGCCTCGGGGCCGAAACCGCCAAGGTGGCCGAGGATGCCGGCGATTACAGCGCCCCACTCCTTAATTTGAGCAAGCTGCTCATCAAGGCCGGGTCCACGCTATCGCGGTAGCGACCACCCGCACCGTTCGATAACCTCCGTAGCGCGAACTTTGTAGCGGGCGTCAATGAGCCGTCAGGAGTTATCCTGTCGGCCCGTCGACGCCCGCTACAAAATTCGCGCTACTGCTTTTATAATGACTCCACTTCCGCCCGCCGCCCTCATTCCCTACGACCCGTTCGATGGCATGCGGTTTGGCCCCGACACTTGTTTTCTCAGCGGCCAATCCGTTGGCCCCGCCGATACTGTTCCCGTATTTGCCGACTGGCTGCAAGCCCGCTATCATCTCGCCGACCGTCCCATTCAGCTGCTCGACCAGCGCACCGTTGCTTTCCAGGACTTGCGCCTGCCCGCCAGTCCCGCCGCCCGCCAGCGCATTGCCGAGTTAGAGGGTAGGGTAGAGGCCGCCGCCGCACAAGGCCCCGCCGCCCTCCGCGCCCTCGGCGACGACACCCTGTTCCTCTGGATGGGCAAAATGTTCTACGGCATTTTCATCACCGAGCTGCTCAACGAGTTCGAGCCCTTGATAAAGCCCAAGTACCCTTTGGGCGAAAACGCCGCCTTGGTTCGTCGGTTCCAGGCATTCTTTCAACTCCTGCAAGGCCTGCGCGTGCCCACCGAATACGCCGATTTCGTACCCGGCTCCATTTTCGTGCTCGAAGTCGACCCCACCGAGGATGTCACGCCTTTCGAGTACGACGACGACCTGAATACCTTAGTCTTCAGCATCAAACTCGATAACGTGGTCTTAATCGCCTGCCTGGTAGACATTGGACTTATCGGCCAAGCCATGCGCAAAGTCTACGCCGATGCCCAGCGCCCCCTGCACCCCGTGCAAATTGCCGAGTTTAAAGCCCGCGTGTACTACGCCGCTCACCTGCTCCACATCGTGCCCGACATCTACCCGCGGCACCCGGGCCCCAGCGATACCAAACTGGTATTCGACGCCCTGATTGATGATGTGGCCGGAGCCATCTTCAACCCTTGGGAGAATACCGCTTACACCCAAGCCTTGGCCGAAATGTGGCAGCGCTGGCATATTACCCTGGCCGATGTGGTTGCCAAACCCGCCGAGCCCTTAAGCCTTTTATATGACGAGGCTGGCCAACCAATGGAGGTAAAACACTGGCCGGTACTGCCGCAGCAGGAGCAAAGCACTCCGCAGCCATGAGCCAATCACGTAAGAAGTCACGGTCATTTGCGCAAGGCCAAAGCAAAAGCCGCCGGTTGCTGCTAGTAGGAGCGACCCTGTCCATGCTTTTGCCCTTCACCTCGTGCCTCAAGCTACTTAGGCCGCGCCATGATTTCGCGGCCTACACGCCCGCCCCCGGCCCTGATTATGCCCAAGATAGCTGCTGGGCCGCCCTGCCCACACGCCGAGATTCCGCCGATGCCGTCCCCCAGGATACCGGCCTGCGCGACGAGCAAGCCACCGCCGCTGCCGATGTCTTTTTCATTCACCCCACCACTTTCTACCTTCCCAAAGCCTGGAATGCCGACCTCGGTACGGACAAGCTCAACCGCTTTACCGACCGCAGCACCATTCGCCACCAAGCCAGTGTCTTCAACGCTGCCGGCCGCATTTATGCGCCGCGCTACCGCCAAGCCACCCTGTATTCCTTCTTCGATGAGCAAACGCCCAATGGCCAAGCTGCTCTCGACTTGGCTTACTCCGATGTAAAAGCGGCCTTTCAATATTACCTCGCGCATTACAACCAAGGCCGGCCCATCATCATTGCCGGCCACAGCCAAGGCACCGCCCACGCCACACGCCTGCTCCACGAGTTCTTCGACACCAACCCCAAGCTGCGCCGTCAATTAGTCGCCGCCTACCTTATCGGATTTAAGGTCAAACCAAATGAATACCAAACCATTCGCCTGTGCGCAGATTCACTAGCCACCGGTTGCTTCATCACCTACAGCTCTGTCTCAAATGGCAACGATTACCCCCCTTTCCATCCTTTTGCCGTCACCAATCCCCTCACCTGGACGCTCGATACCCTATTAGCACCCGCTAGCCTCAACCGTGGTGGCGTCAGCCAGGAGTTCAAGCGCGTCGACCCTCAGGTTACTGACGCTAAAATCCACCAAGGCCTTCTCTGGATAACCCCACCCAAGCCCAGCGGTTACCCACGATTCCTCCTCCCGGGCCGTCCTGAGCTTCGCCATTCCTTCCACATTGCTGACTACGCCCTGTTCTACATGAATATCCGCAACAATGCTAAATCCAGAGTCAAAGCATGGCAATCGCGATAGGGCTCACGCAGCGGCTCGTATCTTGAGCTAAACGCCCGGCTCGTGCTTACGTTGATACAAGCCAAGTATATCGACTTTCTGCTCAGTACGTCCCCATTCTTTATCTCTGAAGTACGTCGTCGGCAGTGACATGGCCAAGGACACCTTCGTGGCCTGTTTCCGCAAGCTCGACGCCTACCAGTAGACGCGGTTTTGCAAACAAGCAACCTTCGATAATACCTTGGCCGGTTTGACAGCGTTGCTCACCTGGACCACCCAGCAGCGAGCCCTAATGGCTGCTCCCCTGTGGTTCGTAGTGGATGGTACGGTAGTGTGCTACGAGGAACTGGTGTGTTTTCTGGCCCCCCGGCACCAGTCCCTGAGCGTCTTGCTGCCTAACAAGGCGAAGTACTTCGCTCAAAGCATCGAGATGAAAAGCAAGACCGACCTGTTGTATACCCCGTCTGGGCTTGGAACGCGTCCCTGCCCGCTTGGCGGCTACACCACGCCCGCGCTACGCCGCTTACGCGCCTTGGCCCGCGAGCGCCAGAGCCTGACCCAGCAAAGCATATGCCCCCAAAGCCCGGTTGCATGCCTACCAGCACAGTCACGAACCGGAAGCCCGCACCATAGACTGTGACTTGGTCGCGCTGCTGGAAACAGCGCCAGAATTGGCCCGCAAGCTGGTCCACCTGACCAGTATCCCTGGCGTTGGCTTGACCACGGCAATTGTGGTCGTGGCCAAAACCAGCGGCCTTACGCTGGTGGAAAACGAACACTAGCTCGCTTCCTGTGCCGGGCTTGATGTGGCTCAGCTTCAAAACGGGCACGCCACGCGAGCCATCCGCATCTCCCACCGAGGGAATATGTGCCTGCGCACCGCTCTCCATTTATCGGCGTTGAGCAGCCTGCGCCACAATCCGCCGCAAATGGCTCTTTACGCCTAGCTGCGAAGTCGCCAGCCGAATGGTATCGGCATGATTGCCGCCGTGTGCAAGCAGCTGCTGCTCTGCTATTCCTTCTGGTAGAACAACCATTCTTATGACCCGCACTACTATCTAGCGCACCTAGTCGAAAAAGAAGTAGCCCCGGCCGCTTAACGTACCGAGGCTACACGGGATGAACCCAGCGGGCCCTCCTTGAGGAAGCCTAAAAATAAGAAGTATCTGCCTAAGACTGGCTTTTTATCTCAGTATCTGTTACATAGCCTGGGTATCGCTGCGGCAGTTCTGCCGCCACACTGCCCAAACAATCTGTCAGGTCCACCAGCAGCAATGGGCACCCTACCTACGTCAACTCCTACGAAATCCTCTTATTCCTACGCTCCTGCCAATCAGTGCGTAAGTCATGTGCATAAAAATTAACGACTGCTTCATCGCCTAATAAAAGCCAAAGGGCTTACTTACATGACGCAAATGGGCTCTTTGTCTTTTAATAGGCGATGAGCTCTACTAGAAATTAACGCCACTCGAATAGATTTTCTCAATGGTTGGGCAGCCAAGGGCACCGTACAAAGCAAAAATCCTCATGGTTGCTGGTGAAAGCATCCACGAGGATTTTCCTGAGTAAAAGGTTGGCGGCGACCGACTCTCCCACCGGTGAAGGCAGTACCATGGGCGCACCGGGGC
>JBBQSQ010000131.1:0-13306 GCA_038213745.1 Cytophagales bacterium
CCGAATACGCAGTAATTCAGCAAAATGCCTTCTGGGCTTGCACTTTCAAAATGAAAGCCTTACTTTTGCCCTCCGTTTCGTAAGCCCTAGACTTTAACCAATCCGGCACCATGTCCGTTACCCGCCTCAAGCGCAAACACCGCAAGAACATTGCCCGCGCCAACAATAAGAAGAGCATTATCAAGGAGTTGCTCCGCACGCCCGTCCTGAAAAACGTGGACCTGGAAGAGCTGAAGGCCCGCTTCACCACGCCCGGTGCCGCTGCTGCTGCCCCTGCCAAAGCGGCTGCCAAGCCTGCCGCCAAGGATGAAACCGCCGACAACGCCGCTGTTTTCGACGCGGCCGAAGCCGTGACCAAGCCCGTGAACGAAGACGGCCAGGAAGGCGAGCACCCCAAGCCCGAAATCGCGCTCTAATTCAGCCGACGACTGATTACTTGCGACAAGCCCTGCCCCCTGTACCCCAGGCGGCAGGGCTTGTTGGTTCCAAGTAGCCAGGGCCTTAGCCCGCCCGCTTGCCCAGCTCCACGGCCTGCAAGTCCACCACCTTGCCGGCCGCAATGCCAAACCGCAGCAGCGTGCGCACCTGGTGGAAGCCGTGCCGCCCGGCTGCTCCGGGGTTCAGGTGCAGCAGGCCCAACTTGTGGTCGGGCATCACCCGCAGAATGTGCGAGTGTCCGGTCACGAACAGCCCCGGCCGCACGCTGGCCAGCAGGGGCCGGGCCGCCGGCGCGTAGTGCCCCGGATAGCCGCCAATGTGCGTAATCAAAACGTGCAGGCCGTCAACCTCAAAGTCTTGCACCAACGGTTGGGTGCGTCGGACGTCCGTGCCGTCGATATTGCCGTACACGCCCCGAAAGCGCGGCGCGAGGCCCTGCAATTCGTCCACCACGCGGGCATCGCCGAAGTCACCGGCGTGCCATATTTCGTCGCAATCGCGCAAATGGTGCGCTATGCGGTCATCGAGGTAGCCGTGGGTGTCGGAAAGCAGGCCAATGCGTGTCATGCCGCAAAGATGCGGCGGCCCGGCAAATCGGGCCGGGCCCGTATCTTGCGGCCGCAGTTTGAGCGCCCATTCTCATTTTTTCTGATTTCAGCCGTTTAATTAGCCGGCCTGTTATCGCCTTTTTCATTCGCTTCTTCCGATGAATATTTTCATCAACGACATTCCGCTGGTTATTAAGAAACTGAGCGAAAAAGTGTACAAGCACAAGTTCGACCTGATTCTCAATCCCGACGACGATTTCACGTCGAAGGACTTGGTGGGCGACGTGCTGGTGCGCGACGCCGGCCCGCTGTTCATCGACCGCCTGCTGCGCCTCATGGAAGTGAAAAAGCTTAAAAAGCTGAAATCGCTGACCATGCTGGTGAAAAAGAAAAAATTCATCACCCTGCATTTCAAAGACCAATTCAAAATTGCCAAAGCCGGCGGCGGGCTGGTGGTGAAAGGCGACCAGGTCCTGATGATTTATCGGCTTGGCAAATGGGACCTGCCCAAGGGCAAGCTCAAGAGCGACGAGGACCAGGCCGCCGGGGCCTTGCGCGAAGTGGAGGAGGAAACGAACATCAAGCTGGAACTCGGCGAAGAGCTGCCCAGCACTTGGCACAGCTACGCCTACAAAGGCAATAAGATGCTGAAAAAAACCAGCTGGTACCTCATGAAATCCTTGGACGATACGCTGATGAAGCCCCAAACCGAGGAGTACATTGAGGAGGTGCGCTGGATGTCGCCCCAGGAGGCGCTGGCCAAGCTGGAAGATTCTTACGCGTCCATCGCGCTGGTGGTGCGGCACTACCTCACCACCATGGCCGGCAAGCCCACCAAGGAGGCCCCAGCCGCCGGAAAGTAGTCCCGTATTGCGGTTTGTGCGGCCGAATCCGGGAATTTTAGTGACTGGGCGGCAGCGTGAACGGCAGAAATGCGTCCACGTTGCCGCCAAAGCGGTGGATGTCCCGAATGATGGTGCTGCTAATGGCCCCCAGGCTGGGCGACGTGAGTAAAAACACGGTTTCCAAGCCGGGGTTCACGTGCTGATTGCCGTAGGCAATCGGCTTCTCGTATTCGAAATCCGGGCTGTTGCGAAGGCCCCGCAGCAGGTAGCCGGCCCCGACTTCACGGGCGAATTCGGCGGTGAGGCCCTTGAACGTCTGCACTGAAACCCGCGGCTCCTCCGCAAAAACGGCGGCGATGAGCGCCTGCATTTCCTCCACGGGCAGGTAGCGCTGCTTGCTGCTATTGGTGCCAATGGCCACAACCACCTGGTCGAACAAGCCGATGCCGCGCTGCACGATGTCGAGGTGCCCGTTGGTGAAGGGGTCAAATGAACCGGGGAAAATGGCAATGCGGGGCATAACTTGGTGAGTTATGAATTATGAGTTAAAAGTTATGAGTTGGGATTTGGCCGACGGCGGGCTGAATTCATAACTCAAACAACTCTGCTAAGCGAAATGCAAGCTGAATAAGTCGAAATACCGGTATTCGAACACGTCGTTGAGGCGGTAGCTGTACTGTACATTGCCGGGCCGGAAACCGAACCGGATATTGCGCACATAGGTGCGCAGCAGGCTGAAAACGGCCGAATCCGGCATCAGTTCGCCCCACACGGTTACTTCGTCCTGGTCGGGGTCGAGGCCCAGCTCCTGCATCACGAGGATGGTGTAGTAGACTACGTCTTCGGCCGTGGTGCAGGCAAAAACGTTGCAATATTCCAGGTTCTGGCCCAGCACTACCAACGTAAGCTCCTGGGCACCAGGGTTGAGGTAGAGGCGGCGCGGCGCGGCAGCCCCGCGCTGGTGCACTAAGCCAGCCAGCAGGGCGCTGGTGTGGTGGAGCATACGGCCAGTAGCTCCGTGCGTAGCGGCCAGCCAGTCGGCCAGGGCCGTATTGGCCGCAAATACGTTCACCAATTCCAGGCCAGGGTGGGTGGTGTGGCGCACGGTTTCGGTGGGGGTGGGGGTGTGGTGCAGACGCAAGGCAGCGGCCTCATCGCCGGCCCGGAACAAGGCGGCGGGCAGCAGCGTAAAGGCCCGGCCCGTAACGGCGAGCCGCACTGCGTTCCAGCCCCGCTGGCCCAAAAAGTCGTGATGGGCCGCCAGGGCCGGCACTCCGCCCTGGGGCAGCGCGTACTCTTCCAGCACAACGAATTTCCGCCGCTCAACATCGGCTACGGCCAAATGCAGGTGGGCGGGGCCAGCCAGCAAGTACAAGTTGTAGGCGGCGATGTTGGTGGGGTCAAACGTTTCGTCGCGCAAGCGCAACAGCGCCGCTGGCGCAGCCGAGGAAACAGAAGAAGCAGCAGAAGCAGACACGAATCGAAGCTAAACCGGCCAAGTGGCCGGGGCTAAAGATAACGCTTCGCTTAATGAGGAATAAAGAATGAGGAATGAAGAATTGCGAAACGAGTCGAACATTCCTCATTCGTCATTCCTCATCAAGCGAAGCGTATCTGGGGAACGAATACATCATCGAGGCTGAGCACCATGCGGAGCACGGGGTGCACCTGGGCCGGCGGCAACTGAAGCAGCTGCCGTGGCGTGCACCAGGCCAGCTCCGTGAGCAGCTGCTGGTCGGGGGCGTGTTCGGGGTCGTGGCCCAGCTGCGGTATGGCCGCATCGTCGGCCAGTACTTCGAAGAATAATTCCAGCGCTTGCAGGTTGCCGCCGCTGAACTCGTGGAGGTGGAGGAAGCGGCCCACGCGCACCGTCAAGCCGGTTTCCTCCTGAAACTCCCGCACCAAAGCAGCGTGAATGCTCTCGCCAAACTGCCAGCCGCCGCCCGGCGGCGACCAGAACGGGACTTCGTTGGGCAACAGGCCGCGGTGGGCAGCCAGCAGAATGGCCCCGTCGCGCAGCAACAGCCCGCCAATGCGTACCCGGACCTGGCCGGAATAAGCCTGCAGCAAGGCATCGGGGGAAATATCTTTTGTATCGGGCATAACGGAACAGCCGCCAACAGCACGGGAAAGGAGCGCGCGCAGCAGCGAAAGGCTAACGTTGCGTTTGCCACATTGTTTCTTCGCCGGCTCAAAAACAGACCCGCAATGCAGTGCCTACGCCCGGTTGCGCGGCTGCGTGCGCCAGCGCCGAAGCCGGACCAGGATGAACACCAGCAGCAGGACCACCAGCCCCGCCGCCACCAGCGGGAGCAGCAGCGTGAGGGCTACCCCGCCCACGGCCAGCGTGTTTTCGAAGGTAGCCAGCACGGGATTGGCCAGGCCGCCGGTGGTGGCCGTGGAAGCCCCGCGGAGCAGGGCCGTGCCCGTTTGCACCAGCCCGGCCGTGCCGCCGCCCACCAGAATGCCCAGCGTCCAGCGCAGCGTGGGGTCAAGGTGGGGGAGGGCCGAGGTCATCAGAATGGTGCCCGCCACAAAGGAGGCCGGCGTGGTGAGCGTATCCAGCAGGTGGTCGACCACCGGAAGGTAGTAGCCCGCGATTTCGACCAGGGTAGCCGTGGCCAGGGTGAGCAGCGCCGCCCAGCTCCCCAGCCACGCAAAGCCCGCCGCCGGGGCCAGGTACCCGGAATGGTAGGCCAGGCTGGCCGCCAGCAGCGGCACAAACACCCGGAACCCACTGCACGCGGCCAGCCCCAGGCCCAACGCGCCCGCCACGAGAAACTGCATTGCCGGTAACTGGTCCATCAATTCTCTGAATTTAAAGTACAGCCGAAAGCTACGGGCCCATTCGCAAGCCAGTACCTTTGGCTACGGGAGCGCAAATAGCCGCTGGATGGCCACAAAAGCCATTTTGCAGTTCTCTGAAGTTCTAAGCCCTGCCTTGTGGTACAAAACAGTACAACACTTGAGTTGGCGCTCTTTCACTCCTGTTTTTCACTGTCGTAAACGTAGTCTATTTCTGTGTCTCCTGCTAATCAAGAAGCTAACGCCTCCGCTGCTGCCCCCGACCTCGAAGCCCGCATCCGCCGCAAGCTGGTGCGCCAGCATTTTATGCACCTCATTGGGGCCGATTTGACGGTGATAACCCCCGGCCGCGTGGAGGCCGAGTTGACGATGGGCCAGCAGCATTTGCAGCAACGGGGCTTTGCCCACGGCGGCCTCACCGCCACCATGGCCGATTTGGTGGCTGGCTTTGCGGCCGTCACGCTGGTGCCCGACGACCACGGCGTGGTCACCTCCGATTTAAAAATAGCTTACTTCAACCCCGGCATCGGGCAGAAGATAAAAGCCATCGGCTGGGTATTGAAAGCCGGCCGACGGCTGCATTTCTGCGAGGCCGAAGTGTGGTGCGATGATGTACTTATTGCTAAGGCCAGCGCCACCATGGTCGTGATTGAGCCGGCCCACGCGTGAGTCAGCCGCCCGAAAACCTGCTACCCGGCTACTTCCGGCTATTTCAAGGCCCAAACGGTGCCTTTGTGGACATGCACGAAACCCATGGCAAGCTCGAAAGCCGGCAGAATATTCCCATTGCGCTGTTTCTGGCGGCTCGGGGCGAACAGGTACGGCTGCTGCCAGTCACGGCCGCAGCTGGGGCAAAGAACCCAGATGCTACCCGTAACGGTATTGCCTGGGAGTTCAAAAAACCGTCGGCGGTTAGCCGTAACGCCATCGACAAGGCTTTACGGGATGGCAGCCGACAGGCTGACCGCATCTTGCTGTGGCTTCCCGATGCGTTTCCTTTGCACTTGCTGGAAGACGCTATTTATGACCGCTCGCAACGTACCTCCAATATTGTGGCCGTAGCCGTGCTACTTGGTCAGGCATTGCGTACGTTCAGCCGACAAGAAATTATCAGCAACATCTTCCGCAGCATCGTGTCCTAAAAAAATAGGGATGCACGGTCGACCATGCATCCCTTGGTGGGGCCCGGGCTTTCGCCCCGGCCTAAATCGGCACCGAAGTACCGACCTGCACAAATATACGCTGCTGCGGGGCTTTAAGTTCTCCCTTTGGCCAGGGTTTACCTTTGTCTGTTCTATCCTGATTCCTCCGTGCTCTCCCTCCGCCACCCCTCCGTCCGCGACTACTTTCCTTACGAGCCCACCGACGACCAATCCCTCCTCTTCACGCAGCTCGACGCGTTTTTGCGCGATGACCTGCCGGGGCGCAAGGTGTTTGTGCTGCGCGGCTACGCGGGCACCGGCAAAACCACCGTCGTCAGCGCCCTGGTGCAGTGGCTGCACAAGCTGCAACGCAAGTACACGCTGATGGCCCCCACCGGCCGCGCCGCCAAGGTGATGGCCGGCTACGCAGGCGTGGCCGCCAGCACCATTCACAAGAAGATTTACCGCCAAACCAGCGGCTCGCCCGCCGAGCGGCTTAACTTCCAGCGCCAGCCCAACCGCGCCGAGCAAACGCTCTACATCGTGGACGAGGCCTCGATGATTTCGGACGAGAAAGCCTTCGGCGAAAGTGGCTTGCTCGATGATTTGATGGGCTTTGTGTTTGAAAAGCAGAGCAACAAGCTGCTGCTCATCGGCGACACGGCGCAGCTGCCGCCGGTGGGCCAGCTCCTGAGCCCCGCCCTGGACCCCGAGCTGCTGGCGCACCGCTTCCGGGCCACGGTAGGCAGCGTGGAGCTGCGCCAGGTGATGCGCCAGGCCCAGGCATCGGGCATCCTGGTGAATGCCACGGAATTACGGGAAGAATTGCGGCAGGAAGCGCCCAATATCCAACTGCACACCAAGGGATTTCGGGATATTTTCAAGATGGGCGGCGACAAGCTGGAGGACGGCCTGCGCTGGGCCTACCGCCAGTACGGCCACGAAAACACCACCATTATCTGCCGCTCCAACCGCAACGCCAACCAGTACAACCAGCTCATCCGGCGGGCGCTCTTTGATGCTGAGGAGGAGATTGAGGGCGGCGACTACCTCATGGTGGTGCGCAACAACTACTTCTGGCTGCCAAAGGATTCCGAAATCGGCTTCCTGGCCAACGGGGACTTCCTGCAAATTACGAAGGTGGTCCGGCGCGAAGAGCTGTACGGCTTCCACTTCGCCCAGGCCCAGGTGCGGCTCGTGGATTACCCCGACGAGCCCGAAATCGAAGTAAAGCTCCTGCTCGATACGCTGCACACCGAGAGCCCCGCCCTGCCCTCCGACCGCAACAATGCGCTGTATATGGCCGTGAGCGAGGATTATGCCCACCTCAAAACCAAGGCCGAGCGCTACAAGGAAATGCGCAAGGACCCGTACCTCAACGCCCTGCAAATCAAATTTGCCTACGCCCTCACCTGCCACAAGGCGCAGGGCGGGCAGTGGCAGGCCGTGTTTGTGGACCACGGATTCCTGAAGCCCGATGAGCCGCTGGCGGGCGAGTTTGCGCGCTGGCTCTACACGGCCATCACGCGGGCGTCGGAGCGGTTGTTTTTATTGAATTTCCAGCAGAAACTCCTCAGCGACCCGCCGGTGGAGGACTGAGGCAATGGGAGCTGAATGAGGCCAGTGAGAAAATTAGAGGCGTGGAAAACCAGCGTACCACCGTTGAGCACGAGGCTTTGCGCCAGTTTCCGTACGCCAATAGAATTTAAAGGCTAGGAATGGAGTTTAAGAGCTTCACGGGTCCTTCAGAGAGGCCGGCTTAGTTTGGTCGTAAATTTGTGAGTCTGGGCCAAACCCCTAAATTTGTTAATCCCAACCCTCTTCATCCGCTTTTTACAATTTCCGTTTTCATGAAAAAGTCCTTGCTCCTCGCTCTTAGCCTGACCGCCGCCGCCTTTACCGCGCAGGCCCAGGCCCAGGCCCAGGCCCAGGCCCCGGCTGCCAAAGCTGGTACCACGGCTGGTCCCGCCATCGTATTCGAAGAAGTGAAGTACGACTTCGGCTCCGTCGTGCAAGGCGGTACCGTCGACCACACGTTCAAGTTTAAGAACACGGGTACGGCTCCGCTCGTCATTTCGAACATCGGCGTGAGCTGTGGCTGCACCACGCCTGAGTGGACCAAAGCGCCCGTGATGCCCGGTAAAACCGGCACCATTGCCGCTCACTTCAACTCGGCCGGTAAAATGGGCATGCAGAACAAAGTGCTCACCATTGAGTCGAACGCTACGGCCGGCAGCACCACAGTGTCGCTGGTAGGCGAAGTGAAAGAGGCTTCGGCCACCGCTAACGCCACCCCAACCATGGCCGCCGAAGCCACCCCAATGGCCATGAAAGCCGATGGCAAGAAGATGAAAGAGAAAAGCGGCGACACCAAAATGAAAGCCAAAGTGAAGTAAGCAGCCCCCGGTTGCTTCCACAAAAAAGGGCCGTTCGCAGATGCGAACGGCCCTTTTTTGTGGGGTGCGGGCCGCCTATAGCTCGCGCACAGCCAGTATCACGCTTACCCAACCGGCCAAAAACAGCAGTCCACCGATGGGAGCCACGGCCCCTAGCTTGGTAATGCCCGTGAAACATAGCGCATAAAGCGAGCCGCTGAACACCATGATGCCGCCCAGCCAGAGCCAGCCGGTGGTGCCCAGGGTACGCAGCTCGGGCCGGGCGGTCCAGAGCACGCCAATGGCCAGCAGGGCCAGCACGTGGTAGAATTGGTAGCGCACGGCGGTTTCGAAGGTTTCGAGGCGGCCGGCTTTTACCAGCATGTCGTGCAAGGCATGGGCCCCGAAGGCCCCGATGGCCACGCCCAGCCCGCCCATCACGGCGGCTAGCTGAAGCAAGAGTCGAGCAGTCATTGAGAAGTTGAAAAGTGAGAATTAAAGGGCAAAGGTCGGGCACGCGGGGGCAACCAGCCGCAGCAGCGAGGGAATAAAACGCGGCAATGCGCGGGGCTAAATTTGCCGTTTGAGGCGCACGCTGGCGGTGTGCAGGTCGCCGTTGGGCCGGCGCAGCACCATTATAATGAGGCGCCCGTCTTCAGAGTGCATGATGCGCCCCAGCTGCGTGAGGGTGAACACCCCGACGGGCAGCATGTTGATGCTCAGCAGCTCTTCGTCGGGCACGAGGCCGGCGGCCGCGGCGGGCGAGTTGGGCTCGACGCGCAGGACGAGGTAGCGCCGGTAGTCGGGGCTGAGGGCCAGGAGGTCGAGCCCGCACATGTCGTGCTCGAAGGGTTCGCGCAGGTGCACGTTGGGCCGAAGCAACAGGCGCTGGTGCGGGTAGTCGATGACGAGCGAGAAGCGTTTGAGCAGCTCGTAGCCCACGTTGCCGTTGCGGGGCACGTCGATGCGGCGGTGAACGTCGGCCATGTCGGGGTAGGAGGTGAGCACCGAGCGCATAGTGTAGCGGCCCAGTTTCAGGGTAGGTACCCGGCCCAGGTAGCCGTGCACGGTGCCCGTGAGGCCGCGGCCGAGGTCGGTGGCCAGGCGCGGGGCGGGCAGCGTGAGGCGCGGGTCCGAATCGGTTTCCAACGACAGCGCGTGGCTGGCCCCGGTGTCGAGCACCAGCTTCATGGGGAGGGTGAGCGAATCGGAAAACTGCACCGGAGCCGTGAAATAGGCCTTGTTGTTTTCCAGCGACAGCGGTATTTCCGACCATTGCCGGCCGCTGGGCGCGCGGTAGGCGGCGGGCGTGCTCAGCTCCATATTCTCTTCTTCGGGGTGCAGCGTCACCACAAAGCTGCGGAAGAGCTCGGACCCCAGAATGCCGTGGATGGGCACGCCCACGTAGCCCGACAGGTTCAGCACGTCTTCGGAGAGCACCAGCCACGTCATGTACGGGGCCACGGCTCCGCCCAATTCCAGCCGGACGCTATCGGTTTGGTAGGCCAGCAGGCCCGCATCGAGCCCGCCCGCGCCCACCACCCGGAATTTTTGCCCCTTGCGCAGCTGCAACGAATCGGCCAGGGCGGCGGAGGTGAGAATGGAGGTGCTGACGCCGGTATCGAGCAGGAAGTTGAAGGGGCCGTAGCCATTCATAAAGCATTCCACCACCAGCAGGTTGCGTTGCATCTTAATCGGGACCCGCAGGTTCTTGCGCGTAGCGCGCTTAAAAACAAAAGGCGCGGCGGCAGTAGCGGATTGTGCGTGCGCATGCCAGCCGCTTTCCCCGCAGAAGCACAGGCAAAGCAGCAAACACACAAAACGCGGAACAGGCATAAGGAAGGGACGCAACCGGACCGGTAAATAAAGCGAAAAGACACGCAATTATTCGCCGAAGATGTCTCCGTCCGGGTCTTCCCACGGCTCGGTGGGGGCGTAGCGCAGGATACCGCCCTGGATGTGCAGCGGCGCGGCCAAGTTGTTGTGGTAGAGCTGGCCCGTGCCCAGGCCTTGAGCGAAGCCCTGCACGTCGTATTCGCCCGTGAGCTGGGCCACGGCATTAAGGCCGATGTTGGACTCCAGGGCCGAGGTAATCCACCAGCCAATGCCCCGGGCCTGGGCCATCGCAATCCAGTGGCGGGTGGCGGCGTGGCCGCCCAGCAGCGTGGGTTTGAGCACGAGGTAGGCCGGCCGAACGGCATCGAGCAGCGCCGCCTGTTTGGCCGGGTCGGTTACGCCAATCAGCTCTTCATCGAGCGCAATGGGCAGGGGCGAGGCCTGGCACAGGGCGGCCAGGGCTGGCAACTGGCCCGCCGCAATGGGCTGCTCGATGGAATGGATGTGAAGAGCCGCCAGCGCCCGCAGTTGGGCCAGCGCGGTGGCCGGCGCAAAAGCCCCGTTGGCATCGACGCGAAGCATGAGTTGGGCGGGGCTGGCCACGGCCCGGATTTCGGCCAGCAGCGCCAGCTCGGTGGTAAAGTCCAGGCCCCCGATTTTGAGTTTCAAACACGAATAGCCCGCCGCCAGCTTTTGCTGGATTTGCTCGCGCATGAAGGCGGCATCGCCCATCCACACCAAGCCGTTGATGGGCAGGGCGGCCACGCCCCGGCTGAAGGCGTTTTGGTAGAGCTGCCGCCGCCCGCCGCCCGCCAGGTCGAGGGCGGCGGTTTCGAGGGCAAAGGTCAGCGCGGGAAAGCCCGGACCCACAAATGCCGGCGCATCGGCCGCCGCAAAGGTGGCAAACGCGCCGGCATTGAACCGCTCGCAAAGCTGGGCGACGGCGGTGGCGAATTCAGGGCCAAAGTCGGGGCTGAGGCCCGCCAATGGTGCGGCTTCGCCCAAACCTGCAATGGTGGGGGCGGTTTCATCGGTGAGGTGCAGGTACCAAGCCACATGTTCGGCCAGGGCCCCGCGGGAGGTGCGGGCCGGAAAGTTGAAGCGCAGCGCGCGGTGCGAAAAGCGAAGACGAAGCATGGCGCAAAGATGCGTGCCCGGCCGCGCTCACGCCCCAGTAGTGGGCTACTTGTCGGTCGTTTTGCCCCGGCGGCTCACTAGGCCGCCTTTGCGACCGGCATCGCGGGCTTCGTCGGCGGAGAAACGGTGGCCCCGGCCACTGGCGTGCGACGCCTTACCGCCTTCGCTGGCAATGCGGCGCTGCGTTTCGGGGCTCATCGCGGCAAAACCACGGCGGCTTTTGGTGCCCAAGCGGTTAGCCGGCCGGGTTGCGGTTTTTGAGGCGGTGCCCAGCGCAACAGCAGCGGCCGGGGAGGAGGTGGAAAGGGTAGTTGCCATGATGTTATTGAAAGAAGTTTTTGGATAGTACAATGGTAGCTACAGGGCTAGTACTCCTACCTTGACGGCATCATTTAGTTGTGTTTCGGCTCGAAAATGCGCGTAAATACGGCTTTTTACGGAGGAGCTTCTACGTACTTTATTACCCCGTCTGCGTGTTTATTTCCGTCGCTGGGAAACCAGCGCTGAATGGTCCGTATTTCGCGTTGGATATAACCTCTGGCCGGCTAATCCAGTTAGACGCGTAAGTTCTAATTTCTATTGTTTTCTATGGTCCAAGTTCATGCTTCTCCGGCCGCGCCCCGTGTGGCAAACTCCTGGCTGTCCCGCTACCAGGCCGTGCGGGCCCAGAGTCAGGCCTTGTGCGCGCCGTTGCTGCCCGAAGACACCGTGGTGCAGCCCATGATTGACGTGAGCCCGCCCAAATGGCATCTGGCCCACACCACTTGGTTTTGGGAAACTTTCTTGCTAAAAGAATACGCCCCCGGTTACCAACTGTTTCATCCGGAATACGCCTTTCTTTTCAATTCCTACTACAACTCCTTGGGCTCACGGGTAAACCGGGCCGACCGGGGCACGCTCTCGCGCCCGCCCTTGGCCGATGTGCTGGCCTACCGCGCCCACGTCGACACCGCGCTAGCGGCGCTGCTGGACGGCGACAACGACCTGCCCGCCCCCTTTTACGAGCTGCTGGAGCTGGGCCTGCAACACGAGCAGCAGCACCAGGAGTTGTTGGCCACCGACATCAAGTACATTCTCAGCACCAGCCCGCTGGCGCCGGCTTATTTGAATGAAGAATTAGGAATGAAGAATGAAGAATTGGGGATATCGTCAGATAATCCTTCATTCTTCATTCCTAATTCTTCATTAAGCGCAGCGTCCTGGCTGCCCGTGCCCGGCGGCATTTACCGGGTGGGCTTCCAGGAAGAAGGCTTTTGCTTCGATAATGAACTGGCGGCGCACGAGGTGCTGGTGGCCCCGTTTGAGCTGCAAAACCGCCTGGTTACCAATGGCGACTACTTGGAATTCATCGAAGCCGGTGGCTACCGCGACTTCCGCTACTGGATGGGCGAGGGCTGGGACCTGGCCCAGGCCCAGGGCTGGGAAGCGCCGCTCTACTGGGTGCAGCAAGCGGGTGCTTGGCACCGCTTCACGCACCACGGCTTGCGGGCGGTGGAACTGGCCGCGCCCGTCACGCACATCAGCTTTTACGAAGCCAACGCCTACGCCAACTGGGCCGGCGCGCGCCTGCCCACCGAAGCCGAATGGGAAACGGCCGCCCGGTACTTCGGGGCCACCACCGAGGGCGGCACCTGGCTGGAAAGCAGCTTGCTTGACCCGCAGCCCCTGCCCGCCACCGCCGACCCCACCGCCTGCCACCAGCTGCTGGGCGACTGCTGGGAATGGACCTATTCGGCCTACCATGCCTACCCGGGCTACAGCCGCGCCGCCGGCGCGCTGGGCGAGTACAACGGCAAGTTCATGGTGAACCAGCTGGTGTTGCGCGGCGGCTCCTGCGCCACCCCCGAAAACCACATTCGCCTGAGCTACCGCAACTTTTTTCACGCCGATAAGCGCTGGCAATTTACCGGCATCCGGCTGGCCCGCTAGTTCCTTTTACCTTCCCGCTGCCGCATGAGCACCAAAACCTTCCATATCAGCCCCGCCGTGACCGAGCTGGCGCAGCACGTAGCCGCTGGCCTAAGTCGAATGCCCAAGACGCTGTCGTCCATGTACTTCTACGATGATGCGGGCAGTCAGCTGTTCCAGCAAATCATGGACCTGCCGGAATATTACCCCACGCGGGCCGAGTTTGCCATTTTCCGGGAGCACGGCGCGGCACTGGCGGCGGCGCTGAGCCC
>JBBQSQ010000132.1:0-13025 GCA_038213745.1 Cytophagales bacterium
TTTTCCGTGTTTTTTCGCTTACGCTTCCTTGATTATGCCTGCTGAAACTACTGCGCTGCCCCTTGTTGACCTGCGCTCCGATACCGTGACGCGCCCTACGCCGGCCATGCTGGCGGCCATGTTTGCCGCCCCCGTGGGCGACGATGTGTACGAGGAAGACCCCACCGTGCGCCGCCTTGAAGAAGCCGCCGCCGCCCGCTTTGGGCTGGAAGCCGGCTTGTTTTGCCCCTCGGGCACGATGACCAACCAGATTGCCATCAAGGCCCACACCGAGCCGCTGAGCGAGGTTATTTGCGAGCAGACGGCCCACGTGTACCTCTGGGAAGTGGGCGGCATTGCCTTCCACTCCGGCGCGAGCGTAGCGCTGCTGGCCGGCGACCGGGGCCGCCTCACGGCCGCGCAGGTGGAGGCCGCCATCCGGCCCGAAAACGTGCATTACCCCACCACCCGCCTCGTATGTCTGGAAAACACGCACAACCGCGGCGGCGGCAGCTGCTACCCTTTGGAGGACTTGCAGGCCATCAGCGACGTGGCCAAGAAGCACGGCTTGGCGCGGCACCTGGACGGGGCGCGCATTTTTAATGCCCTGGTGGCCACCGGGCAGCGCAGCGAGGCCTACGGGCAGTTGTTCGATTCCATTTCGGTGTGCCTGAGCAAGGGGCTGGGCGCGCCGGTGGGCTCGGTGCTGCTGGGCTCGGCGGCCTTTATTCAGAAGTGCAAGCGCATCCGGAAGGTGATGGGCGGCGGGTGGCGGCAGGCGGGCTATGTGGCAGCGGCAGGCCTGTACGCACTCGAAAATAACGTGGACCGCCTGGCCGACGACCACCGCCGCGCCACCCAGCTGGCGGCCACGCTCCGCCTCCAGCCCTACGTGGCGGAGGTGCTGAACCCGGAAACCAACCTCATCATCTTCCGGCTGCACGAGCGCCAGCCGGCCGCCCATTTTCTGGCCGCGCTGGAGCGGCAGGGCATCCGGGCCAGCAGCTTCGGGCCGCAGTGGATTCGGTTCGTGACGCACCTGGATGTGGATGACGCCATGGTGGCCCGCATTGAGGCGGCGCTACTGGCAATGGGCAACTAAGCAGCTACTGGGCTTGCTGCGGTTTGCGGGGGCCATGCCCCCTGCGGTTTGGCGGGCTGATTTGGTACCACGACGCCCGTTGCCGTGCGCCGTGTTCTAGCCAAAGTCAGTATTTTCAAATCACTGGAAACTACGATTGCGGAGCAGGGCCTTGCCGTCGGGTCGCTGGGGCACTGGGTAGTCGCGGGGCAACCCCGCAACCCACGGCAATGGGAGCCGGAAGGGCAAGAAGTTTAGCGTAGCTGCCCGCCGCACGCGGTGGTAATACGGACCGCAAAGCGTATTTTCAACGTTATCAGGCCATGAATCTGTTCATTATCGGCGACGTGCACGGCTGCTGCCACACGCTTCAGAAGCTCCTAAAACACTGGAACCCGGCCACCGACCACCTCATTCAGGTGGGCGACCTGGTGGACCGCGGCGCACACATTCCCGAAACTGTTGAGTTGGCCCAAACGCTCAGCAAGCAATACCCCGATTCGACCACCTTCCTGATGGGCAACCACGAGGACGCCCTGCTGCACCACTACGGCCCCAGCGGCCCGTACCCGGGCTGGCTGAAGTGGGGCGGCCGCAGCAGCACCACCCAATACAAGCGGCGGCCGAAGCTGCTGTCCCGGCACCTACCCTGGCTGGCAAAACGGCCCCTGCTCTGGGAAAACGACCAGGTGCTGGTGAGCCACGCCGGCATCAGCGCCGCGTCCGATGCCTTCGACCCCGACAGTCCCGACGGGCTGCTGTGGGTGCGCGGCCCACTCAAACGGCTCGATAAGCTGCAAGTGGTGGGCCACACCCCGATGGATGACGGTGAGCCCGTTTTTGACCGCGCGAGCAACACCATGTACATTGACACGGGGGCCGTGTTCGGGCGCAACCTGACCGGCCTGCGCCTCTCCCCGACCGGCGAGGTGCTTGACATCATCCTGGTTCCGGTCGAACCCCAGGACTTACTGGCCTAATTTCTTTTTCCGCACCCCACGCCCCGCTAATCCATGCTGAATCAAGCTGCCATCGAACACCTTACGGCGGCCGACCCCGTACTGGGCGGCCTCATTGCCAGTGGCCACGCCATTCAGCCGCGGCCCCACGAAGATTTGTACTTGGCCCTGCTGCGCGCCATCGTCAGCCAGCAGATTTCGACCAAGGCGGCGGCAGCCATCTGGAAGCGCTTCCAGGCCCTGTTTCCGCCCGAGGGCTACCCCGAGCCGCGCGAAGTGCTGGCCCTGAGCGAAGACGAACTGCGCGCCGCCGGCCTCTCGCGCCAGAAGGCCGGCTACCTCAAGGCCATTGCCGCGTACAACGAGCGCGGCTTGCTCGACTACGCGCACCTCACCAGCCTGTCGGAAGAGGCCTTCACCCAGCACCTCACCGCCATTAAAGGCGTGGGCCGCTGGACCGCCCAAATGCTGCAAATGTTCGCCCTCGACCAACCCGATGTGTTTTCGGAGGGCGACCTGGGCGTGCAAAACGCCATGCGCAAGCACTACGGCCTCGAAGAAACCGGCCGCGCCCTGCAAAAGCGCATGCTCGTCATCGCCGAGCCCTGGCGGCCCTACCGCTCGCTGGCCTGCAAGTATTTGTGGCAGAGCCTGGACCAAGGCACGCAGGTACCGCCGTCGGTGTAGGGGGTAGTAATATGATTTATAGTACGGTCATGCCGAGCGCAGCCGAGGCATCTCGCGTGCTTGAGTAATCCAATTGTTGAAAAAGGATTGGTGACGGCACGCGAGATGCTTCGGCTACGCTCAGCATGACGTTCTTTTCCTTGTATTCTTTTCCACTTGAACCCGTTCTACACCAGCACTTTTTCCTGCATGTGGAACACTTCTTCCTGCACAAACAGGTCGCCATCCTGCCGCAGAATAGCGAGGTTATCGATGATGATTCTGAGGTTGTAGGTTTCCTGGTTGAGGTAGCTAAGCACGGGGCCGAGCAGGTCGGCGGTGGTGTCGTGCAGGGCCAGGGAAATGTGCGGCAGCCAGCAATCGGGGCCGCTGAACTTGTCGGTGCGCAGGCACAGCGGCGCGGTGGCCGTTAGAATGCGCTGGTGCAGGGCATTGAGCGCATTGGAGCGCAGCACGGGGATGTAGATGACCGGCCGCTCGCCCGGAAACACGCCCAGGCCGGTGGTGAAGGCCGGAAAGGGCGCGGTGGCGGCAGCTACTTTGGCCAGCGCCTTTTTGAGGGAGCTTAGTTTTTTGACGCCCGCCAGCTGGTAGGTCAGGTGCGGGTCGAGGGTGGCCTGCACATCGTCGATGCCGAACTTCTCTTCCAGCTTTTTGATGACGGCGTTGATGCGCAACACGTGCGGCGGACTGAGCAAAGACGTAATGGCGAGCATGACTGCTGATACGGAATTTTGCGGCGGAATGCTGAGCGCCTGACCGGATTCGGTGTAAAATAATTGTTTCATCGGGTCCTGGCCATGGCTTGGTTGAACTGCTCGCTTTGCCCGCGCGGAATGCTAAGCAACTCAAAACCATGCCCCCGAATAATTTTGGCGAGCTGCACCAACTGGCCCGCGTGGGAGGCGTAGTGTGCCACCTGGCGCTGCACGGCGGCCAGCACGGTGTGGGCTTCGCCCCGAATGGCAACGGTGCGCAGCAAATCGGCCGGCTGCAATGCATCCAACAAGGCAAACAGCACCGCCCAGGCCGCCGCCCACTCCTGCCGGAGCGCCGGAATGGCGGCCACGGAAGCCGGCGCTTCAAATTCGGCATCGCGCTGGCGGGTGGGCTTTTCGCCGTCGGTGGTCAGGAAATCGGTGAAGCGGGAGCGCAGGTTGCCGGCCACATGCTGCACGATAACGGCGGCGCTGTTGCTGCCCGGTGCGGGCTGGTGCAGCCACTCGGCGTCGGTGAGCTGGGCCAGGGCGCGGTCGGCCAGCGTCTTGTACTGCTGGAAGTTGTGGCGGAAGGACGCTAACAGGGCCGCGCCCACGGCCTCGGAGGCAGGATGAATGGACATGGCCTAAAAGTAGTTATTCCCGCCGAAGCGAAAAGCGGCGGACCGGGCTTTTCCTGGTCCGCTAGTCGGGGAACTACTCCTTTTCATCGACTTAGCCGGCGCGGGCACAACCCTGGGCGGGGGAGTTGTCGTTACGGTACCCTTCTCCCTGTTCCCGTGTCCGAACCTCTTGCCATTGTCGCTCCATCCGCCCAACCCCGCCCCCCTGCCCCCCGGTTCAGCCGTTGGCACTGGTGGCTTTTGGGCGGGCTGGCCTTGCTGCTCGTGCTGGCCCTAGTAGCCCAGCAGCTCCTCGACCCTTGGTTGCGCCGGAAGCTGGAGCAGCAAGTGGCCACCCAAACCCACGGGCAATACCGCCTGCGGGTGGAAGAATTGAAAACCAACCTGTGGGAGCGCGCCATCCGGCTGCGCGGCGTGCGCCTGCGCCCAGCCGCTAGCGTGGCCGATACCCTGCCCCGCCTGCGCCTCGACGTGGCCCGGCTGCACGTCACCGGCATTGGCCTGCTGGCCCTGCTGCGCAAAGGCGTGGTGCCGCTCGATAGCGTGGTACTGGATTCGGTGCGCCTCGACGTGCTGGCCTTGGCGCGGCAGCCCAGCAAAGAAGCAAACAAGCCGCTGCACGAGCGCCTGCCCCTGCACCTCAAGGGGCTGGAAATCGACTACTTTGGGCTGCTGCACGCGCAAGCCAACTACCGGCCCACTACCCCCGCCACCGGCCAGTTCCAGCGCGCCGATTTGAGTGCCCATGATGTCCACATCAGCCCCGCCGGCGCGGCCGACACGCAGCGGCTGGCCTACGCCGCGGGCTGGAACCTGCTGCTGCAACACGCGCAAGCACAAGCCGCCGGCCACCAGTTGGCGGTGAATACGTTGACGATTTCGACCGCCGACCAGCGCCTGCAACTTGATTCGGGGCGGGTGCAACCCGTGGGTCCGGGGCAGCCAGGGCAGGCCCGGGTAGCCCTGGTTCTGCCGCGCCTGCTGCTCACCGGTTTCCAGGTCGGTGCCATGCAGCACCAGCACCAATTCAAAGCCGATTCGCTGCTGGTGCTGCACCCGCAGCTCACGGCCCATTTGCCAGCCCAGGGCTCCAGCCGGGGCTCAAAATTAGCAATGACTTACCTGAAAAGTCTGGACTTGGCGCACCTTGCGGTGCACGGCGGCTACGTGCACGCAACGGGTACGGCCGTGGCCCCCACCATCCACGGTTTGGAGGTGGCGGCCACGGCCATTCATTTCGATTCGGCGGCGGCACCTGGGAAAGGCCAGATATTTTTTGCCAAGGCCTGGAACGTGGCGCTGGGGCCCAGCCAGGCCACGGTGGCGGCGCACGCGCTGGCGCTGGGCAGCTTGCAGCTCTCGACCACGGCCGGCACGTTCGACCTGCGCGCGGTGCGGATTCGGCCCCCGGCACCGGGGCAGGGCCAGCCCGGCGGCGTGCGCATCGACCTCAAGCTGCCCCGCCTAGCCATTACCGGCCTTGATGCAGCGGCCTTGCAGCAACAGCATTTCCGGGCCAAAACGCTGGTCGTGGACCGGCCCGACCTCGACTTTACGCCGCCCGCGCAGCCCCCGCCGCCGTTCTGGAAGCTGCTCTCCAAAGCCCTGCGCCGGACCGACCTGGCGGAGCTGCGCGTGCAGCACGCCGACGTGCGCTTCGGCCGCTGGCGCCACGCGCCCCACGTGCGCAACCTCAACGCCACGGCCCGCGCCATCCGCATCGACTCGCTGGCCGATGCCGAACCCCGCCGCATTGCCTACGCCCGGGCCTGGCAGCTAACCACCGACCGCTTTTCCGCGCCCTTCGACCCGCCTTTTTACCAGGCCAGCAGCGCTCATGTTCGCCTCGACACCGACGCCCAAAGCCTGCGGCTGGAGGGCGTGCTGCTGCGGCCGCGCTACTCGCCTGTGGGCATGAACCTGCACAAGGGCTACCAGGCCCCGGCCGTAACCATCAAGGCAGTGGCGCTGACGTTGGCGGGGCTCGATTTTGCCGGCCTGGTGCGCCACGGCGATTTCCGGCTGGCCCGCGCCACGGCCCAGAGCCCCATGGTCACCATTGCCTCCGATGGCCGCGGCCCCATCAACCCGAACCGGTCGAAAATCTCGCCCGAAGAAATGCGAAACCTCGGCGTGGTGGTGGACGTGCGACGGTTTGACCTCGTGAACGGCAACCTGTACTCTACCTACCGCAGCCCGCTCACGCCCATCGTCGGCACCATGAACATCAACCGGTTCAACGGCAGCTTCTTCAATCTCAGCAACGACCCCCAGCGCCAAACGCCCGCCACGCCGCTCACCGGCCAGGCCCATACCTACCTCCAAAACCAGTGCCGCATCGACGCCCAGGTGTCCATGTACCTGCTCGACCCCACGGGCCGCCACCGCGTGTGGGGCACGTTTGGCCCAGGCCAATTTGCCATCATGAATTCCATGACGGTTCCTACGCGACTGGTCAAGTTCAAGAGCGGCACTGTGCAGCGCATTCGCTTCGATTTGCAAGCCGACCGCCGGGGCGTGACGGGCACCATGCGCGCCGAGTACGCGCACCTGCAGCTGCAATTGCTGGGCTACAAAGACGAGGAAATTAAAGAACCACTCCTCAAGCGCATTATTTCAAAAGCCGCCAACGTGCTGGTTATCCGCGACCAGAACCCGCGCAAGCGCGGCGAGCTGGTGAGCGGCGAGATGACCAGCACCCGCGAGCCCCGCTTCTCGGTGTTCACCCTCTGGCGCCAGGGCATCGTCAGCGGCCTGTTCAACAACGTGGGCGTGCCCCAAAAGCTGGCCCAGAAGCTGAGCGAGAGCAAGGACGAAGCTCCGCTGCCGAAATAGCACTCCCCACCACTAAGCGGCAGGTTGATGACGGAAATACCGCTGGGCGTACGCGTGGATTTGGGTTGCCGTTGTGCAATCTCTAGGTAGCCAGCTTTGTTAAGAAAAACGACGGCCGGCGTTTTTGGCAGCAAGGCCCAACCGTGCGCCGTACCTTTGCCCTTCAATACCGCTGACTAGATGATTTCCATTTCCGACCTCGACTTCCACTTTGGCTCCCGGGCACTGTACGACAACGCCAGCCTGCACATCAAGCCCAAGGACAAAATTGGCCTCATCGGCCTTAACGGCACCGGCAAATCGACGCTGCTGCGCCTGTTGGTGGGCGAGTACAAAGCCGATGGCGGCTCAATTTCGATGGCCAAGGACGTGAGCCTGGGCTTCCTGAACCAGGACCTGCTGAGCTACGACACGCACGAGAGCATCCTGCACGTGGCCATGCAGGCTTTTGGCGAAGCGCTGGAGTTGCAAACCAAGATTGACGAGCTCTTGGTGCTGTTCGAGACGGATTATTCCGACGATTTGGTCGACAAGCTGGCCGATATGCAGGAGCGGTTTGAGGCCCTGGGCGGCTACACCATGCAGTCGCAGGCCGAGGAAATTCTCGAAGGCCTGGGCTTCTCGACCGAAGAGTTGGCCAAGCCGCTCAAGACCTTTTCGGGCGGCTGGCGTATGCGCGTAATGCTGGCCAAAATCCTGCTTCAGAAGCCTTCCCTCCTGCTCCTCGACGAACCCACCAACCACCTGGACTTGCCGAGTATCAAGTGGATAGAGAACTACCTGGCCGACTACGAGGGCGCGGTTATCATCGTGAGCCACGACCGGGAATTCCTGGACCGCACCACTAACACCACCGTCGAGGTGCTGGGCGGCAAGTTGGTGCCCTACGCTGGCAATTACTCTTTCTACCTCGAAGAAAAGGAGGAGCGCAACCTCATTCAGAAAGGTGCTTTTGAAAACCAGCAGTCGCAAATTCGGGCCGCTGAGCGGTTTATTGAGCGCTTTAAGGCCAAGGCCAGCAAGGCCAAGCAGGCCCAGAGCCGGGTGAAAGCGCTGGATAAATTGGAGCGCATTGAGGACGTGGCCAGCGACGCGGCCAAAATCAACATGAAGTTTCAGTTCAAGGTGGAGCCCGGCCGGCACATCCTGCGCATGGAGCACGTGATGAAGAAGTACGACCAGAAGCTGATTTTCCGCGACACCCACGTGCATATCGAGCGGGGCGACAAAATCGCGCTTATCGGGGCCAACGGCAAGGGCAAATCGACGCTCATGCGCCTGGTGGCCGGCACCGAGGAGCCCACCACCGGCAAGCACCAGCTGGGCCACAACGTGATTATGTCCTTCTACGCCCAGCACCAGCTGGAATCGCTCACGATGGACAACGAAATCATCCAGGAGATGCTGGAGGCCGGCTCGAAGCGCTCGGAGATGGAGTTGCGCTCGGTGCTGGGCTCGTTTCTGTTCACGGGCGAGGAGGTTTTCAAGAAAATCAAAGTGCTCAGCGGGGGCGAAAAAAGCCGCGTGGCCCTGGCCAAAACCCTGATTTCGGAAGCCAACTTCCTGTTGCTCGACGAACCGACCAACCACCTGGACATGGTGTCGGTCAACATCCTGATTCAGGCCCTGGAGCAGTACCAGGGCACGTTCATCGTCATCAGCCACGACCGGTTCTTCGTGGAGAACGTGGCCACCAAAATCTGGTACATCGAGGATTTCCAGCTGAAGGAATACCCCGGCACCTACGCCGAGTACGAGCAGTGGCAGGACGACCGCGAGAAGGCCGCCAAAAAAGCCGGCCTGCCCAGCCCCTCGGCCCCCAAGGCCGCGCCCAAGGAAGAGAAAAAGGCCGAAGTCGCACCTGCCAAAACCCCGTCGCCCGACCAGAAAAAAGCGTTAAAGGAATTGGCCGATGTCGAAGCCAAAATTGACACATTGGAAAAAGAATTAGCCGGCTACGAAAAGCAGCTCGCCGACCCTAAAATCTACGAAAACGCCGCGCAGCTAAAAGATGCCACGTTGAAATTTGAGCAGGTGAAAAAGGAATTGGTGCAATTAAATGACCGGTGGGAAATGCTGGCGGAAGTATAATGACGAAAGCGACTTAAAGATGAAAGCCCCACCGGAAGCACTTGCTTCTGGTGGGGCTTTTCGGTTGTCGGTCCCAAATTGTTATTTGGCCGCTTCTGCAACGGCGGGCGGCGTCAGCTTATAGCCCAACGCCTGCACAATGCTCAAGTTGTCGACATACGTCCGGTCAACATCAATTTTTCCTTTGGTGACGTGCGCAACGTACTGAAAAGGCGCGTTAATGGTTTTACCGCTCTGCGTATACATGTATTGGCCCCAGGTTGACACCCAGTTCCCTTGCAACCGGCCGGCTTTCACCCGAAAGGTCGTCTGCCCATCAAGGTGCAACTTGCGGTTCAATTGCGTCTTATAGCGTTGCTGCCAAACGGCCATTGTTTGTTCGCGGTTAGCTGAATCGGCCGCCGCAGGTCCGTAGCCTCTGTACGTATCCGTGGCGAGCATTTTGGCTTTGTCGGTGTTGCCAGCCAGCAGGTAATTCAGGTAGTCCGTGACTACTTGAATATCCGCATCGGCCGTCGGGTTTTCGCCCACGGCGTCTTTGTATCGAAGTTGTGAAGTTGGTTTTGTCTGGGCATGGGCCGTCGTTGCGACACCAGAAACCAAAGCTGCGGCAATAAACAGTGCTGAAGTAATTGCTTTTTTCATTCTTGTGGGGTTGAGTGGTTGTAAAAAAAGAATTGCGAAATACTTGAATGGTTGTTTAAGAAAAAGAAAAACAGGGGCGCAATGCATTATGCCGGAGTGCCTTTACCAATTCTAATGCTTACATACTAAGCTTTGAGGAATACGAATGTATTAATGTTTTTCACTATCTAACTTTTTATTGTAATTAATCTTGTAAAAAAATGAGTTAGGGCCCGCCCCATGACCTGTGCTAAGTCAACGGCAGCGCGGCAAACCAGGTGGCGAAGCGGTTCCAGCGACCGATTTGCACATGGAAAATAATGATGGTGTGCACGATTACATATAAGCCCAGAATCAGGGGAAACACCCAGCGGCCGCGCTGCTGCCGACGCTCGGCCACCACCAGCATTACCAAGATGAGGTAGAGCGTGAGGAGCGAGAAGGGGTAAAAGTGCTCGGTGGCACCCAGCACGTTGCGGAATAGCCGCACCAGCGCCGGCTCGATAAACACGATTCCCGTCGCCACCATACCCCGGGCGTGAATGCTGACGGTGCGCCGCCACCGGATGGCGATAAAAAAGGCAACGCTTAAAATCAGCAGGTCCTTGAAGGGGATGAACAGGTGCTGGCCCACGTTCGGCGCGTTGTCAACCATGACAATGTGGGCCGGGATGCGGCTGTGCGCCAGCAGCAGCACCGACAGCAGCAGCAACGGAAACACCACGTAGCTGCTGCGGCCCAGCAAGCGGTGCAGTTGCAGCCGCCGGCGGCTGATGAGCAGCGGCTGCACAATCAACAACAGCAGCCATAGGCTTACCATGATGGTGTGCAAGTGGAAGTACACGGCCCGGTCGGAATGCCCGTGAAAGACCCCCGAAAAATAGGAGGGCCAGAACCCAATGATGGCCAGTGCCAGAAAACCAGCGAAGTAGTACGCCGATTTTTCGAACCGAATAGCGGGAGCGAATTGAGCCATGACGAATAATATCAACTCCGGGCCGGGCTGTTCGAAGGCAACACGGTGATGTTTGATTCAAAAGTTTGATTCACAAACTTTTGTCACCTAATCAAAACCATTCTGCAACCTCAGGTACATCTTGCTGAAGACTGTTATCGCCGCAATGGTCACGGCTGTTCAATCATTCGGCAATGGTCCGCAATGCGGTACTTGTCGGACTGCGGGGCTTCGGCTACTTCTGGCCGGAAATCACCAGCGTACCGGCCGCAATGACGACGGGGCCGCTGGGGTAGCGTTCCTGCATCAGGGCCAGTACGTCGCGCCGGATGGCGGCCTGCTGCTCCGGGCTGGCCTGCGCGAGCGCCCCGGCCACGGGGGCGGCCACCTCCGTCATCATTTCCCAGTAGCCGGCGGCGGTGCCAGCGGGCAGCGTGGTGGGCACCGCTGTTTCGGCCACGTTGCGGAGGCCGGCCTGCCGGAACAGGCCGGCAATGAGGCCCGGTTGGGCGCAGCGGAACATGCCGGGGGCACCGGGCGGCGGCGGCGATAGGTGCAGGTGCTGATTGATGATGCCCATACTGGCCGTGACCCAAAAATTCTGGTCGGGGCCGGCCCACACGGCCGTGGCCAGCTGGCCGCCGGGCTTCAGCACGCGGGCCATTTCGCGGGCCGCCAGGGCCATGTCGGGAAAGAACATGAACCCAAACCGGCAGCTGATGGCGTCGAAGGAACCATCGGGGAAGGGCAGTTCGCACACGTCGGCTACCTGGGTTTCAAAATTGGGAATGCCGCGCCGGGTAGCGTTTTCGCGGGCCACGGCCAGCATCGCTTCGGCAATGTCGATGCTCACGACGTTGCCTTCGGGCAGTATTTCGGCAATGGTGAGGCCGGGCTCGCCGGTGCCGGAGGCGACGTCGAGCACCACCGCATTGGGCCTTAGATGCAGTCGGTGAATGATTTCATCGCCGATAGGGCGCATGAAATTCATCATGAGGGTATCCCATTTTTTCCAGCCGGGCGAGAATTTATTCCAGGAGGCGCGCTGCTGCTCGCGGATTTCAGTGAGTTGGGATTCCATAGCGAGCGTATTAAAAGTGTCAGGAAAAAACTCATTAATTATATAAATATAAGTATTTATACTTTTTATTTTACTAATATTTACTCGGCTTGCCCGCTTCAACGGAACTCCTTCGGCAATCCGGCGCACCCGTACCTTGCAGCCCCATGCGCCCGTTCCCTCTAGCCTCCCTCCTGCTCCTTGCCACTGCCTGCGTGCCGCTGGGCACGCCCATCACCAGCACCAGCTCGGCCCCCGGCCAGCAAAAGCCGCCGGAGTACTACGCCGACAAAACCCTACGCTACCAGGATTTCACCTACGACCCCGCCGTGCGCAGCGTGCAGTGTTACGTGGCCACGGGCCAGCAAAACCAGGTATTTCAGCCGCCAGTGGCAGCGCTGGGCCAGAGCGCGGCCATCCTGCTGGAGTTTGATGTGCTGGGCGCGCAGAGCCAACGCTACACCTCGCGGCTCATTCATTGCGATGCCGACTGGCAGCCCTCGGTGCTGACGGACATGCAGTTTCTCAACGAGATAAACGAGTTTCTGGTGACCGACTACCGGGTGGGCACGGGCACCAAAGTGCCCTATTTCCACTACCGGCTGCGGGCCCCGCAGGTGAAGCTGAGCGGCAACTACCTGCTGGTGGTGCAAAGCCCGGGCGGCGTGCCCGTGGTGTCGCGCCGCCTGCTGGTGTATGAAAACCAAGTGCAAGTCGGTCTCAAGCCGGGCATCGTCATTGGGGGGCAAGAGCGGTTCACCATGCAGCAGCTTGACTTCGGCATCAGCTACGCCAGCGTGAACTTGGTGAATCCGGCGGCCGAAGTGAAGGTGGTGCTGCGCCAGAACTTCCGCTGGGACAACGCCAAGTACGGCCTGCGCCCCACCTTCGTGCGCGACGCCGAGCGCCGCCTCGAATACCAGTATTTCAACTTTGAAAACGCCTTCCCCGGCCTCAGCGAATACCGATTTTTCGATACCCGCTCGCTGCTAAGCGTGGGTATTGGCGTGCTGCACGTCGACCCGCGCGCCGCGCCCGTGAGCACCGTGCTGCTGCAGCCCGAAGTATCGCGCAGCAGCACGGCCTACAACCAGTACGTCGATGCCAACGGCCAGCGCGTGTTCGAGAGCCGCGAGTACGGCAACGGGGCCACCAACGGCGACTACGCCGACGTCACCTTCCAGCTGCAGGCCGCGCAGCCCGCGCCCGGCCCGGTGTACGTGTTCGGGGCCCTCACCGACTGGCAGCTGAAGGACGAGTTTCGCATGACTTACGACGAGGCCAAACAGCTCTACACCGGCCACGCGCTGCTAAAGCAGGGCTATTACAACTACGATTTCGCGGTGGCCGGTGCGCGCGGCACCGCCCCCAACGAAACCTATTTCGAAGGCACCCACTACGAAACCGAAAAC
>JBBQSQ010000133.1:0-12528 GCA_038213745.1 Cytophagales bacterium
CCGGCGACGTGAACATCGCCCAGCAGCGCGGCGGCCTCGTGAACATCGTGAGCACCAAAGATTATTCGAACCAGATGCCTAATATCATGGTGACGACCAAGCGCTGGTACGATGCCCACCCCAAGGAAGTGCTGGGCCTGATGACGGCCTTCGCCGTGGCCGGCGACCAGGTGAAAAGCCACCCCGAAGCCTTGGTCCGCGCCGCCGATATTTCGGCCGATGTGTACGGTGACAAGGATAAGAACGGGGCCTACTGGCTGAAGTATTACAAGGGCGTGAACGAAGCCGACCGCAATGGCGACGTAGTGGAGTTGGGCGGCAGCAAGGTTTTTAATTTTGCCGATAACCTGAACTTGTTCGGCCTGAACGAAGGCGGCACCAACATTTACGCCTCGGTGTACAAGGCATTTGGCGACGTGCAGAGCAAGCTCTATCCCAAGGAACTGCCCAGTTACGTGCCACTGAACGACATGCTCGACCTGACAATACTCAAGAAGCTACAGGACCGCTACAAAGGCAAAACCGTGGCCCCGGCCGAAACGCAGAAGTTTGCCGGCGGCGATGAAATTCGCCGCAACGTGAGCAAGCGGGCCTGGAACATCGAGTTCAATTCGGGCCAGAGCACCTTCACGCCCGCCGCCGAGCGCGAGTTGAACCAGCTGTTTGATGACTTGGTGGTGGCCGGCAGCCTGAAAGTAGCCGTGCACGGCCACACCGACAACGCCGGCGACCCGCAAAAAAACCAGCAGCTCAGCGAGGACCGCGCCATGGCCGTGCGCCAGTGGCTGGAACGCAAAAGCAACAGTGCCTTTCCCGACGGCCGCATCCAAGTATACGCCCACGGTGCCACCGAGCCGGTGGTGAGCAATGCTACCCTAGGCGGCAAAGCTAAAAACCGCCGCGTAGAAATTATGCTGGGCAATTAATTTCCAATGGGAAAATGTAGCGAAGGTGAGAATGTGGCAGTGCCCAGCGTGTAATGTTTACAAGGTACTGGCTATTAGGGTCAATAAATCACACATTTTCACATTCTGCACATTTTCAAATCCCGCACATTATCCTCCATGCTGAAAGACTTATTTGTTCCCAATGCCAAGCCGCGCCCCAGCGTATTTCTCGGCATGGTGGCTTGCCAGGTGCTGTTTTTGCTATTGCTGTGGCTGTTTTATCCATTGCAATTGTTCCCAACTTTAGGAGAAGTTGTGGCTTCTTTCAAGGATTTGGTAACGACGCAGGGCCTGATTCAGGAGCTGTGGGCCAGCCTCACCACCGCCTTGGGAGCCTTGGCCATTGCCACGGTGTTGGCGCTGGCCATCTCCTACCTCACGGCGCTGCCCTTCTTCCGGCCCATCGCCTACGCGGCGAGCAAGATGCGCTACCTCACCCTGACCGGCCTCACCTTTTTCATGGCCCTCCTGGTCAGCTCCGGCCACCAGGTCAAGCTCTCGGTGCTCATCTTCGGGGCCACCGTGTACCTGGTCACCGGCATGACGAGCGTGATTCTGACCACCACCCAGGAGGAAATGGACCACGCCCGCACCCTGGGCATGGGCGAGTGGCGCAGCTTCTACGAAGTGGTCGTGCTCGGCAAACTGGATGAGATGCTCGAAGTCGTGCGCCAGAACTTCGCCATCATCTGGACCATGATTACGCTCGTGGAAACGCTCTATCAATCCGAAGGCGGTATTGGGCTGCTGCTCTACAAGCAGAACCGGTACCTGCATTTAGCCGGCGTGGTAGCCATTCAACTCGTGATTCTGGCCACCGGGGCGCTACAGGACTACGTATTTGAGTTCCTGCGCCGCGTGTTCTTTCCTTACTCCGCCCTGACAACGGCAAAATAATGGCAGACCATTCTTACAAAGGGCCCGTCCTCGCGTTGCGGAATATTTCGATGCAGTTTGGAGGCGAAATCATTCTGCGCGACATCAGCTTGGATGTGTTCGACGTGGTGCGCCCCGGCGTAGCCCAAGGCCAGGTAGTGGGGTTTTACGGCCGCTCGGGCATCGGCAAATCGGTGCTGGCCCGCATTATTGCGGGGCTGCTGCCGCCCAGCACCGGCACCGTGCTGGTGGCCAATCCGCAGCGGCCGGTGTGCCCCGGCGACGTCGGCTTCGTGCAGCAGCGCTACCCCCTGTTCAACCACCGCACCCTGCTCGACAACCTGTTAGTAGCCGCCGGCCGCAAGCACGCCCCCGCCGAAGCCAAGTCGCGCGCCGAGGACCTGCTTGCTCGGTTCGACCTAGCCCAGCACCGCCGCAAGTACCCGGCCCAGCTTTCGGGGGGGCAGCGCCAGCGGGCTGCCATTGCGCAGCAACTGCTTTGCTCCGAACACCTCATTATTCTGGACGAACCGTTTTCGGGCCTCGACATTGCCATGATTGACGAGGTGAAGAAAATAATTCAGGAAGTGACGGCGCTTGACGAGCTGAACACCGTCGTTATCGTGTCGCACGATTTGGCCACCACCACCGCCCTCTCGGATACGCTCTGGCTGCTGGCCCCGGAGCGCGATGCCGCCGGGCAGTGCCTCGCGGGGGCTACTATCAGCAAAAAGCACCAGTACAACCTGGCCGAAATGGGCCTGGCCTGGCAGCACGGCATTCAGGCCAAACCGGAATTCGTGCAGCTGATTGAGCATTTGAAAGACGAGATTCGGAAGACCTGAGCAGCTAGCGCCCCTCCGCGCCCGGCTGCTGGACTTGGTGCGGGCGCTGGCAGTCTGGCGTGTAACATTGCACCCACGAAGCTTTCTTCTCACCTTACTGCACGTCCCATGCGCCTCACCTTTGCCAGCAAGGCCATCATTGCGGCCATCATCCTCATCGGCCTGTATTTCGGCATTCGCCGCTTTACCGCCATCAACCCGGAAATAGCGCAGTCGGCCCGCTCCAGTATTGACCCGGTAGCGGACCCGACCCGCAACGCCCCGGCGGCTCCTTCCGAAACGCCCGCCACTGCCGGCACCCCGCCCGCCTTCGCCTACACCGCCCCCGAGCCCGTGAACGGCAAGCTGAAAGGCGTGGTGGAGCTGGGGGCCAGCGGCTTCAACTCCTTTATTGTCCGCATTGACCCGCAACGGACCTGGAAGCTGGCAAAAGCGGAATTTGGCAACAGCCTGGTGATGGAAAACATGGCGTCGGACGATGACATTCGAAAGGGGCTCAAAGCCTACATCAGCCAGATGCTGGACTATGGAGTTTCCGGCCGCGACATCCACTTTGTGGTAAGTTCCGGGGCGCTCAAGGCCGCAAGCACGGGCAAAATCGTGAAAGCACTTAAGGGCCTGAACTACGTAGTGAACACCGTGACGCCCGAAAAAGAAGGCCAGCTGGGTCTGCGCTCGGTGCTGCCCGCCTCGTATGCCGACCGGGCTTTTGTGGTGGACATCGGCTCGGGCAATACCAAGATTTCGTGGCTCGACGGCAACCAGCCCAAGTCGGTGGAAACCTATGGGGCCAAGTACTTCGAAAAGAGCACCCCCGACGCCACCGTGGCCACCGACGTGAAAGCCAAAGCCAACCAGATTCCGGCCGACCTGCGGGCCACGTGTTTCATCATCGGCGGCGTGCCGTTTGAACTGGCCAAGAAGGTGCGCAAGGGCAAGGAGCGCTACACGGTGCTCGACGCCGCCAGTGCCTACCAGCTCGACAATGCCAAGTCGAAAGCCGGCCTGAACATCTACCAGTCGGTGGCCGAGGCCACGGGCTGCAAGCAATTCGTGTTCGACTGGGACGCCAACTTCACCATCGGCTATCTGCTAACGCTGCCTAACTAACCAACCGGCAGTTTCCTCAACTCAAAACGCCCTGCTGGTTTCCGGTGGGGCGTTTTGCGTTTGGGCAACGCGCGGCAAGGTGGTCCACGTATTCCGGGCCAATTGAAACAGTTGGGGGGCTCGCCCGTTTCTTTGGGCTCCGCGGTTTCAACTTTCGCTTATGGCCAAACGCATTTCCTTTCTTCGCAACGACACCCTGCCCACCGTGCGGCCCGGCTACCCCGGCAACAAGCTCTTCGGCAACGAGTTCGCCAACGGCGAAGAACTGTTTGAGCCCAGCTTTGCCAAGTTGCTGAAGTGGCAGCTTTCGGCCAATCCGCAAAAGGATGAGAAAAAGCGCGACACCTGGGCCCCGGCCGTGGTAGACTGCACCGCGTTTTTAAAGAGCACCGACGACGGGTTGGTTTGGCTGGGACATTCCACCTTCCTGCTGCGCATCGCCGGCACCACGCTGCTGTTTGACCCGGTCCTTTTTTCGTCGGTGGGCCTGCAACGCCGCCATCCCCTGCCCTGCCGGCCCGAGGACTTGAAAGGCATTGATTTCTTGTTGTTAAGCCACGGCCACCGCGACCACCTGGACGAGCAGTCGGTGAAGCTGCTGGCCCGGCAGAATCCCGCGATGCACGTGCTGGCGCCGCTGCGCATGTCGTCGCTTTTGCGCGGCATGGCCCCCCAGGCGTCCGTCCAAGAGGCCGGCTGGTGGCAGCAGTACCGCATCGATTGGGCCAAGCCGGACAATCCGCCGGTTGACATTTTTTACCTGCCCGCTTCGCACTGGCACCGCCGCGGTCTTACCGATACGAACCAGGTGCTTTGGGGCAGCTTTCTCATCCGGGCCCGGCACGCCGATAAGCTCATCTACTTCGCCGGCGATACCGCCTACGCCAGCCACTTCGAAGCCATTGAGCAGCGCTTCGGCCCCCTCGATATTGCCCTAATGCCCATCGGGGCCTACAAACCGGCCTATATGATGGCCAAAAGCCACGTAAACCCGCACGAAGCCGCCAAGGCCGTGAACGTGCTGCGCGCCGGCCACGTAGTACCCATGCACCACGGCACCTTCGCCCTCGCCGACGAGCCCGCCTCGGAGCCGCTGCGGCAGCTGACCGAACTGGCGGCCGGCGGCATGCTGCGCGGCGAACTGCACGCCCCCGCCGTGGGCGAAGTGCTGCGCTGGCAGGACTGGGAATAAGCGGCGCTCCGGTTACTTGCTGATTTCAGCCAGAAACGCCGCGGCACTTTCGGGGCTTTTGCCAGTGCGCGTGGCGGCGGCTACAGCCTCGCGCGCTACGGTGGCGGCCGTGGCATCGTCGCCCAGCTTGTGCAGCAGCTTGGCCCGCGTGAGCAAGTGCAGGGCGCTAGGGTCGGCGGCCACGGCCAGTTGGATAATGGGGTCGGCCTGGGCCAGTACGGCTTTATCTTTCACAAAGGCGCTCATGTATACGGCGGCTTCGTAAAGGGTGTACGGGTCGCGCGTGGCAAACTGGCGGCCGTAGGCCAGGGCCGCTTTCGCATAAGCAGGCCAGTTGCGGGTGGGCTGGCCCAGCAGGAAATGCACCTGGGCCAGCTGCTGCCACTGCGGGGCTTCGGCGGGCATGAGCTTCGCAATGGACTGTTGCAGTGAGCTTAGGGCGGCAGCATCATTTTTCCGGCCGGCCTCATCCGCCGCACTGCTGATGATGTTCCGGGTTCTTTTCGCCACGGCCTCGGCACCAAACTGGCGGGCAAAGTCGGGCTGGTGGCGCAGAAAATACTGCGTGCTCGCTGCGTCCAGGCCTTGGTATTGGTTGAAGATGTACTCCCGGTTTTGGGGACTGGCCAGCGCCGCCGCCGACTGACCGCGCAGGTATTCGTTGCTCACGCGGCGGCCCAGGGCCGGCTCTTCCAGCAGCCCGGATGCCGTACTGAAGGTGCGCAGAAAAGCCGTATTACGCTCTCCGGCCTCGTAGCGGCTTTTCAGGGTGTAATAGGCTTTGTCTGAGATGAAAGCGTCGCGGCCATCCTGAATGAGTTCGGCGGCCGGCTTGCCGCCCACTGTGCGGTGTAACAGCGTCCCTACCGGATTGAAATACACGAAAGAGGGTAGTGCGCTTACACCGTAGCGCGCGCCCAGCGCCTTGCCCTCCTCCGAATCGAGGTTAACCTTGAAGCTACGGAACGTGGCGTTATAGTACCGGGCCACGGCCGAATCGGGAAACACGTCGCGGGCCATTTCGACGCAGGGACCGCAGCTGGGCGACCAGAAATAGAGAAACACCGGCCGGTTTTCCTGCCGGGCATGGGCCTGCAACGCGGCAAAGTCGGCGGTGGCAAACTGCACGACGGCCGGCTGAGCGGCGGCCAGCAGCCGAACGAAAAGCAACAAAGCAACTGCGAGGTAGCGCATGCAACAAGGGCAAGAGGGTGAAACGGGAAAGGCCCCGCAAGTTACCCGGAGCCTCCAGAAAAGCAATTGCCCGCCGTGCCGACGGCGGGGTGCCGCAGCCGCTTCACAAGCCTGAGTTATTCTAACGACCTTTGCCATCGCTTAGCATTCCAAACTCATACCCGCTTACCCGCCTACCCTCCCACCTTCACTGCATGTCGCCAACGTTAGTTTTAAGCCTGGTTGCGGGCTATTTCGCCGTTCTCATCGTCATTGCCCTGCTCACTTCGCGGGGGGCCACGAGTGAGAGTTTTTTCGTGGCCAATCGCAATGCGCCGTGGTACATGGTGGCGTTCGCCATGATTGGCACCTCGCTGTCGGGCGTCACGTTTATTTCGGTTCCGGGCAATGTGTATGGCAAAAGCTGGAGCTATTTGGCTGTGGCCCTGGGTTTTGTGGCGGGCTACGTGGTGATTGGCACCGTGCTGCTGCCGCTCTACTACCGGCTGCGACTGGTGAGTATTTACTCGTACCTGGAGCAGCGCTTCGGCTACTGGAGCTACAAAACCGGGGCGCTGTTTTTCCTGATTTCGCGCTCGCTGGGCTCGGCCCTGCGGCTGTACTTGGTGGCGGGCGTGTTGCAGCTGGCGGTGTTCGATGCCATGGGCGTCCCGTTTGCCGTCACGGTGATGGTCAGCATCTTCTTCATTTACCTCTACACCTTCAAGGGCGGCCTCAAAACCATTCTCTGGACCGATACTTTCCAGACGCTGGCCATGCTGAGCTGCGTGGCCCTGAGCATCTACTTCATGGCCGATGCGCTCAACTTTACCTTCAAGCAGCTCATCGGCACGGTGCGCGAAAGCCCAATGTCGCAGGTGTATTTCTCGGATTTCCGGGACGATAAATTCTTCTGGAAGCAGTTTGCCTCCGGCATGTTCATCACCATCGTGATGACCGGCCTCGACCAGGATTTGATGCAGAAAAACCTGAGCTGCCGCAGCCTCGGCGAGGCCCAGAAGAACTTGTTCTGGTTCACGCCCGTCATCGTGAGCGTCAACATTCTGTTCCTGACCCTGGGCGTGCTGATGTACAAATACGCCGCCGCCCGCGGCCTGCAGCTCGACCAGCTGCCGCAGCTCCTCAACCTGAAAGGCACGCTCGACACCGACAAGGTTTTCCCCTTCCTGGCCACCACGCAGTTCTCACTCACGGCGGGCATCATCTTCATTCTCGGCATTATCGCGGTCACGTACGCCTCCGCCGATTCGGCCCTCACGGCGCTTACCACCTCGTTTTGCGTCGATTTCCTGGACATTCAGCAGTACCCCGAGGCGCGGCAGACGCGGTTGCGGCAGCTCACGCACCTGGGATGGTCGGTGGTGCTCATCGTCATCATCCTCATCTTCCGCGCCCTCAACGAGCAGAGCCTGATTGATGCCGTGTACAAGGCCGCGGGCTTCACCTACGGGCCGCTGCTGGGGTTGTTTGCCTTTGGCATCCTCACCGGGCGCGGCCTGCGCGACCGGCTGGTGCTGCCCGTGTGCGTGGCGGCGGTGCTGCTCACCTTACTCATCGTATCGAACTCGGTAGAGTGGCTGAACGGCTACAAATTCGGCTTCGAAATTCTGCTGTTAAATGGTACGCTGGTATACTTAGGTCTGCTGGCCATCTCCCGGCCGGCCGGGGCCGTGAACCTGAGTGCCGCACCTGCGGTTTAACCACTTATGAGTAGAACTACCCTCTCGTTTCTGCTGGTGCTGGCGGCTGCCCCCGCTGCCCTGGCCCAGCAACCGGCTCCGGCCCCTGCGCAACAAATCATTGTGCTTCAGCCGGGTCACATGCAGGTGAAAGCCCATCCCGATGCCAACCGCCCCGACCGGGCCCCGGTATACCCCGGTGGCGAGCTGGCCCTGGGCCTCTTTTTTCTCGACCAGGTAAAATATCCGGAGGCGGCGCGCGTCAAGCAGCTCAGCGGCACCGTGCTGGTCACGGCCACCGTCAACGCCGATGGCACCGTAACCAACCCCGTGGTCGCCAAATCGCTGTCGCCCGAGTGCGATGCCGAAGCGTTGCGCGTAGTGCCGCTGATGACGGGCTGGCAGCCCGCCATGCGGCGCGGCCATCCGCTGGCCATGCTCATTCAGCTGCCCGTGCCTTTTGGCGGCGCGGGCGACATCAAAGTTGAGCAAAACCGGCTCCAGCCCAAGCCAAAACGCAAGTAAAGTTCCTCAAGCAAGTTCTGGCTTGTCGAAACCGGTGCCGATGACGTGCCCTTACCGTGCCGCCCGCTTCATCATCACCTCACCTCTGACCGGCAAACTTGCCACGTTATTATTAGCTGATTTATTCCCGCCCAATGGCCCGTAGTGGACTCAATTCCAGCGGCAGCGACGCAACCGCCGACCTGCCCAAACCGAAAGTAAACAAGGAATCACTGAAGCGCAGCTTGCGGATTTTCCGCTACGTGCTGCCCTACAAGGGCCTGTTTGCGGTGGGCCTGATGATGTTGCTGCTCAGCAGCAGCACGTTTATGGCGTTTCCGTTTTTGGCCGGCAAGCTCATCGACGCGGCCAACCACAAGCCCGTCGTCCTGCCCAACGGCATCGAGCTGGGCATCGACCGCATTGCCATCCTGCTATTCACCATCATTGTGTTTCAGGGCTTTTTCTCGTTCGGGCGCATCTGGTTTTTCACGCAGGTGAGCGAGTTCACGGTGCGCGACATCCGCAAGGCGCTCTACGCCAAATTCGTGCAGCTGCCCATCCCCTTCTTCGAGCAGAACCGCGTCGGGGCCATTACCTCGCGCATTACCTCCGACGTGGGCCAGATTCAGGACACGTTTTCGCTGACGCTGGCCGAGCTGTTCCGGCAGATTTTTACGCTCGTTATCGGCATCACGGCCATCATGGTCGTGTCGGTGAAGCTCTCGCTATTTATGCTGCTCACGTTTCCGCCCATTATCCTGGCGGCGGGGCTGTTCGGGCGCAAAATCCGCACCCTGGCGAAGACGACCCAGCAGGAGCTAGCCACCACCAACACCATCGTGGAGGAAACGCTGCAGGCCATTAATTCGGTGAAAGCCTTCACCAACGAGCAGTTTGAGGCCCGGCGCTACGGCTCCGCGCTCGACCGTGTGGTAGCGGCGGCACTGCGCAGCAACTTGTTTCGGGGCGGCTTCGTGTCGTTCATCATTATCGGCCTCACCGGCGGCATCATCCTCATTCTGTGGCGGGCCGCCACGCTGGTTTATAGCCCCGGCCCAGACCACCTCGAAGTAAGTCAGCTCCTCACCTTCCTGCTCTACACGGCCTTCATCGGCGCGTCCATCGCTGGCCTCGGCGAGATGTACGGCAAGGTGCAGAGTACGCTGGGCGCGTCGGAGCGCATCCTCGAAATCCTGGACGAAACGCCCGAGCCCACGCACATCGAGCCGGCCGTGGGGCTGGTGCCGGCCCGCATTCAGGGCGATATCCGGTACGAGCACGTCGCCTTCCGCTACCCCACCCGGCCCGACATCGCGGTGCTCAAGGACATCAACTTCCACATTTCGGCGGGCGAGAAAATTGCGCTCGTCGGCCCCAGCGGCGCGGGCAAAAGCACCATCGCCGGCTTACTGATGCAGTTTTACCCGCTCAGCGGCGGCCGCATCATCGTGGACGGCCACGACGTGCAGGACTACGACCTCACCGGCCTGCGCCGTCACATCGGCATCGTGCCGCAGGAAACGCTGCTCTTCGGCGGCACCATCCGCGAGAACATCGCCTACGGCAAGCCCGGCGCATCTGATGCCGAAATCATCGAATCGGCCGAGCGGGCCAACGCCTGGCAGTTCATCCAGGCCTTCCCCGAAGCGCTCGACACCGTGGTGGGCGACCGTGGCATCAAGCTTTCGGGCGGGCAGCGCCAGCGCGTGGCCATTGCCCGCGCCATCCTGAAAAACCCCGCCATCCTCATCCTCGACGAAGCCACGTCCTCCCTCGACAGCGAAAGCGAAAAGCTGGTGCAGGGTGCCCTCGATGAGCTGATGGAACATCGCACCAGCCTCATCATCGCCCACCGCCTCTCCACCATCCGCAAAGTCGATAAAATCCTGGTGATTGACGGCGGCCGCATCGTGGAGGCCGGCACCCACGAAGAACTGAGCGAGCGCGAAGGCGGCCTGTATGCGAATCTGCTGCGGCTGCAGTTTGAGCTGACGTAGCGTTAAATTCAAAGACACACGATTGCGGCCCTTTCTTCGTTAGATTTGACGAGGCAAGGGCCGCGTTATTTTAAGAACATGGCGATACGTAAAAGAACCATCACTCATTTGAATTGCAGTCGAAGTATTTCGGTGCCCGATGTGGCGCCGTTTGCGGGTTTGTTGTTTCTGCTGATTTTCCCTTTCATCCTGTCGGGTGAAATGAGATGGCCTGCTACGGGTGTAGTTACTGACGAACAACTTCCTTCAAGCCATACGGAATGCTGCAGTGACCGGGGAGCTTTTGGTACCGTTATAGGTCTCAACTTCGCTGGCCAACTTTCGTTCGCCATGCCGGAATCGCCCAGCGAATGGCAATCGATTGTGGTAGCAAGAGTTGCGGCACACTACGGCATCACCTTTACTGCCGCACAAGTCGCTGCACTTAAAGAATTGCCCTATCTGGCAACGAGTATTCAAGCGCTTCCCCAGATGCTTGCACTCACCGCCTCGGAACGAAAGCAACGGCTTCAGGCGGGCAGCTTTTCCGTCCTGACCCCCGCACAGTTTTCTGAGTGCCTAACCGAAGCGCGGCAATTACTCAAGGAGAATAATCTACCCTACTATATCGGCATCAAGATTAACGCCGATGCGAGTATGCGTCAAGTATTTTCCCTAACTGATTTGCTGCAATCCCAGGGAATCAACCGCTTTTTATTGATAACACAAAGCCAGAGGTGGTCAGAATCTGACCTGCTGGTTTACGCTCGCCGAATTGAACATTCATTATGAAACCCGCGCCCCAAGCGCGGGTTTTGTATTTTTAAGCTTTCCAGCGCTTCACTTGTTGCCCTTAACATTAGCACATTCCCCAATGGACCTTCAGGCCCTTATCACCATTGACCCCGATATTCTCGGCGGTCAGCCCGTTTTTACTGGTACCCGCGTGCCCATCGAAACGCTGTTTGACCATTTGGAGGCGGGCGTTTCGCTGGACGCGTTTCTGGATGACTTTCCGAGTGTTTCCAAAGCGCAGGCCATTGCGCTGCTCGAAACCGCAACTAAATTGCTAACCTCCGCCAATGTAGCCCAACTTTATGCGGCTGCTGCTTGATGAAAACCTACCGAAGCGCCTGAAGCAGGATTTTCACACCCATGATGTATATAACGTGTGGGAGAGACAGTGGAACGGCACCAAGGATGGCGAACTGCTGGAACTGATGCTGGCCGATGGTTTCCACGCCCTGCTGACGTTTGATAAAAACCTGCAGCACCAGCAGAATCTCAGCAAGTACACATTGACTGTATTTGTATTGAATGCGCCTATTAATACTTACGCCGAACTAACGAAGCTCTCTGCTCAAATTAATGTGCTGCTGGCAGCGGGCAACCTGCCGCCGGGACCAATTATTATCAGGGCTGCGCAATAATGCAGGTTGCGAATCCCCCGAAACCCGCGCCCCAAGCGCGGGTTTCGTATTTTTAGCCTTTCAACAACTCCCCCTCACCCTCTCCTTACTGATGAGCAAGCACTTCGCACCTTTCTCCGTCGCCGTAGTAGCGGCGGCTACCCTGCTGGCCGCCCCGGCCGCCCACGCCCAAATCAGGACGCCCGCTCCCAGCCCCCAAAGCACCGTGACGCAACGCGTTGGCCTCACCGACATCACCATCGTATACTCGCGGCCGAGCATGAAAGGGCGTAAGATTTTTGGGACGGTGGTGCCGTTTGGCAAGCGCTGGCGCACGGGGGCCAACGCCACTACCAGCATCAAATTCTCGGATGATGTGACGGTGGAGGGCAAGAAAGTGCCCGCCGGCGAGTACGGCATCTACACCATCCCGAACAAGACTGAGTGGCTGGTAGTGCTCAATAAGAGCACGAAGCAAGGGGCCGACGTGGACGGCTTTCGGGACGACCAAGACGTGGCCCGCTTCAGCGTAAAACCCTACATGCTGGCCAGCTACGTCGCCGCTAATATCGCCGCCAAAGACCTTGGCAAGGTAGAAACCTTCACCATCGGCTTCGCCAACGTTACCCCCGCCACCGCCAACGTGGTCATGGAATGGGCCTTAACCGGCGTCATGTTCAAGGTAACCGCCGATGTGGAAAGCAAAGTAATGGCCCAGATTGACGAGAAAATCACGAAAGCCGCCACCCCCGCCCCCGCCGACCTGGCCTCGGCCGCCGTGTATTACTACGAC
>JBBQSQ010000134.1:0-12437 GCA_038213745.1 Cytophagales bacterium
CCGCTAAGCGGTGGGTTGGCGAACTACTTGACCGTCATGCTGAGCTTGCCGAAGCACCGCTACCGCAGCAGTAATTAGTTACTTGCGCGGTAGCGGTGCTTGGGCAAGCTCAGCACGACGTGCTTGTTACGCGTTCACCACCGACTTTATTTCGTTGAGACGGATGCCCATATGCGAGGCGTCGTAGGTGCATTCGCCGTTTTTGATGAGCAGGAGCTGCGGCGACTCGTGGCGGATGCCAAACTGCTCGGCAATCTGGGCCGAGAGGGGGCGGAAACGCAGCAAATCGAGGTAGTAGATGGGCAGGTCGAGGCCGCTGTCGGCCCACTGGCGCTCAATTTTGCTCTTGGCCGCCGCGCTGATGGAGCAGGTCGTGCTGTGCTTAAAAATCAGTACCGGTTGCTCGTGCGAGGTGTGGGCGAGGTCGGTAATCTGTTCGGGTTGGGTGAGGGGAAGCCAGGGAGTGGACATTTCAGTTAGCAATTAACAGGTATTGGTGAGTAAAGCTGGCACGCAAGGCCCCAAGGGGTTTCGGCGTGGTGCGACGTAACAGCCGCGCCAAACCACTGGCTAGAGCACCAGCGGATGTAATACAATAATCCTACAACACTTGATTCCCCCAAAGTCATTCAAATTTGCGGCGTTTGAATGACTTTGGGGGAATCTACAGGGCCTTTCTGCGGCGGCCCAGCAGGCCCACGGGCCTTACGTTGGGAGCCGTGCCAGTTTTATAGTCCAGCCCGCGGCTGGTTTCGGCGCGGGGCTGCGTGCTCTCGCCGCGCTTAAGGCGGTCGGACGTGACGGCGAGGTGGCTCTCTTTGTAGGGCGAGTCGGTATTGCGGGTTTCGCGCAGGGCGCGGCGGTTGGCCGCTTTCACCTGGGCGGGCTTTTGCTGCACAATCTGGCCGTGCGCGGCCGGGCTGCCCAGCAAGCCGGCCCCGGTGATGAGCAGCAGGAGCAGCAACCCGCTACGGCTTGCCTGTGGGCGTGGCATCGGCGGGGCTGGGTTCGGGCGCATCGGGAGCGGCATCGGGCTTGGGAGCCGGCCGGTGGTCGGGGCTGTAATCTGGTTTCGCATGACGGCCGTATTTGAAGTAGTTGCGGATGGATTTTATCGGACGGAAGGGCTTCCCTCCTTTATTGCCCCGCCGCCGCCGCATCAGCTTGGGCTTTTTCATCATCTGGTGCTTGTCGTACTTCACCGTGGGGCCTTCGGGCAGCGTGCGGGCTTCGGACGTGGCGGCCGTGGTGGCCACCGCGCCGGCCGTGGGCGTCGACACATCGGTGGCTGCTTCTACATCGGCGGTTTCCGTTTTTTTCCTGCTGAACAGCAAGCCCGGAGGTTTTCCATGGGCTTTGCGGGCCTTGGCAGCGGCTTCCTGCTGGGCCTTGTACTCCGGCGAGGGCTTGGGCGTGGGCAGCCGGTAAGGGTGGAAAATAGTGCAGCCACCCAGCGCCGCCAGTAATAGCAGCCCCAGCCAGGCACGAACAAAAAAGAAGGGTAGACGATGTTTCACCGGAAAGCAACTCAGAATCAGAAGATAAGTAAAGGAAAGGTACGCGGGCAGCGCGCGAAAACCGGACTGTTGGTTTTTAGGTGTCCGTTGCTAATTGCCAGACTTAGCGTTTGCCTGACAACTAGCAACGAATAACTGACAACTAGTAATTACGCAGCGCCTGCACTTGTTCGCGCAGGCGCTGCTGGGGCAGGAAAGCCGCTTCCAGCGGCGGCGCAAACGGAATGGCGGTATCCAGCGAGGCCACGCGGCGCACGGGCGCGTCGAGGTGCTCGAAGCAGTTTTCGCCAATCCAGGCCGCGATTTCGCCCCCGATGCCACCGGTCAGGGTGTCTTCGTGGAGAATAAGGACGCGGCCGTTTTTTTCCACCGTCTTGCGCACGGCTTCCTGGTCCCAGGGCAGCAGGGTGCGCAGGTCGAGGATGTCGGCGGCCACGCCCAGGTCCTGGCACACTTGCAGGGCCCAGCGCACGCCCATGCCGTAGGTGATGATGCTCATTTCTTCGCCTTCGGCGGCGAGGGCGGCCCGGCCGATGGGCGTGGTGTAGTAGGCCTCCGGCACGGGGCCAGAAAGGCTGCGGTAGAGCATTTTATGCTCGAAATACAGCACGGGGTTGGGGTCTTCGAGGGCGGCGCAGAGCAGGCCTTTGGCGTCGTGCGGGTTGCTGGGGTACACCACTTTCAGGCCGGGCACGTGCGTAAACCAGGCCTCGTTGCTCTGGCTGTGGAACGGGCCGGCCGCCGAGCCCGCGCCGGTGGGCATGCGCACCACCACGTCGGCGTTCTGGCCCCAGCGGTAGTGGCTTTTGGCCAGGTTATTCACAATCTGATTGAAGCCGCAGGTGACGAAATCGGCAAACTGCATTTCAACCATGCTCTTCTTCTTCTTGATGCTCAGGCCCAGCCCGATACCCACGATGGCCGACTCGCACAAGGGCGTATTACGCACCCGCGCCTTGCCGAACTCGGCCACAAAACCGTCGGTGATTTTGAACACGCCGCCGTAGTCGGCAATGTCCTGGCCCATGAGCACAAGGTCGGGGTAGCGTTCCATGCTCTGCTTGAGGCCCTCCTGAATGGCGTCGATGAAGCGAATTTCGCGGGTCGGCCCCTCGCTCGGCGCGTCCGTCACGGGTGCGTCAAAGGGCTGGTACATATCCGCAATTTCCTCCTCGATATCGGCCGTGGGCATGGGTTCGGCGTCGGCCTCCTGCAAGCCGGCGTCGATGGCGGCTTTGATGGTTTCGCGGATGCTGTGCTTGGCGGTTTCGGTGAGGATGCCCTCGGCGATGAGCCACTTTTCGTAGTTTTCGACGGGGTCCTTGGCGGCCCATTCTTCCATCAGGCGCTGGGGCACGTACTTGGTGCCGCTGGCTTCCTCGTGGCCGCGCATGCGGAAGGTGAGGGCTTCCACCAGCACGGGGCGCGGGTTTTGGCGCAGGTCTTCGGCCAGCTTTTTCACCGTGAGGTATACTTCCAGCACGTTGTTGCCGTCGACCTGCACGGCTTCCATGCCATAGGCGGGACCTTTATCAACAAAGGATTTGAAGCGGAACTGCTCGTTGCTGGGCGTGCTCAGGCCGTAGCCGTTGTTCTCAATCATGAAAATAACGGGCAGCTGCCACACGGCCGCCACGTTCAGGGCCTCGTGGAAGTCGCCTTCGCTGGCTCCGCCGTCGCCGCTGTAGGTCACGGTCACCTTGGGGTTCTTATCGAGCACGTCGGCCAGGGCAATGCCACCGGCCACGGCCAGCTGCGGCCCAAGGTGCGAAATCATGCCCACGATGTGGTGCTCGTTGGTGCCGAAGTGGAAACTGCGGTCGCGGCCCTTGGTGTAGCCGGTGCGCTTGCCCTGCCACTGCGCAAACAGGCGGCCCAGCGGCACCTCGCGCCCCGTGAACACGCCCAGGTTGCGGTGCAGGGGCAGAATGTACTCGTCGGCCTCCAGGGCCAGGGTGCTGCCCACCGAGATGGCCTCCTGCCCAATGCCCGAAAACCACTTGCTCACCTTGCCCTGGCGCAGCAGAATCAGCATTTTTTCCTCAATCAGCCGGGGCCGCAGCAGGTGCTGGTAGAGGTGCAGCAGGGTTTCGTTGGGGAGGTCCTGGCGGTCGAACTGAAGAGCCTTGGCAACTGGAGTCATGGAGTGGGAAGCGAAAAGTAGGGGACCCGGCAAAGGTAACCCGGCTCCGCTTGCCGGTTATTGGTGGCGCAGCTGAATATCGAACCGGCCGTCGGTTATCGTTAATTCGGCCGGAAAATCGGCGGGCCGGCTGGTGCCGGGACGGGCCACGGCCCGCAACGAAAACCGGCCCGCAATGCCCGGATGTGCGCCTGCGGTGTCGAGCCGGGTGATGGTAAACGTGCCGGCGTGTGAAGAATCGGTTGAATAATCAATCAGGCCGTTGGCGGTGGTCAGCTTAGCCGAGCGGCCATGTTCGGCCAGCGCGTACATGCCGGGGGCCATAACGTGGCCCACGGTGAAGTAGAAATTGGTAACCGGCCCACCGACCTGCAAGCGCCGGAATGCATCGACGCGCAGCTCCCCATTTTTATAGTACACGTTGGGCGTGAGCACCGTGCCGGCCAGCGTGCTGGTGTTGTTGGCCTCCCACACGTCGCCGTTCACCCGGCAGCCGAAGGTGTTGGCCCCCACGCGGGTTTCGGCGGGCAACTGCACGGGGCGCGGCTGGGGAAATAGCTTGTCGGAGGCGTCTTCGCAGCTCAGGAGCAGCGGCAGGAACAGGAGCGGGAGCAGGCGTTTGGCCATCATAGCAAGGAGTAGATTACGCGCGTTAGGCCGAGGAGCGGAAGGCCGGCGGCGAGCCTGCGTGCAAGGTAGTAAGCTGCTGGTGATTGCACGCAGCAGCCTTGCGCCATCAGTTTCCGAAACTGCCTGTGAGGCAATGCCTGGGCCCGCGCTGTCCTTTACCTTCGCGCCCATCTTTTCCGTTCTTAATTACCAATGCAATGCTTCGAATTCTACCCGTTAGCTTTCCCTTGCTGCTGGCAGCGGCTGCCCACGCCCAACAACCCCCTATTGCTGCGCCACCCTCCGCCGATACCCTCCTAGGGGCCAGCCGGGAGCGTGTTATTAAAATCATTGCCCCTTTCGACAGTGTTGCCGGCACTGCGCGCGCCTACAACTACAACCCCGTCTTCACCACTGTGCAGCTGGCCCTGAGCCGCGTAGCCGGCGTGCAGGTGACGCCCTACTCCGGCGCGCCGGGGGCCTGGAGCACCGTGCGCATCCGGGGCATCGCCAACGTGACGGGCTACAGCCAGCCCTTGTATGTGGTGGACGGCGTACCGGTATACAACACCGAAACGCCCCCCGAAGTGTGGAGCAGCGCCAGCGCGTTCTACTCCCGTGGCCAGGGCAACGCCGCGGCTGTAACGCCGAACACGCCCAGCGCCAACCCGCTGCTAGACATCCCGGTGGAAGACGTGGCCCAGGTGGAAGTGCTAAAGGGCGCGGCGGCCACGGCCCGCTATGGTACGCAAGGCACCAATGGCGTCGTGTTAATCACCACGCGGCGCGGGGCCGACGGCGCGGCGCGGCCGCAGCCCCTGCGGATGCGCTACGCGGGCTGGGGGGGCGTGCAACAGGTGCGCCAGCGCTACGAGTTGCTAGACGCCGGGCAATATCCCCGGCTGGCCAACCAGGCGGCCACGTACTACGGCCAGCCAGCACCCTACCCCACCACCGACGGCCTGCCCAGCACCGACTGGCAGGACCAGGTGCTGCGGACGGCCGGCATCCAAAGCCACAACCTGAGCGTGGACGGGCGCACCCACCACACCAGCTATTACGTGGCCGCCGATTACCTCCACCAAACCGGCGTGGTGGTGGCCTCGGGCCTGAACCGCTACCACCTGCGCGCCAACCTGGACCAGCAGGTAACTACCAAGCTGAACATCGGCCTGAAGGCCAGCGTCAGTCAAACCGACCAGTTTTACGCCGGCAGCGAGCCCGACGCGGACCGTCTGCTGCAAGGTGCCCTGCTGGGCGCGCCGGTCGCGCGGCCGGATGCAGTTTCCGGCCGCTTCGCGCCCAACCCGCTGTTTGAGCGGGACAACTACGCCGCCGCCCCCCGCACCCGCCGCCTGCTCGCGCAACTGAGCGCCACCTACCAGTTTAATACCGATTGGCAGCTGACCGCGTACGGCAGCCGCGAGCAGGCCGATGTCCGGTCTCTGGGCTACGCGACCGAGGACTTCACCAGCGCTGCTCGCCACCTGGTCGAAAGCTCGACTTCGACCACCAACTCCCACAACTTGGTGGCCGATGCCGCGCTGCATTACCAGCACACTTATGGCCGCCAGCACGCCCTCACGGCCACGCTCAGCTACCAGCGGCAGCAGTTCAAGCGCCAGCTCGAACGGAAGGAGTATAGCGGGTACGGCGGCCAAACGCGCTTTAGCTACTATCAGGAAACCTGGGAAAGCCCCACGGGTCTGCACAGTCCGGCGGCCCGGGTGGGCTACACCTACGCCGGGCGCTACGAGGTGCAAGCCTCGCTGCGCACCGATTTTGTTTTCAACGACGACTATTCCCGCAACCTCTTTCACTGGTATCCGGGGGCGCAGCTGAGCTGGCACCTGCACAAGGAAGCCTTCCTAGCCAATGCCACCGGGCTGAGCGAGCTTACGCTGCGGGCCGGCACGGGGCAAACCAGCACCTAGTATTTCGCGCCCGACCGCACCAGCCAATACGACGCCGGCCTGCGCCTGGGCCTGTTCGGCGGCCGCTTCACCCTGGATGCCGCCGCTTACCAGCGCCGCACCCGCCACGCCCAAGCCCTGCTCACCCTGGCATTGTCGACCGGCGGCGGCTTCAGCGACGTTTATTATGCGCCCGATGTAGCGTTGCTAAACCGCGGCCTTGAGCTCACCCTGGGCGGCACCTGGCAGTTGGGAGCCCTCACCGCCACCACCCAGCTAGCGGCCGCCACCACCCGCAACGAGGTAACGGAAATTAATTCCGGCACTACCCTTGGCGGCACCAACAACTTGCCGGGCCTGGAAGTGGGCCAGCCCGTGGGCCGTTTCTTCGTATTCCAACAGGACGGCACCTACCCGGCCGGCTCGTCCCAGGCCGGCCAACGGCGCTTCCGCGACCGCAACAACGACGGCCGGATAGACTACGCCGACGGTGCCTACCAGGGCCAGGGCCTGCCGCGCTACACCCTCAATCTGTATCAGCAGCTGCATTATCACCGCTTTCAGCTCGACGCCCAGTTCGACGGCCTGTTTGGCTACCAGCTGATGAACCAGACGCTATTGACCCTGGACACCCCCACCGGCACCACCAACAGCTCCGTGCGTGTCCTCGACTATTGGACCCCGGCTCACCAGAATACTTCGGTGCCCCAGCCGGGGGCCACTTCCTCATTTTACTCCAACGACCAGGCCCTGGCCAGCGGCAACCACTTGCGCCTCTCCCAGCTCACCTTGTCCTACGAGGTACACAAGCAGGAAAGCCGCAAAATCAGCGTGTGGGTGGGCGGCCAAAACCTGTTCGTGACCGGCAGCTACCGCGGCTTCGACCCCAACGTGAGCAGCGGCGGGGCCGCCCCCCTGCAAGCCGGACAAGATGCCGCCGCTTACCCCGTGGCCCGGGTGTGGCAGCTGGGCGTGCGCGGGCAGTTTTGAGCAGGTAACGGGAAGGGCAGCACAAATTCCCCCCAACGTTGTGCCCCGGCGGCCGAACCGGGCGGGCCGCTGGTCGGTTAGTAGCGCCGGACTGGTTTCTTACCTTTGGCCTCCGCTGATTTACCTCCCATGATTCATTTCACCGAATTCACCCTCGACAACGGCCTGCGCTGCATTGTGCACGAAGATTTCAGCACGCCCATGGCCGTGCTCAACGTGATGTACGACGTGGGCTCGCGCGACGAAGCCCCCGACCACACCGGCTTTGCGCACTTGTTTGAGCACCTCATGTTCTCGGGCTCCGTCAATATTCCGAGCTACGACGAGCCCTTGCAGCGCGTGGGCGGCGAAAACAACGCCTTCACCTCGGCCGACGTCACCAACTACTACCTCTCGCTGCCGGCGGCCAACCTCGAAACCGGTTTCTGGCTCGAAAGCGACCGGATGCTGAACTTGGCCTTCTCCGAGAACGGCCTCGAAGTGCAGCGCAAAGTGGTGGTGGAGGAGTTTAAGCAGAGCTACCTCAACCAGCCCTACGGCGACGTGTGGCTCCAGCTCAAGCCCCTCGCCTACCGCACCCACCCCTACCAGTGGAACACCATTGGCAAGGAAATTTCGCACATTGAAAACGCCGTAATGGACGACGTGCGCGGCTTTTTCCAGAAGCACTACGCCCCCCAAAACGCCGTGTTGGTGGTGGCCGGGGCCGTGAGCGAAGCCGAGGTGCGCCGCCTGGCCGAAAAGTGGTTCGGGCCCATTGCCGGTGGGCCGGCCTACCAGCGCCAGCTGCCGCAGGAGCCTGCCCAGCAGGAAGCCCGGCACCACACGGCCACGGCCCCCGTGCCCCTGTCGGCGCTCTACAAAGCCTACCACATGCCCGCCCGCGGCGACGACCGCTACCACGCCGTGGACCTGATGAGCGACGTGCTCGGCCACGGCAAATCGGCGCGCCTGCACCAGCGCCTGGTGAAGGAGCTGGCCTTGTTCAACAACATTTCTTCGTCGGTCACCGGCTCGCTCGACCCCGGCCTGCTCGTCATCAGCGGCAAGCTGAACGAGGGCGTGGATTTGAAAGCCGCCGATGCCGCCGTAGAAGCCGTAGTGGCCGAATTTCTGGCCGGCGACATGGACGCCCAAGAGCTGGAAAAAGTAAAAAACCAGGCCGAAAGCAGCCTGGTTTTTGGCGAGATTGACCTGTTGCACCGCGCCCTAAACCTGGCCTACAGCAAGCTGCAAGGCGATGCCAACTTGGTGAACGACGAAAGCCGCCGCATTCAGGCCGTGACCGTGGCCGATGTGCGCACGGCTGCCCATAGCGTGCTCCGGCCCGAAAACTGCAGCACGCTGTATTACGAAGCCGTCGCCGAATAGCAACAGGCGTATGATAAGCTGAAAGGCGGCGGCAGGTGCTTGGGCACCTGCCGCCGCCTTTTTTCAGTTGCGCTTGGTTTTGGCTGGGGCCGCCGGGGCGCTGTTGTCGCGGCTCAAGGAGCTGTTGGCGGGCTTGGTGTATTTGGGGCGCGGGGTGCGGTTGTCGTTGTAGCCGCCGTTGGCGCGGTAGCCTTCCTGCTTGCGCATGGGCACGCCGGGGGCCAGGTAGGCCGTGCCGTCCTTAATGTCCTGCGATACGCCGGCCCCGTAGGGCTTGCCGGTGTGCGGGTTGATGTTGGGCGCTTTGCGGGGGCCGCGGGTAGAGTAGGCCGCCACTTTCTTGCGGGCCGCGCGGGGCCTGGTTTGGGCACTGGTATCGGCCACGACAAAAGTGAGCAGTAGCAGCGAAGGGAAAAGGTAGCGGAGCATATAGTTTAGGGAATAGCAGTTAGTAAAGAAGAAACGGACGGGCGGCGGCACTAAGGCCCGAAACGGCATCGGCTCCCATCATACGCATAACTGCCCTCGGAGGGTGTAGCGCAACAATGGAAGCCGATGCAGAACCGGAGGTACTAGGCGTTGGTCTTGCCTGAATCAGGCTCCGGCATTAGTTGCCGAGCGTGGTTTGCTGGCTGGCTGGCTTGCGGGCGGGGCGCACGCTGTAGGGGACCAGGCCGTTGCCGGTGCGCACGTGCACGGGCATGCCCGGGGCGGCGTATACGTTTTGGTTATCGATTTCGCCGCGCGACGTGCTGGCCGCGGGGGCGTTGGTGTTCCAGCCGCCGTTGTCGGCAGATGCCACGGCGGTTTGGGTGTCATCGAGAGGAGGCCAGCCGTCGTTGGCAAGGGCCGCGGCGGGGGCCGTTTTGAGGGCGACGCGGCGGGCTTTCTTGGCGGTACGGGCGGCGGTACGGGCCGAAGCCTTGGCCGCTTTGGTGGTTTTGCGGGCGGTGGCGGCCGGCGTGGTTTGGGCACTGGCTTCGGCCAGCAAGAACATCGACAGGGCGAGGGTAAGGATGGAGCGGAACATGGCGGAAGCGGTAAGTGGTGAGAAGAAAAAGCTTGTTTGCGTTGTTGTAGGGCTACAAATCGAAAAGTGTGCCAACTTCCAACTTCCTTCCCACCACGCCTGCAAAAAGGCCCGGCTGGCGCAAGAATGCGTACCAGCCGGGCCGTTTCATCGACCAACGCCGGGCTTATCGGGGCGTGAGCGTGGTGTTGGCAGGGGCCTTGGTGGGAGCCGGGCCATCGTAGCCCTGCACTTTCTTGGGATTGACAATGATGGGCATGCCCGGGGCAGCGTAGATGCTCTGGCTCTGGCCATCGGTGCTTTTTGAAGAATCCACGGCTCCACCGTCGGCGGGGCCAGTACCAGCGCGGCCATCCGTGGCGGCAACGGGTTCCGCCGTGGGTTTGCGCACGGTAGCAGGGGCCTTTTGAGCTGCGCGGCGGGTAGTGGGATTAGTCGTTTTGGTGCGGGCGGGCACGGTTTGGGCCGTGGCTTCGGCCGCAATGGCTAGCACCAGCAGGCAGGGCATTAGGAGACGAAACATACGAATGTGGAAAAGAGGATTGGGTCCGGCTAATTAGCCGCGTCCAGTAGATACGTAAAAAGCAAGCTGAACACACACGAAACTCCGCACCAAATGGGTCGGCCAGTGGTTTTTCGGCCTTAATTCCCCGCCAGCACCACGCCACTGCCCACGCAAAACGGCCCGGCTGGCCCACCAAAAAGTGGACCGGCCAGGCCGTTGGAATCACTCGCTTCTGCGCTTGGCAATCCTCCGCTGCAAGCTGGTTAAATCCAACCAGCGTAGCGGCTGCTTACCACCCAGTGGGGGCGGCAGGCGCTTTTTTAGCCGGTTTGGCTTTGGGGGCCATGCTGGTCTTTTTGGGGCCAGCGCTCATGCCGCCGTTGCTGGCCGTGCCCGCTGCGCTGGCGGCGTCCATCTGAGCCGCTGAGGCGGGGGCCGGGGCAGCAATGGGCTCCGGGGCCGGCGCGGGGACCGCGGCCGCCGGCTTGCCGGCCTGGTGGCGCATGCGCCGCTCCCGGGTGGCAATGGCTTCGTCGCGCAGCACATTGCGGCCGCTTTGCATCATAACCGGGGTACCGGGCGCTACCGACATCCCCCCGCTGCCATTTGCGCTGCTACCGCCGCCGCCAGCAGGGGCAAAGCCGCCGGGGGCCGGGGCCGGCTCGGGGGCGGTGGCCGGGGCCATTGCCTCGGGGGCCATGGCTCCGTTGTTATTCAGGGCCTTATCCTGGCTGGCCGACTGGGACTTGCCGGTTTTGGCCGGCGCTTTTTTGGTTGATTTCTTGGCCGGGGCATCCCAGGAATCGGACGTGCCCCACCCCGATTGGGCCGAAGCGCTGGTAGCGAGCCCGCCCGAAAGCAGCAGCAGGAAGAAGAAGCTTTTCATCACAAAAAAAGAATAGGTTGAGAATAAGGACTAACCCCTTGCATACGCGAAACGTTCGGCAGGGGGCAACGCGCATTGCCGTAACTTTGTGGCACTATGATGCAGGACTCCATTGCCGCTCTGACGGCCGAAATTACGGCAGCCGACCTGAGTGACGCGGCCCACCTCGATGCGTTCCGCATCAGCTACCTCGGCCGTAAGGGCCGGCTGGCCGATTTGTTCGACCAGCTCAAGACCGTGCCCACCGACGAGAAGCGCGCCGTGGGTCAGCAGCTCAACGCCCTCAAACAACAGGCCCAGGCGCTGTTCGACGAGGCCCAGCAGGCCGCCGAAGCCGCTACCGACAACACCCCCGCCAACCCCGATTTCGACTACACCCTGCCCCCCGTGCCCAATGCCCTGGGCACCCGCCACCCGCTGATGCTGGTGCGCGAGGAGATGCTGCGCATCTTCGGCCGCATTGGCTTCGCGGTGGCCGAAGGGCCGGAAATCGAGGATGACTGGCACAACTTTACGGCCCTTAACTTCCCCGAAAACCACCCGGCGCGGGACATGCAGGACACCTTTTTTTTAAAAGGGTATGAGGGTAAGAAGGTAGGAGTGTATGAGGGAGAGAATCAAATTCCTCCTGCCCTCTTACCTTCTTACCCCCCTACCCTAGCAGAAACCCCTCCTACCCCCCTACCCTCTCACCCTCATAACCTATTAAGAACCCACACCAGCACCGTGCAGGTGCGCGTGATGGAAACCGAGCCCCTGCCCATCCGCCGGGTGATGCCGGGGCGGGTGTTTCGCAACGAGGCCATTTCGGCGCGGGCACACATGATGTTTCATCAAGTGGAGGGCATTTTTATTGACGAAGGCGTGAGCTTCGCCGACCTCAAGCAGACGGTATATTACTTCGTGCAAGAGCTGTTCGGGGCCGATATCAACATCCGCTTCCGGCCCAGCTTTTTCCCCTTCACCGAGCCCAGCGCGGAAATCGACATCACCTGCCTGATTTGCAAGGGCGCGGGCTGCAACATCTGCAAGTACTCGGGCTGGGTCGAAATCGGCGGCTGCGGCATGGTGGACCCCGCCGTGCTCGAAAACGCCAAAATCGACCCCGAGAAATACGCCGGCTACGCTTGGGGCATGGGCATCGAGCGCATTGCCATGCTCAAGTACCAGATTAAGGACCTGCGCCTGTTCACGGAGAATGACATGCGCTTCCTGCGGCAGTTTGAGGCACTGTAGGCACTTGAATCATTTGGCTTTAAACCGCTGTTGCGATGGTTATGGTAAACCTCATTCTGCCTTTTGCCGACCCTGAGCTGGAAGCCGGTGCGCCGGCCATTGTGGTGTGATACGGCTTGGGCCTGACTCCGGAAGCCGGGCAGCCGCTTACGCCGCCGCCGGCTGCCCCAGCAGGGGCTGAAGCACGGCCCACACGTTTTCGGCCAGAATTTTCTGGCCGTTGGCATTGGGGTGCAC